>NZ_PTRA01000001.1:2786679-3096310 GCF_002943425.1 Siphonobacter curvatus
GCCTCCAAAAATGAGGAACAAAACCCACTTGATTGCTTTTAGATCAGTATTGTCTTCGAACATTCATCATTTATGCGGATTTTTTGCATTGGGCGAAATTATGCCGAGCATATCGCCGAACTACAAAACGAGCGGCCCGCCGAGCCTGTTATATTCAGCAAGCCCGATTCTGCCATTTTAAGAGAAAATAACGCTTTCTACCTGCCTGACTTTACGCAGGATGTTCATCATGAACTGGAAATCGTATTGAAAATCAATAAGCTAGGCAAAAATATTCCGGTACAGTTTGCGGATAATTATTACGAAGAAATTGCTCTGGGTATTGATTTCACCGCTCGTGATGTGCAGTCCAAGCTAAAAGCCAAAGGACTTCCTTGGGATATTGCCAAAGGTTTCGATAGTTCGGCCCCTATTTCTAAGTTTGTGCCGAAAAGTCAGTTTCCGGAATTTCCCAAACTCAACTTCAATCTTACCATCAACGGCGAAACCCGTCAGGTAGGTGATACAACCATGATGTTGTGGTCCTTTGGGGAAATTATTGCCTACTTATCGAAGTTCTTTACCTTGAAAATTGGTGATTTGATCTACACCGGTACGCCCGCAGGCGTAGGTCCGGTACACATTGGCGACCGGCTGGTGGGGACACTGGAAGGTCAGGAATTACTGAATTTTGAAGTCAAATAATTCTACAGCCAACCTGAAACAACCCCGGGTTGGCTGATCCATTTTCTTACGTATTCGTCTTGCTAGCTCGTATTCTTTCGTTGGCCTGGGTACTAGCCTCTTCCGCCGCCGCCCAGCAACCGTACCTTTTTCCTATTTTACCCGGACAAACCGCTCAACTGGCCGGTACCTTTGCCGAGCTTCGGCCGCAGCATTTTCACGCAGGTATCGACATCAAAACTCAGCAACGCGAAGGGCTTTCGGTACAGAGCATTGACCGGGGGTACGTTTCCAAGATTATCGTTAGTCGTACAGGATACGGCAATGCGGTTTTTGTTACGCATCCATCCGGCGAAACCAGCGTGTACGCTCACCTGCAACAGTTCAATCCTCGAATTGCTCAGTACGTGTATCAACAGCAGGTAGCCCGCCATTCACCCGAAGTAGTGCTCACGCCCGCTCCCAGTACCCTTCCGTTGCAACGCGGTGAAGAACTGGGACTTTCGGGTAATTCGGGGGGGTCCATGGGGCCACACCTGCACTTTGAAATCCGGAATGCACAAGGGATCAACGTTGATCCGCTGAATTATTCCTTTGCAGAAGTACACGATAACATTCCCCCCGTGCTCGAAGCACTAGCCGTCCGTACCCTGGATGCGAATGCCCGGGTTGAAGGCCGTTTTGGTCGTATGGAGTATGGCTTTATTAAGGAAGAATCGCCGAAGCCTTCCGTGCACCTGTATCGGTTACGGGATACGCTACGAATGGTGGGGGAAATGGGGCTGGAATTACTGGCGTACGATCAGAGTAACGGCTCTGCTTCCAAAAATGGACTAAGTTGCGTGGAAGTACATGTGGATGGCCGCGAGCTGCATTTTCACCACCTGGCTCAGGTACCCGAAGCCTATACCGACGACATTAACATTCACACCGATTACGCCACGTATTTCGAAACGAGTCGCTTTTTCCAGCGTTGCTACAAAGCGGATGGCAATGACCGCGTACCGATTTACTCCCCCCGCGACGGACGTTTACGCGTCAACCCCGGAGCCATTCATCAGGTGACGATTACTACCTGGGATCATTTTCAGAACAAATCGCAACTGCATTTTGTAGTGAAAGGCGATCCGAAAGAAGGCCGCTCCGCGGATCCTTCCATACGCTGGACGGTGGAAGAAAACTGGCTGGTGGTGAAAGGGGCTCTGGCCGATTCATTACAGGTCTATCTTCCTGGAAAACATCAGATTCTGAGTCCAGCGTACCCCAGCTGTTACCTCTGGGATTTACGTCAGGGTTTGCCCGATTCACTTGATACGGGTTCGCAGCTGATTCGGTTTTCGTTCGTGGGTACGGCTTATCCCAAAAAACCGGGACGACTTAGCAGGGACCGCCTGGAGCTGGAATGGAAATCCGAAAGTCTCTACGATACGTTATTTCTGAATCTTCAGGAAAAGAATGAAAAGCTACTGATTGGCGATCCGACGGTGCCCCTGAAAGGTAAAGTCACGATTCATTACCAACCCGTAAGTCCCATCTCTGAATACGAGAAAACGGCCCTGTACCGGGATGGTGAACGGCCTGAATTTGTGGGCGGGCAATGGAAAGACGGCCGTATCCACGCCGAAACGCTGTACCTAGGCACGTACCGACTAGCGACGGATACGCTGGCTCCAACCATCACGCCGGTGAGTATAAATACCCGCCAGCTTCGTTTTCGCATTAAAGACAATTTATCCGGGATTAAAACCTGGCAAACCCGGGTTGGTACGGAAACAGTCATTCTAGAATACGACGCCAAAAATGATTTGCTGTTTTCGAAAATAAGGGAAGAAAATCGTCCTTTTCAGGGTGAATTACGATTGGAAGTGACGGACAATTCAGGAAACAAAGCTACTTTTGAACGACCGAACCTCCATCCATAAATCGAGGATGTCCGTCGTTAGCAGGAATTATTTTCGGATAAGAAAAGAAGAAATTTTCCGATCCCGTTACGATTCCAGCCATACCCTTTTTAGTTTAGCAGGAATGGAAGTTACTGCTTTCCATTCCTAAAGCCTTACGTATCTATGTCTCTTCAAACTGGCGATCAGGCTCCGGCCTTTGAAGCAGCCGACCAGAATGGTCAACTCGTCAAACTCAGTGATTTCGCCGGAAAGAAGGTAGTCCTGTATTTTTACCCCAAAGATGATACGCCAGGCTGTACGGCTCAGGCCTGCAACCTCCGTGATAACTACGAAAGCCTATTACAGGCGGGTTATGTCATACTTGGCGTTAGCGTAGACGATGAGAAATCGCACCAGAAGTTCATTAAAAAGTACGAGCTGCCTTTTCCTCTGCTGGCTGATACCGACCATAAAATCGTGGAAGCCTACGGCGTCTGGGTGGAAAAAAATATGTACGGCAAAACCTATATGGGTACGGCACGGACGACTTTCGTGATTGATGAATCCGGGAACATTGCTCAGATCATCCGCAAAGTTGACACCAAAGACCACACTAGTCAGATTTTGCAATCGGCGTAAGTTTGTGTCGATTTCACACAGGTAATTTATCATTTAGTTATAGGGTTTGACTCGACTAAAGTACTCGTTTAAGCAAGCCCCTTTGTTTTCGCTTATCTACACATATGAATCTTCAGGAAATTGCTTCTCAGGTTCGTCGTGACATCGTCCGGATGGTACACGGCGTCAAATCAGGTCACCCCGGTGGATCATTAGGTTGTACGGACCTGCTGGTGAGTCTGTATTTCAAACACATGGATTTGAAAACCGACGAAAACGGCCAAGTAGTATTTAACATGGACGGAAACGGTGAAGATCTTTTCTTCCTGTCCAACGGTCACATCTCCCCGGTTTTGTATTCCGTTCTGGCTCATCGCGGCTACTTCCCTCCCGCCGAGCTGGCTACCTTCCGTAAACTCGACTCGCGTTTGCAGGGTCACCCGGCAACGGCCGAGCATTTGCCCGGTATCCGCATCGCTTCAGGATCGCTGGGTCAGGGTCTTTCGGTAGCCATTGGTACGGCTTTAGGCAAGAAACTTAACGGTGATTCGCATCTCGTGTACGTACTCATGGGCGACGGCGAGCAGCAGGAAGGCCAAATTTGGGAAGCGGCTACGTTTGCTCCCCACCACAAAGTGGACAACCTGATTGCGTTCGTGGATTTCAACGGTCAGCAGATCGACGGTCCGACGGAGAAGGTCATGAACAACCGCGACCTCGGAGCTAAATATGAAGCTTTCGGCTGGACGGTTCTGCACATGGACGGCAACGATTACGACTCCCTGGATACGGTCCTCAGCGAAGCAAAAGGTCTGACGGGTCAAGGTAAGCCCATCGTGGTCATTACCAAAACCGAAATGGGTCAGGGTGTTGATTTCATGATGCACACGCACAAGTGGCACGGTACGGCTCCCAACGACGATCAACTTGCGAAAGCCCTCGCCCAACTCCCCGAAACTTTAGGTGATTACTAAGTAGAGTTTGCCGTTTTGAGTTTTCAGTTTTG
Organism: Siphonobacter curvatus; assembly: GCF_002943425.1. NCBI lineage: Bacteria > Pseudomonadati > Bacteroidota > Cytophagia > Cytophagales > Cytophagaceae > Siphonobacter > Siphonobacter curvatus. Next base: position 2,790,850 of record NZ_PTRA01000001.1, read on the forward strand.
AGTTAATGCCGGTATACAAAAACGCTGGGTTAAACCAAGTGATAGCTGGTGTCTGACTTACTGAAAAACGCTAAACACAAAACTCTCAACCAATAACTCATTCCAATGAAACAATATCCCTATACCGATAAAAAAGATACCCGCTCGGGTTTTGGAGCGGGCATGACCGAACTGGGTCGTACCAATCCTGACGTCGTAACGCTGTGTGCCGACTTAGTAGGATCGCTCAAAATTGACACGTTCATCCAGGAAAACCCCGAGCGTTTCTTCCAGTGCGGTATTTCTGAAGCTAACATGATCGGCGTATCCGCAGGTCTGGCCATTACGGGCAAAATTCCCTTTGCAACGACGTTCGCCAACTTCGGTTCCAGCCGCGTATTCGATCAGGTACGCCAAGCGGTAGCCTATTCCAACAAAAACGTAAAGATCGCCGTCTCACACGCCGGTCTGACGCTGGGCGAAGACGGTGCCACGCACCAGGTACTCGAAGATTTAGCCATGATGAAGGCTCTGCCCAACATGACGGTCATCAACCCCTGCGATTACAACCAGACGAAAGCGGCTACGATTGCTTCAGCCGCCTACGAAGGTCCCGTATACCTGCGTTTTGGTCGTCCGGTGATTCCGGTATTCATTCCCGAAGATATGCCCTTCGAGATTGGAAAAGCCATCACGCTGAACGAAGGTACGGATGTCAGCATCTTCGCAACCGGTCACCTGGTATGGGAAGCCCTGCAAGCCTGCCAAATGCTGGAAGAAGAAGGTATTTCGGCCGAAATCATCAACATCCACACCATCAAGCCGCTCGATACGGAAGCCATCCTGGCCTCGGTACAGAAGACGGGTTGCTGCGTAAGTGCGGAAGAACACCAGGTAAATGGCGGTTTGGGCGAAAGCATTGCTCATACGCTTATTACTAACTACCTAGCTCCGCAGGAATTCGTTGGCGTGAAAGATACGTTTGGCGAAAGCGGTACGCCCGATGAACTGATGACCAAGTACGGTCTGAAAGCAGCGAACATCGTAGAAGCGGCGAAAAAAGCTATCGCCCGCAAAACGAAATAAGGTGGCATTATTTCTTAAAGGCTAGTCCGAAGACTATTTCGGACTAGCCTTCTTTTTTGTTGATCCATGAAAAAGACCTATCTCGGTCGTTTTTTCACTGATTTTAACAATTTGGCCTTCGATTCGGGCTATTGGGGCTTGCATTGGAATCTTTCCATTCCCTATACTTGTTCCCTCATAAGTAGTATTGAAAGTAAAATACATGTCTGATCAGGAACTGTTGGAAAAATTTGCGAATCCGGAAACGCGTAATTACGCGTTCAATCTGTTGATTCGTAAGTACCAGCATAAAGTATACAGCCTGATTCGGAAGATGGTTATCGATCATTCGGACGCTGATGATCTGACGCAGGAAACGTTCATCAAGGTCTGGCAACACCTGGCTGAGTTTCGTGGGGATTCGCAACTGTTTACCTGGATTTACCGCATTGCCAGTAATGAAACGTTCAATTTCCTGAATAAAAAACGTCGTCGTTTCTTTCTGCCCCTGGATGATGTTGACTACGAATTGGAAGCGAAAATTGATGCTGATCCCCAACTTTCCGGGGATGAGATTCAGAATAAATTACAAAAAGCCATCCTTCGCCTGCCCGAAAAACAACGCCTGGTTTTTCACTTACGATACTACGACGAAATGCCCTACGAGCAAATGTCCGAAGTAACCGGGACTTCCGAAGGAGCCCTGAAAGCCTCGTATCACCACGCCGTACGAAAAATTGAAGAATTTTTAAACGGAAATTAAACTTTGCCGGGGCGAACTGTTCCAAGTTTCGAGTAAGCAATAAACTGATCCTCAATGTTTTTTGAATAGTACAGTTTGTTGATTTTATAGGACGAAGAGATGGAAAACAAAAAAATAAAACTGGAAGACATTCCGAAAATTAACCCCTACTCTGCTCCTGATCCGTATTTCGACGACCTGCCGCAGCGTATCCAGGCTCGCATTCACGAACAACGGACACCCGAACGCGTATGGTCTCTGAACTGGTCCTGGCGACGGAGCTGGTTGTCGGCGGGAGCCGCGGCGGCGGTGGCCGTACTGATGTACGTCAGCTGGCCCGTACGGCAGGATTCCATCGGCGTAGAAACGCTGAGTCAGGTAGCTTCCGAAGATATTGTCCAGTATCTCCAGCAGCAGCCAAATGTTTCGGTACAGGACTTGTCCGAGTCGCCCAAAAACCGGCCCCTCATCGACAGCCTCAGTACCCAACCTCTGCAAAACCTGAAAGCGTCGAAGAAAGATATTCTGGATCAGATTCCGCTGGAAGATTTGGAAGATTTAATTTAGTACCATGCACCTACCCAATCGTTTGAACGATTGTTTTTTAAGAAAACGTATGAAATTCTGGATCACTGGTAGTTTGTTTTTCTTGCTGACGGTAGTTTCCTACGCCCAGCAGCCTGCCAAAGAAGGCCAACCTAATAAGGAAGGTCAGCAACGCATCCGGGCCGCCAAAATTACCTGGATTACGAACCGGTTGAACCTGACACCTGATCAGGCTAAAGATTTTTGGCCGCTCTTTAATGAATGTGAAGATAAAAAACGGGAGATCCGTCACCGGCTGCGTCGGCTTAACGGAGAAACCAATAATTTGAACGCCAGCGACGAAACCATTCGTAAGAATTTGAAAGAAGTACTGGACCTGCGGCAACAGGAAGTAGACCTCGAACGCGAGTACCAGACGAAATACCTGAAAGTTCTGAATGTGAAACAGTTATCAGAATTGTACAAAGCGGATCAGCGATTTACCCAGATGTTGATCGAACGGTTAAATAACCGCCCTCATAAGGAACAGGATCAGCATTAAGCATACTCCATTTCGAGAAACAACGCATCAAAACTGGTGCGTTGTTTTTTTATGCCGTTCGAACTCAATACCTTACTAGCTGATCAATGCGTTCAAAAAGAACGGTCATTTTTTCAGTATACCAAGTCCGCTGGCACAAAACTTTCGTTCGTATTGATCAAATAAGCTGTTTAACCATTCGTTTGTTCACCTATGTATCAGATCCCAGTAAAGTCCTATTTTAAATCCTTCAATCCTATGCGTGCGTTCGTGCTGGCCCTGTGTCTCTGCTGGGCGGGCAGTGTATCTGCTCAACGAGAAAATATTTCTCTGGGACCCATGATCGGTGGATCATACTCCACCCTAACGAATACGCCGGAAGGTGTTCAAAACAAGTACAAAGTTGGTCCGTCGGCGGGTGTTTTCATCAACTATAGTATCAAAGAGCACTTTGGTTTAACGGCCAACGTCTTATACTCCCGCTGGGGTACCGACTACGAAAGTTTCAACAACAGTACCAATGGAGCCTTCAAACTGAACCTGGACTACATTCACGTTCCAGTCTTGGCTACGTATTACTTCGGCAACGATATGGGTCCTGGAGCCATTCGTCCCAAGTTGTTTCTGGGGCCTTCCGTTAGCTTCATGGTCAGTAATAATGGCCTCGTTAACCAAAATTTTCAGAAAATTGACGTGGGAGCTACGGGTGGAGTAGGTATCAACATTGGTCTGGCTAAGCAACAGTGGATCAACGTGGACGTTCGTTATAACCTCGGGTTCAGTCAGGTCTACAAAAATGTACCGGGCTACGAGAATATCCACAACCAGTCCTTCTCGCTCAACGTAGGCTACAGCTTCCCCGTGGGCCAGTACGATAAGGGTAGTAACAAATTCAGCGGTAGACGACGCTAAGTCGACAATCCCTGGAAAATACAAAGGCCGGACTATTTGTCCGGCCTTTATTTATGCCCTACAAACGCTGAAATCTAATTCAATCGGGGATCCGTCGGATAATGGGACAGCACCCGGTACGCTCCTCCCATATCCCGCAAGGTCGATCGCCAGAGCTGGTCCGTCGGACAATCAAAGAGCTGGCCAGGGCGGGTGTTGGAAACGATCCAGGAATCCCGGTTCAGCTCATCGTTTAGTTGGCCTTCTCCCCAGCCCGAGTACCCAATAAAAAAGCGGATATCTCCAGCGGGTAACGATCCCAGATTGAGCAGTTTCTTGATCTGTTCAAAGTCACCACTCCAGTACAGACCGTCCTGCAATTCCGTTGAACCTTCGATCAAATCCGGGCGGCGGTGAATGTAATGCAGCGTATTTTTCTCAACGGGTCCACCCACAAAGAGCGGTACGTCAGGATAGATATCGTCTTCAATCACATCATCCAGCAGCAACTCCGTCGTTTGAGTCAAAACCAGCCCAAAAGTCCCTTGCTCATTGTGTTCACAAATCAGTACTACACTCCGCTCAAAATTTTCATCACCCAAAAACGGTTCAGCTAACAACAAACTGCCTCGGGTCACCTTCATTTGAGCATTGTTTTTTCCTGGAAGAAAGTCGCTCAATTCTCTCATGGTCAGACTATTTGAAAATCGTTGGATAAAGCTGCTAAGAGCAAGATAAACGATTTTTCTTCACAAACCAGCTTCTTTTCGAGAAAAAAACTACCTTTTTAAATATTTTTTACGCTTTTACCTGCATTTCCTTCGGTTACCAGATTTCCACGCCTTTGTGATGATACGGTTCAAGTTGCTCCGTTGTCATGGCCGAAGAGGTTATGAGCAGGTCCAGGGCTTCGTAGGGACATACCCGGCACGTATCGGCCGTATCGAATTTATCCCGCCAGGCCGTCGCAATGACTTTTTGGGATACTTCTACCATTTTCTGTTTCAGCAAGGCTTCTTCCCAATACGGCGTCGTTACCCCCAACTCGTGATGAATGGAACATACGCCCACGATGCAAAAGTCCGGCCGTAACTGTTCGAGCGTATGCATGACCCCAGCCCCCAGGGTGACCTGAGCCCGCTTGTAAACCCATCCTCCCATTAGGTGTACTTCCACGGAAGGATGCTCGCTAAGAATTTGGGCAATGGCCAAACTGTTGGTAAAAATCTGGGCATTCAGGTCCGTTGGGAGCCTTTGAGCAATGACCATGTTGGTGGAACCATTGTCCAGAATAATTGTCTGCCCATCCTTAAACAATGCGGTAGCTTTCCGGGCAATTTCTTCCTTCTCGTGCTGGGCGTAGGCAATGCGTTCGGTCATCTTGAGCGGAGCCGGTGCCCGGGGTACGCTGGGAATGGCTCCGCCGTGTACTTTCTTGAGTAAACCCTCTTCCGCCAGTTCATTGAGATCCCGACGAACGGTATCATCCGAAACTTTTAATTCCTGGCTTAATTCCACCGAACTTACCCGCTGGTGCTGCGTCAGTTTCTGAAGAATGTATTGGAGGCGTTCTTCGCGAAGCATTTCGTTTTTTTTCGTTTTATAACGCAAAGATAATCTTAATCATGCGGATTATTTCGGTTTTTTACCGAATTTTGCAACATCACTAGCAATTAGCCTATGAAATTGGTCATTTTTGATATGGATGGCGTACTCGTGGACAGCGAGCCGATTTACCATCATTTTCACCCCTATTTTTTTGAAAACCATTTGGGTATTCCCCTGACGCAGGAAGAAGTGGATGGCCTGACCGGTGTCGCTTCCCGTGAGATTTACAGTCGCTACAAAGCCCTGTATCCCAACCAGTTGCCTAATGCTCCGGAAGTATACGTGGAGCAGGAATACGACCTGCTGATGGAGAAATTTGCGGCTCTCGAGCCCTTTCCCGTCATTCAGGGTATTCCCGAATTGCTGACCACCTTACAGGAGCAGGGGTTTAGAAGGTGCGTATCCTCCTCCAACCAGCGACGCATGGTGAATCTGTGCCTGGAGCGTTCGGGTTTGAAAAGCTATTTCGAGAACGTGTACAACGGCGAAGACGTTGCCCGGGCGAAACCCGATCCCGAGATTTTTATCAAGCAAAGTGTGTATTTTGGCGTAGCACCCGAGGAATGTCTGGTCATTGAAGATTCAACGAATGGATGCCGGGCCGCCAAGGCTGCTGGTATGCCCTGCGTCGGGTACGTCAATCCTAACTCGGGCAATCAGGATTTATCGCTGGCCGACTGGAAAATTGATGCCTGGGATACAGCAGGTATTACAAAGTTATTAACCATTTTAAAAGCCACGAACCTGGAAACGGTTCGCTAAGAAACGAATGAAACGTATTTTGATTGACATGGACGATGTGCTGGCGGATGCTTCCGGCCGTTTTGTGGAATATTGCGTAAATCGGCTGGGACGATCCGTTACAAAAGATTTATTGAAAGGTCCTAACTGGGCGGCGGCTGTAGACATTCACGCAGATACGGTAAAAAGCTGGGTACACGAACCCGGCTTTTTCCGGGGTATGACCGTCATGCCCGACGCTCAGGAAGTGGTAAAAAAGCTTATGGAACAGTATGAAGTGTTCATCGTTTCAGCAGCGATTGAGTTCCCGAACTCTCTGAAAGAAAAAGTCGAGTGGCTGGCTGAATACTTTCCTTTCATCGATTGGCGGTACATTGTTCTCTGTGGACACAAATGGATGATTGACGGCGATTATCTCATCGACGATCATGAGAAAAATTTGAGTACCTTTCGTGGTACGCCGATTTTATTTGATGCTCCGCACAACCAAACCTTAGAAGGCTACCAACGCGTGCAAACCTGGCGGGACGTTGAACGCCTGCTGTTGCCGGAGCTGTTACCGAATCCATAACCCCAGGCAAGTCCGGATAGCCCAAAACGAACGCTTACTTTATGCTCTCTCCTGAAGTTCCTCCACCGGCTCGCCTCAACTATACGGCGGCCCGGGTATCGGTCAGTACATTTTTCTTTTTGATGGGATTGAGCTTTGCGAGCTGGGCTTCACGTATTCCGGACATTCAGGAAAATCTGCATCTAAGTGCGGGTGAACTAGGTTCAATTCTGCTGGGAATGCCCCTGGGATCGCTGGTAGCACTGGCCCCGGCGGGTTGGCTGGTCACCAAACTAGGCAGTCGGAAAGTAACGTTATGGGCTCTGGTAGCCTACGTAGCGGCCTTACCTCTGCTGGGATTAATGACAAGTGGCTGGCAACTCGCAGTGGCCTTATTTCTGTACGGGGCCGCCGGAGACGTTTCCAATATCGCCGTCAACACGCAGGTGGTAAACGTGGAACGAGGCCTCGGCAAACCGATTATGTCTTCCTGTCACGGCTTGTTCAGCATTGGAGCCTTCGCGGGGTCTGCTCTGGGAGGCATTGCGGTTTCCTTGCGAATATCGCCTTTGTACCACTTTCTGGCAGTCCTGTTTCTTTCCGTCGTCATGGCTCTGGTGTCCGTCCGGGCTTTGCTTAGTCAGGATCATAAACAACAAACTTCGACGGAGAAAACACCCCTTTTCGTGTGGCCCGACCGAGCACTCTTACTGCTCGGTCTCATTGCTTTCTGCTGTATGCTCACGGAAGGAGCCATGGCTGACTGGTCGTCCATCTATTACCGACAACGGGGCGGTGGCGTGGCGTCTTTAGGGTATACCGCTTTCACCATCACCATGGCTGCCGGACGCTTTATGGGTGACTGGCTTACCGTAAGACTGGGTATTCGAAAAATGCTTCAGATTAGTGGCCTAGGTATTGCCTTAGGTATGGCACTGGCCGTATCGGCTCCCTTTCCCTGGGCCGTCATCATTGGCTTTTTAATCATTGGTTTTGGCGTAGCCGTCGTTGTACCGCTGGTGTATTCGGAGGCAGGACGTTCCGAAACCATGTCAGCAGGCATTGCTCTGGCTGCCGTATCCACCGTAGGTTATACGGGCTTTTTAATGGGCCCTCCACTGATTGGATTTGTGGCGGAAGCCGCTACCCTCCGCATCGCCCTGAGTATCGTTATCATTCTGGGTTTTACGATCTGGTTACTAGCTCGTCGGGTGCGGCACTAGCCCTATGGAAAGCCTGACTCAGGATTCTATTCAAAATCGTATTGCTAAACGGAATCGGCGGGACATCCGTGTGCGTTCGCTGTTCCCTCTAACTGCTTAGTACGCTCCACCCCCGGACCTCAATAAAAAACCTCCGCTCAAAGAGCGGAGGTTTTAACCTTCCCACTATAAACTACTCTGATAAAAATTCGAACCTTTGGTTTTCGCTTTCCCCTCGGTCAAACGCCACGGCAACGCTTAATTCCAGAACACCTGATACTGGAGCAGTACCGCTCCTTTGGTACCGATGCGATCCGCGGTATTCGTTCCAGGTATATTCTGGAAAACGGGGCGGTTCTGGTAGGCCAGGGTGAGTTTCGAAGTTTGTCCTTTCAACAACCAGTTGACACCGGCATCCCAGAATAGTACTGCCGCATTTAACCGCTCGTAACGGGCGTATTGCAGACTTGCGTAGGGCATTAGGGTAGTCTTACCCAGCAGATTTTCCCTACACTTATAGCCTACCTGCCCGTATAACAAGTGGCCCGTCCCGAAGGAAGGATAGCCGTTGCCACTTCCATTCACAATGTCCGTACGCGTAGTACCCGAGGCCGGATTCATGGTTGCCTGATTTCGCAGGTACCCCGGTCCGTAATCGGTATGCATGTACACGGCATACGCACTCAGAGCGGTACCTTTAGCTGAATTCAGCGGCACGTCGTAAAATAGATCCACGGCAAAATTTCGCATGGCCGTCGAAACAGTATCCGTACCCACTAAGTGCCACTGAGCGGCGGGCTGGTATTGAAACCCGGCTCCTACGTTCAGGACCCGTTTGCTTCCCAGATACGTTCCGGCATTGTAACCCGTCACATTCGACTCCGGATCCAGGAATTGCCACTGGACGTACCCGTGCCACTGCATGCGGGTGGGTCGGGGCGAAAACGACGAGTTGCCGGATACGCCAGGCGTATAGCCCGCTGCTTTGGTGATGGACATCGGGTTACTCATCACCAACCGATAGTCCAGCTTGCCCCATTTTCCTTTGGCGTACAAACTGAGTTTCCGCAGAAACTGATCCGTTACGTCATTGGTATTCTGCTCGAACAGAGGAGCATCAATGCCCAGAATAGAACCGACGGCCGGAGCCGAAAACCGGGACAGTCCATTCCAGGCCGTGAGTCCGCCCCCAACGAACAATTTCTTTCGAACGACTTCATAATCCCCGTTGATGTCATGGATGAAAAACCCCGCTTTTCGATCCGACAAAGCATTAAAGTTGTTCATGCCGATTTGCGTATAAATAAATACGCGATCGGCAATTTGCCCGAAAGCCTGCAAACGAGCCCGGCGAATCCCAATATCAGTTACATTCGTCTGAGCAAACCCATTCACTGTACTACCGGGATTTAGCTCCGTATTTCGCAACCAGATTTGGGCATTCAGGGTCACTTTAAAATAATTGCTGCCGTCTTCGTTCAGCCACAGCTTGCCTTCTTTAAAAGTCTGAGCTTGCGAGGACAAACTCATACCTAACCATACAATACACCAACACTTCTTCATAAAGCAGACTAAAAGGACCTTTTATCGCCCTAATATCGCTCCCTTCCCAGTGTTCACTCACGTAAAATCAGAATTCCGTTGAATTTCTGTGTCCCATGTTAGACTTTACTTTCGGCAAAAATGGAAGTATTCTTAGTCCGTTAGATCATTCTTGATCTGAAAGTTAAGCTACAGGCATTGATTTTAAGGCCGTTTTAATATAGGCGTCCGTTTTTCCCTTGCTTGGGCTACCAAGACTTGTCAAACCTGAATGCCTCAAGACTTGAAGAACGTTTCGTAATCGCTACTTCTCTAGTTGCCCAGAGTATCAGAACCAGCAAGCTGCCTTTGTAGAAAGGTTGTCACGAACTCCATTCTTCGAAAGTCAACGAAAAACCGCCTTCCTATCACGCTGACAACAGCATTTCTGGCAAAATGTGTTGGTAACCGTTGAATAAAAAGTGTTCACAGATTCTGGATTCGCAGTTCCCGAGGGTAATGTAAAGCTTCCTGCGTCTTTCCAATGAAAGCAAGCCTTCTCATTTTGTAGCTTTGCTTCGCTTTTTTCACTTCCCCTATGAATCGTACGTCTTCGTTACAAATCTGGTCCGGACTCATTTACCTCTACTTAGCCTGGGGGAGTACTTACCTCGCTATTCATTACCTCATAGAAACCGTCCCGCCCCTCATGGCTTCGGGCGTACGGAACTTTACCGCCGGACTGCTCATGCTAGTCTGGGCTAAAGCCACGGAGCCGCGAGTATGGCCCAGTAGCCGGGCCTGGCTTACCTCAAGTATTGTGGGTATTTTGCTACTCGGCGTCGGCAATGGGGGCGTGAGTATTGCCGTGGCCTGGGTGCCCACGGGATATGCCGCTTTGATTGTGGCGGCGGTACCCATCTGGCTCGTTTTACTTCAACTGCTATGGCTACGCCAGATCCCGAGCCCGATGGTCATTGGAGGTGTTCTGACCGGTGTGGTAGGCGTTGGGTTGTTACTGGATTTTGATGCTTTTTCGCTCGAAGGAACGTCGGCAAATTTTACCTGGGGTATTCTGGCATTATTACTGGCCACCTTCTGCTGGAGTCTAGGAATGGTGATTTCGCAGCGGGCTCAGCTCCCCTATTCCGCCGCCTACTTATCGGCGATGCAAATGCTGGGCGGTGGTATCGCCACGCTGCTGGTCAGCTCCGCAGTAGGTGAATTTTCAAAGGTGAATGTGGCCGGTTTTAATCATAGTACTTGGCAATCGTTTCTGTACTTACTGAGTGTAGGGTCGTTGGGCGGATTTACGGTATTCAGCTGGCTGTCACAACGGACCTCTCCTACCTTGCTGGCCACGTATAACTACGTCAATCCGCTGGTAGCCCTGTTGCTGGGCTATGTATTTGTGGGCGAGCAACTCACCTTTAAAGTCGTTGTAGCCGCAGGGATTATTATTCTGGCGGTTGTCCTTATTACGGTTGGTCAACGCATGCAAAAACGAGCAGCGGCCCGTTAGCATCCACTATTTAATTGGAGAAAGTTTCAGATCTTTCTCACCTTTTCTAAACCTAACTATTAATCATGAAAAAACTTTGGTTCGTTGCTCTCATGCTTTCTTTTCAGACTCAAGCCCAGCAGGTAATTCCCTTGTACACGGGCAGTCCTATTCCAAACCAGGCTCCCAACGCTCCCACCAGCGACGAGATCGTAGACCCAGGCAAGAACGATGGCGTTTTACGAATTAGAAACGTAACCAAACCTAGTATCACCGTGTACAAAGCGGCTAAACCTAACGGTACGGCGGTCATTATTTGCCCGGGAGGGGGCTACCATATTTTAGCAGCTAGTCACGAGGGCTCCGACGTAGCGAAGGTGCTCAACGAAGCCGGTGTAACTGCTTTTGTACTGAAATACCGACTGCCCTCTACCGAGAACCTGCTAGTGCAGAAAGAAACCGGACCGCTCATGGACGCCCAGCAAGCCATCCGGCTCGTGCGGTCACGGGCGAAAGAGTTCGGGATACAGCCCAACCGCATCGGGATCATGGGCTTCTCGGCGGGTGGCCACGTAGCCGCCACGGCGGGTACGCACTTTGAGAAACCCCTGGATGCGAGTTCAACCGTATCGGTACGGCCCGACTTCCTGATGCTGATTTACCCCGTCATCAGTATGACGCCGGAGTTGACCCACCAAGGCTCGCATGACGCGTTGCTGGGCAAAGATGCCAGTACTGAACGGGTAGATGCGTATTCGAATGAAAAGCAGGTAACCCGCCAGACGCCACCTACCTTTCTGGTTCACGCAGCGGACGACAAAGCTGTACCCGTCAATAATTCCATTGTTTTCTTCCAGGCGTGTCAAAAGAACGACGTTCCTGTCGAACTGCACGTCTATCCAAAAGGCGGTCACGGTTTTGGCCTTACCAACAAAACGACACCGGATCAATGGAGCGATCGGCTAAAGAACTGGCTGAGTACGCTTTTCAAAAATTGATGGTTTCAACCAGGGATCGTCCGCTTAAGATTCAAACGAAAGGAGCAGCCTTCATTGGGCTGCTCCTTTCGTTTATACTTTCTGCGTACGTTGCGAAGATCGCCGTACTACCAGATCTGTCTGTAGGATTCGGGTTTGGTACCGGATGGGTTTTCCTTTTTTCTCAATCATGTCGATCAGTAATTCCGCCGACTGCTGACCCATTTCAAAACCGGGTTGAGCGATCGAACTCAAGGGTGGATCAAGCAAGGGGGCAATGGGCGGATCCGAAAAGCCGATCAAAGCGACTTCTTCGGGCATCTTCATACCTACTTCCCGAATCGCCAGGTGAGCCCCTAGGGCAATACTGGTACTGGCGGCCAGAATACCGTCGGGATGATCGCTTAGATCGGCGAACAGTTCTTTCGTTAGCTGATTGCCGCTGTTTTGCCGAAACGGACCTTCGACGAGCCATTCCGCCCGTATGGGTAAATCATGCTTCTGTAAAGCGGCTTTAAAACCACCCGTACGCTGTTGAACAATGGGCAAATGCTGCGGCCCGGTCAAACAGGCCAGTTTTCGGCAGCCTTGCTCAATCAAATGTTCGGTCGCCCGAAAAGCTCCGTCAAAATCATCGACAATCACCTGGTGGGTTTGAAAATTTTCCACTTTCCGGTCGAAAAAGACGACGGGAATACCTTGTTCCTGAAGCGTTCGAAAATGGTCCAGATTGCGAATCTGACTGGCCGTGGAAACCACCAGTCCATCCGCTCTTCGCACCAGGATATTACGCACATCGGTTACTTCCCGATCCGAGGAGTCATGGCTTTGGTAAATCGTAATGTGATACCCCTGCCGGTAAGCCACTTCTTCAATTCCACTGATTACCGAGCCAAAAAATGAATTCGCAATTTCGGGTACGATGATACCGATGGTCTGGCTCCGGCTCCGTTGCAGACTCAACGCAATCGGGTTGGGCGTGTAGCTCAGTTCGCGAGCCAGCTCCAGTACCCGCTGTTTGGTTTCGGCACCAATTTCACTGCTGTCCCGTAAGGCCCGCGATACAGTCGATTTGGAAAGACCCAACCGACGGGCGATTTCTTTCAAGGTAATAATAGGCGTGTTCACAAAACGTAGAGGTTGTTTCGCGGAATAGTACAAAGTTTCCTAGCCATGCTAAAAGTCCTCTGACGAGTCCGACGAACGCAAAAATTGAATTTTACCTAAAAAAAAGTGAAGTAAAGATAGTTCCGGGAACGGTTTCGGGAACGGTTGCGTAAAAATATTTTTGTGTACTCTTGGCGATGCGGTTCTATACGTTCTAATATCCCACCATCGTTTCAGCAGAATTTGAATCGGTAAAATTCAGATTTCCAGGAATAATCGTATGCGATAATCACTAAAAACAGATCTATGAACAGTACGTCTCGCCGCTCTCCTCTCCGTACGAGCCCCGCCAAACCGAAGGTCTCTACGTCACAGTTGTTCGAACGTTTTATCCAAAACGCTGACGCTACGGCATTTTCTGATCTGTACCACCGCTACCACAAGCGATTACTCGTATACGCAACGAAGATTTTAAACTCCTCGGAACTGGCTGAAGAAGTAGTACTAGACGTGTTCATGCACTTCTGGCAACATCGTTCCCGGTTGCAGATTCACACTTCGTTTGAGTCATATCTGTTCCGTTCTGTACGTAACCTGGCCTTTGATTACCTCAAACATTACCGCCACGAACTACACCTGCACGAGATTACGCCCGAGGTTGCGAATTCCCTGCCCCTCTCGGAAGATCGCATCGCCGATCAATACGATTACCAAATTGTCAGTCATTTTATTGAAAGCCATATTTCGGCTCTCCCCAAACGCTGTCGCCTGATTTTCCGGATGAGCCGGGAGGAAGGACTGATGTACCGGGAAATCGCGGAAAAATTAAATCTTTCCATCAAAACGGTGGAAGCTCAGATGGGACGGGCCTTGAAGATGCTCCGTTCCGCCTACGAACAACAATTTCAGGCCGTTTAAGTACCAACCACCCACGTATACAATAAAAGCGAGTCCTGGTGAAAACCAGACTCGCTTTTTTAGTTAATCGCTAGGTTATGACAGACTTAAAAATACACGGGGTGTACCTTGACTTTGAACTTAGGAGGCACTTTCGACACCCGGAATTCAATCGCCGGAGCCGGAATTTTCAGGCAATTCGCCAGGAATAACAGACTCTTCAGTAAATCAGAATGCGTAGGAATACGCGTCAGATCCAGGTCAGGCGAGATAAAAAACTGTCGAACGGGTCTTCTGCCTAAAGCGATACTTTTCTCGTAATCCGCAGCAATCATGTTGTCAATGCCATATCCAACGGCGATATTAAGTAGCTTGGGCCAGCGAACGGTACGTTCGTTGGGAGCCTGAAAGGAAGCCGGATTCATCGATAACCAGTACGTTTGCCCGTTGTAATCCTTCAGCCAGCTTTCACTCCAGCTACGACCCAACAGCTCCGGTCTTTCGCGAGCCAGTCGGGTTGGGTGAAAACTCCATTTGGGGGTAACCCGTACTTCTCCCCAAGCCAATTGCTGCGTTACCAAAATCGCCGGGCCGGTTAGATTCGCTACAACATCCCCAATTGAAAAGCCGTATTCGGGCGAAAAGCCGTCCAGAATTTCAATGGGTAACATGAATGTAACGCCGCTGGTAGCTCCGTACAAGGCGGACTGTTGGTTATTCATTCCAGCCCACTGGTACGCGGCCATACCCATACGAGCGATTTGATAGGCCGTGTAGGCGTGTCCGGCTTTATCCAGCTGCAACCATTCTTTATTGTCGTTGAAAGTATGAAAATTCTTGAGCGGCTTTTTGTACCAGGCTTTACTCAGACCATAAATCGTTCCGGCGAAAACGGCTCCCTGGCCAATCAATAAGCCATTCAACCGGTCCTGCCGAATCTGGCCGAAAACCGTTGAATGGAGAAAGCCGAGAAGAAAAATCAGTTTACGCATAAGGTGCCAAAGGAGCACAAAGAAAGCAGATGCCCGCTTACGCCGCGTAACAGAAACAAGAAAGTTGTTTGGTCGGATACTTTAATAACTACCCAGGTATTTGCGGAAACCCCACTCCAAAGCAAGTAGCGTCAGCAGGATAAAGAAAATCCAGCGAAGATTGATGGGCTCCCGTAAGTCTTCCGTACTGGTTAGTTTGTCGGGCAAATCACGGCTCAACAGGTTTTGTTCAAGCGTCTGTAGCTGGCTGGCGGTATAGAACTTACCGTTGGATTGCTGGCTCAGCTGGCGTAACAAATTGAAGTCAGCGGTCGTATTGGCCAGTTCCAGTTGTTCATCCCGAATAACGAATTCACCACTGGCCGTCTCATCCTTGCCCAACACTTTCGCCGTAGCCGCATAGCGATACACGCCAACGGGCAAGTTGCTGATCTCAAAACGACTAGCCGATGAGGTATACGTGTATTTGCGAGCCTGACCTTTCTCATCGGTAATGGTCAGCGTAACCTCGGGCCCGTAAATCCGTTCGTATAGTTCATTATAGATTTCGGTTTCGAACGCCACCCGATCTTCCAGTTGAAACTGATTCTGGGTGGGGTACACCCGCAGTTTGCGTTTGTCGTCTTTAGAAGCAAGAAACTGAATCAGCTTCGTCACCAGTTCATCAACCACCTCCTGCTTTTCCGTAAGTCGGTACTCTTCCAGTCGCCATTCCCACAAGCCTTCGCCCAGCAACATAGCTCCGCGTTTAGGACTTGAATTGAGAATAAGTAATGGCTTACTGGTTTCAATCGTATTTTTCTTTTGAAACAGTACGACTTCCGAATTAGCCAAAGGTCGTACCTCACCAAAAGGCACGGACAGCGGCGGCAGTTTGCGTAACAATTCCATCTGTTCGGCATTCAGATTCAGACGGGTGAAATTCCGGTTATAGAAAGCCGTAACTTTATCCAGTTGACCCGCCTGAGCCTGAATTTGAGCCACTTGCTGGGCATTATTCAGTGGATTGGTACCCGTCTGACTCGCTACGATCCAGAACACGGGAGTACCCTGATCCATTAATCGTTTGAGATACGCTCCGGAAGAATTGAAAGCGTCGGGCTGCTGGTGGAAAATGAGGAGGTCGTATTTTTTGTCGGAAGGCTGGGGCGGCGTACTGGGATTTACGATCTGAAAGTCAAACTCGAAGTTGTCATTTTTTTCAATGATACTACGCATGGCCTTGATGTCCGGGTGAGGAGCCGATGCAACGAGCAAAATCCGCTGGCGACCATCAATCACTTCCACGTACACATCTTTCCGGTTGTTTTGGGTGGTATGCTCCCCGGGTAAGGGTACGACTTCGACGACCAAATGTTGCAAACCTTTGGCCAGAGCCTGCGTAGTGAAGTTGACGGTAGCGAGAGCCCGTTCTTTGGGAAATTGTACCGTTTGCTGGGCAAGCGTTTGACCACCCCGTCGCAGCACTACCGTAGCCGTCCGACCCGCGTAGCCATCCGCCAGAATATCGGCCTGAATGGGAAACTGATTACCTAGGTACGCAATCTGGTTGGCCGTGATGGTTTTCAGATTTACATCCCGCTTTGGCGTGGTATCGCCTACGGCCAACGAATGAATGGGAAAGGTAAAGGATTGAAATGTTGGCGATACGCCCTGATTTACGATGCCATCTGAAAGAAGCACGACATCGGTAACATTCCGTCCTTCCAGACTGGTTTTAACGTTCGTCAGTAGAGCGGATAAATCGGTTGATTTCTGAGTGAAGCGGACGGAATCCAGACTGGATACGGGCGTAGCTCGTAACGTTTGTACTTCAACGGCGTATCCTTTGTTTTCCAGAGCTTCTTGAAAGCTTTTCAGCCCACTGATCAGTCCCTGTCCCTGTTTCCCTACCGAAGCCGAGTTATCCAAAGCCAGTACCACCGTTTTCTTTTCGACGCGTACTTCCGTTTGGCGTAGTAACAGATTGAGTAGCAGAAAGCACAGTCCGGAAACTACGATGAACCGAAGGACCGCCAGCGACCCGTTGGCCACTTTGCTCCAATTCGCTTTGGGCTGATAGAGAAGAAAAGCATAGAATCCACCCACCAAGAGGCAAAGCAGAATCCACCACGGCGAAGACTGAAAAACGAAGTTCAAGCTGTTGAGTTTAGAGTTTAAAGCGGCCGTTGCCGCAGTTTAGCGTTTAGAGTTTTGAGTTGAGCGTTCAACTACGAGTTTCCTTGATCTATAGACTAGCTAACAGGTCTCCTTTTTAAACACAAAACTCAAAACTCCCAACGCTAAACTCATTTTAGGTCAGCAGTCCCCCATTTACCTGGAGTACCTGACCCGTGATGTATTTAGACATATCCGAAGCCAGGAATATACAGGCATCGGCTATCTCTTCGGGCTGACCACCGCGTTTCATGGGAATTGAATTCATCCATTCTTCTACGGCCTTTTCGCTTACTTCGCCCGTCATTTCAGTAATGATAAAACCCGGTGCAATGGCGTTGGAACGTACATTGCGGCTCGCCAATTCCAAGGCTACGGATTTCGTAAAACCAATAATACCCGCTTTGGAGGCAGCATAGTTAGCCTGACCCGCATTACCCCGCACGCCTACAATAGACGTCAGGTTAATGATCGAACCACTTTTCGCCTTCATCATGGGGCGAGTGGCCGCTTTGGTCAGGTTGAATACCGACTTCAGGTTTACCCGAATTACTTCGTCCCAGGCTTCTTCCGTCATCCGCATCAGCAGGCCGTCCCGGGTGATACCAGCATTGTTGACCAGCACGTCCAGCGTACCAAAATCAGCAATGACTTGTGTAATCAGCTCTTCGGCGGCTTTATAGTCGGAGGCATCCGAACGGTACCCTTTGGCTTTAACGCCCAAAGCGGCTAATTCTGCTTCCAGAGCCTGACCTTTTTCAACACTCGACAGATACGTAAAGGCAACGGAAGCCCCTTCCTGAGCAAAGCGAGTGGCAATGGCCCGGCCAATCCCCCGGGAAGCACCCGTAACCAGGGCGACTTTTCCTTGTAATAAAGGCATACGAACAAAAATGTTTGGAGTACAAGCGACAAAAATAACCGCAAATAGCGATAATACGGTGGTAAGTTGCGAGGATCGCTCCGGTAAAGTCAAGTTATTTTCGTGACGCTCACACGGTTACTGCCAGAACAACGTGGGTTCCTTTTTGAGGAGCGGAATGAATGTCAAGGGTTCCGCCAATGGCTTCGGCCCGTTCGCGGATGTTCCGTAGGCCCATCCCCTCTGGCAACTGATCGGCCTCAAAACCAACACCATCGTCGGTCACGGTAACCTGTAAAGTATCCTCCTTTTTCTCTACAACGATCTCAGCTAACAGAGCTTTAGCGTGTTTCAGAATGTTATTACAGAGTTCCAGACAGATGTTATACACATTGAATTCAATGTCTTGCGAAAGCCGTTCCTCCAAGCCACTTACTCGCAGCGTAAACTGGGTTTGACTACGACTGTTATTCATAATGAGTACCAGTCGTTTTAACCCTGCTTCCAAGCCGTACTTTTCGAGTTCGACGGGTAGCATGTTATGGGAGATGAACCGAATTTCTTCGTACGCGTGCTTCATCATGGCCAATACATCGTCGTAAATGACCTTTTCCTGCGAACTCAAATGTTCTGGATTCAGGGCCTGAATGGTCATGCGGGCCGCTGCTAATAACCCACCCAGGTTATCGTGTAATTCCGCCGCTACGCGTTTACGTTCCATCGTCTGCCCAATCAGTAGGGCTTCCGAGATCTCCCGGTTTTTCTGGACTAACTCCCGGTTGGCTTTCTGTAATTCGGCCGTACGCTCCTGTACTCGGATTTCCAAGGTTTCGTTTAACTGTTCAATTTCTCTGTTCTGGGCCTCAATTTTTCGCTGCTTCCGTCGTACCGACTGATTGAGCCACACCAATCCTGCCCCAATGAGTAATAGTAATCCGGCTATTATCGTAATCCATAGTTTGTACTTTCGTTGGAAATTGGCCTCCTCCTCTTTCTCGGCCAGCTTTTCTCGTTTCAGTTCTACCATAATCTGATAGTAATCCTGCATACCCTTGCTTTTGGGCAAACTATCGGCCGTTGCTTTGTACCGTTCGTAATACGTTAATGCTTTCGCGTAATCTCCTCGCTGCTTGTACGCTTCATAAAGATATTGCCAGGCTTCCGCCCGATCCGATAGATTATTGTTTTCTAAAGAAGCGTATCGAAGGGCCAACTGGGCATTCATAATGATTTGCTCTGTCTCTTTACGATCCAGGTTCAGCTTCGCTAACAATAAGTGCCCGGCCGAACGGGTTACGGTACTACTATCCAGTCGAATCGCCCGCTGAATCATCGCTTCACCCCGTGTTGTATCGCCAGACTTGATATAGCTTTCACCCAGAAAATTCAAAGTCATCGCCTTTTC
The DNA here is from genome assembly GCF_002943425.1 of Siphonobacter curvatus. NCBI lineage: Bacteria > Pseudomonadati > Bacteroidota > Cytophagia > Cytophagales > Cytophagaceae > Siphonobacter > Siphonobacter curvatus. The sequence continues at coordinate 2,810,113 of NZ_PTRA01000001.1, forward strand.
GTAAGTAGAGGTCTGGGCTAAGGCGAGTGATTTATACAGGTATTGGCGGGCCTGCGAATAGTTTTCAAGTTTCAGGTAACACAGACCAATCTGCCGAAGCATAAACGACCGATCCTGCCGAGTTTTAGCAATTTTTTCCCCGACCATAAAATAGCCCATGGCTTTTTCATAATCTTCCAGCGTGTTATACTGAATCCGTCCCATGCGTTTCAGGCATTCATACAGATAGCGGCACCGCTCCACGGGATACTGGGAATAAATGTGATACGCCTGATAATTCGCTACGTACGATTCCCGGTATTGCATCCTGAGGTGAGCCACCTTTCCCTTCAGCGTCAGGGCATCTGCCTCTGCCAGTTCGATTTGCAGAGCCTGAGCCGTTTCTAAATAATGATTGACGAAGTACTGAGCAGAATCCAGCGTACGATCCTGACCATCATAGCTATCCGCATAGGCAATGTACAGATTGGTCAGTTTATCGTACAGCTCGAGTGCTTGGGGAGAATAATTGGTACCTGATGGACTTTGGGGAAGAGCCGCCAACTCAGTACGAGCTTTCGTGATAGCGGATTCATGCGTTTGGGCCTCCCCTTCCCGGCTCAATACTAACAGTCCGGTAAGCGTCAGTAGGAAAAGCGTTCGCATGAATAAACTGGATTGGACATTCAAAATAAGCCTTTTTTGAACTACTATCCATGCTTTCCCGGGTAAAACTACTCGATTCCGTGAATTTTATTACCTCATGATAGGTTTTAATCGAGCGAGCTTTTTAAAATGGATGAGGCCGCCTTGTCCGCTTTACTCTACCTTTGCTCGTATATCTGAACTAGTTTGTATGAATATTGGAGACCGCGTTCGGCTGGTACACGGCCGTGAAGAGGGCATTATCACCAAATTTTTACCCGGTGATTTAGTAGAAGTAGAAATTGAGGCTGGGTTTCGTATTCCGGTGCAACGGCGGGAAGTTTCACTGATTTCACCCGAGGAGAAAAATCGTTTTCGGGCTGTACCCGCCAGCGAAACGCCCAAAGCTCCCTCCTCTTCGGAGGTGTTTGCCAATCAGGGTTTGTATCTGGCTTTTGTTCCGGTTAACGATCGGGAACTGTCGATGTACATCATTAATAATACTGACTGGGACGTACCCTTTTCACTCATTAATGGATCAGAGCCGCATTTTAAAAGTCTAGGATCGGGCTTATTAAAAGCCCGTAGCAGTCAAAAAACGGGTGACTGGCAAGTCAAAGACTTTGAAAACTGGGGCGTATTCACGGTTCAGGCTTTATTCTCCCGGCTGGCCTTCCGGAATGTACGTCCACCGCTGGAAAAGAAAATTCGCTTCCGAGCCAATTCGTTTTTCAAAACCAAACAACGCATTCCTGTACTCGATCAGGTCGGGCATCTGTTTCAGGTAGACGATGAAGCGATTCAACCGGAAAAAATCAAGGAAAGCCTAACGGAGCGAAAAGTGGAGGAGCCAAAGCCGGTCATAGAGAAGCCCGAAACTACGGTGGATCTGCACATTGAGAAGCTCACGCGGCATTTTCTGGCGATGAATACCAGTGAGATGCTGGAACTTCAACTCAAGACATTCAATACGGCTCTGGAAAACGCCATTGCCCACGGACTGGATGAAATCATTTTCATTCACGGTGTTGGGAACGGTACGCTGCGTACGGAAATCCACCGCAAACTGGGCAGGCATCCACACGTCGCTTTCTTCGCGGACGCTCAGAAAGAAAAATTTGGCTACGGAGCAACGCGGGTGAAAATTAAGTAAGTTTCAGTCCTAGGTTTACCGTTTTCAGTTACTATTCCCTTTACATACGTCTCAACTGGGGTAATTTTCACCACAATACCAGCAAGGCATAAAGTTTCACTATAACATTTGACTCCTCTACTCCGACGGAATCTATTACTGAAAACAGAAAATTGTAAACTTAAAACTGAAATGCCTGATTATTTGTGCCGTATTCCCTTTTCCCGTAGTTTTTGGGCGGCAGTTGGTTTTGTATTCTTGATTTCATTGGAGGGCTGTCGGCCGAAAGGTTCCATATCCAGCAATCCGTCAGCCCCTAAGGAATCGTATCTCTACACGAAAAAACAAGTGGAAAGTCGTCGGTACCTATCAACCATCAACCTTCCGGTTGAAATCTCTCTTTCAGAAGTCGAACGTCAGATCAATGCCAATCTTACGGACTTGATCTATGAAGATATGAGTTACGAAGATCAGGACGATATGATGGTTCGGGTCTGGAAACGTGGTACCATTCTGGTTACGCCGGGAGCCAGCGTCAATAATGAAAGTTCGCTGAATCTGAAGGTTCCTCTGAAAATCTGGATTCGGGCCCGATACAGTCTGCTTGGGCTTTCAACGGAACGAGAACTGGATTTTGCCCTGGACGTGCGGCTTTCTACCCGATTCTCGATTGCTCCCAACTGGGAAGCTCATACCACGACAAAACTCGAAGGCTACGATTGGGTAACAAAGCCGGTACTCAAACTAGGGCCCGTTTCCATTCCTGTTGCGGGAATCGTCGGCAAAGCTCTGGATTCGAAGAAATCCACGCTGGAAAAAGGGGTGGACGATGCCGTGGCTAAAAACGTTGAAATCAAGAAATACGTTGTTCAGGCCTGGAATGCGGCGTTGCAACCGTATCAGGTATCGGAGCAGTACCGTACCTGGCTGAAAATAACGCCGGTAGGCATTCAGATGGCTCCGTTCCGTACGGTGGGGAAAACGATTCAGTCAACCATTGGTTTTCAAACCTATACGGAAACGGCTTTTGGGGATAAACCCGTCGTAAACGCAGTCAATCAGGTACCGAATTTGAAGATTGGCTCTGCCCCCTCGAATGAATTTAAAATTGGCTTGGTGAGCGAACTCTCGCACGCCGAAGCCGAACGAATGGTAGCCGATACGGTAGTGGGACAGAAATTCAATTACGGTAAGTATGCCGTAGAAGTGACGTCCATCAAACTATACGGCGATGCGAACATGCTGGCAATACGGGCCGGACTGAAAGGCAGCCTTGACGGATATATTTACTTCAAAGGCGTACCGTATTACGATCCCGTCACCAAGTCGGTTACACTAAAAGACCTGGATTATGATCTGGATACGCGTAGTTTTCTGGTAAAAACCGCCAACTGGGTCTTGCAAAGTAAGCTACGCAAATCGCTGCAATCGGCCCTGACCTTCCCGGTTGGCGAACCCATTGACGAAGCAAAAAAGCAGTTACAGGCTCTATTGACCAATCGGCAAATTACGAAGGGTGTAACCTTATCCGGGAAAATTGATGCGATTACCCCCGATCAGGTTTACCTGACGCCTGGTTCGATTTACGCCGTAGTCTTTGCCAAGGGGAAAGTGAATTTGCACGTGGATGGACTGTAGGGAGTTTTCAGTTTTGAGTTGTTAGAATAGTACGCTTAAGGTATGATCGGGGTGGTAATGCGTTTGTTTTTTAGGGATTTAGTTCCCTATATTCTTACTAATAACCAATAACAATCAACGAATAATCCCTCAGGAATGCCCTTCATTTAGCTGAAATTGGGGTACTTGCTGAAGGCTAAAACTGAAAACGCAAAACCGAAAACGCAAAACTCCACGTACCTTTGCGGGAAGCAAGCCATCTTATCGCTTCCGGTGTAAGCAGGAAGAGGAAAGTCCGGGCAGCGTAGAGCACCGTGCTACCTAACGGGTAGGCAGTCAACTGGGGACGGTTGGCTGACAGCCAGTACCACAGAAAAAATACCGCTTTCCTTCTGGGAAAGTAAGGGTGAAAAGGTAGGGTAAGAGCCTACCGCTCAGGGGGTGACTTCTGAGGCAGGGTAAACCTCACGGGCTGAAAGACCAAATAAACCAGCGGTGTCCGCAAGGACCGAAGGGCTGCTCGTCCGGTGCTGGTGGGTAGGTCGTTAGAGACGGCAGGCGACTGCCGTTCTAGATAAATGATAAGACTTTTTACTGGTTCGCCAGTGAAAATGACAGAACCCGGCTTATCGGCTTGTTTTTATTTCTATCGGCTGTTTTCAGTTTTAATTTACCGCAAAAGGTCGCCTTCGTACGCCTTTTTTGGTTTTCTTCACGGGAAAACCTGAACTGTTTAACCACTACGCTGAAAACTTCTGAGCTAAAGCATTCTATCAACCGGAATTGCTTTCCACGTACTGTACCTATGAAACGAAGCCTTCTGTCTATCTTTCTCGTTAGCATAAGTTTGGGGTCGCTCTGGGCCCAAACTCCCGATAAAAAATATCAAACTCCGATGACGCTGGAGGAACAAAACCAGCAGAAAGTACTGGCCGAAGCCGAAAGCAAACGGTTACGTCGTTCGTACGAGGGGTTCAATAAAATGCATACGTGGTCGGTAACCGCTCACGGGGGCATCAGCAAATTCTACGGAGATTTACAAACGGGTAACTTTTTCTCAACGGGGCCCGGGGAAAAAACACCCTTTTTCGGTGGACTTTCGGTCAACAAACAACTGACGCATTTACTCGGTGTTTCGGCCAATTTTGGCTTCGGACAACTCAGTGGTAGCAAGGACCGATTCGTCTACATCGACCCACTTAATCCTTCAGCGGGTCTCTCCTATGGTCCGAGCTACTTCTTTTCGGATATTATGCAGGCCGGATTGAACGCCGACATTAACTTGAAATCCCTGTTTTTTGGTACCAAGAAACTTCGCCGCCTGAAGGTAGATTTTATTGCGGGCGTCGGGTATATGTACTACCGGACCAAGGTTTATTCCATCCGGAATTTTGAATACGAAAACTCGCTGGGCGAACCCAAAACGTATGCCGCGAAAGAACTGGTACGTTTCTCGAACGGACCGTTCAGTTCGACCACCGCGGGCGGCTGGACGGGTAGCGGCTCGAAATACACGCGTGATCTGGTCATTCCTACGGGCATTCGGGTCTTGTACGAGTGGTCCAATCGGCTGGATATAGGTATTCACTATATGCTGAATCATACCTTCACCGAAAAGCTGGATATGACCCTGGGCGGCTACGACAACTCGCTTCCCAGCGAAATCTACGCCTCACCCAATGGCAATAACTCTTTCCGTCGTGGTGATTCGGCCTATGATAAATACGGTACGCTGGCTTTTGAAATTACGTATAAGTTCGGAAAGCGGGCTTCGCAGGTAAGCGATCAGGGCAAATACTCCACGAAGAAAGGAGAAATGTATCATCTCCGCTGGACCGACCCGAAAGACCTGATTCCGGCTCCTTACAACCCAACGGTTGATACCGCTCTGGCCCGGGTTAAAGCAATTATGCCGGGTGAAGTGGATCCGCGTTTGTATACGGACTCCGATGGGGATGGCGTAGCGGATTTATACGATCAGGAACCCAATACGCCCGCGAACAGTATCGTGTCGGGTTCGGGCGTGGCGATGAATTTACAGCAATTGCTGCAACCTTTCGTAGATGCTAAAACGCCGAAAGAAACCTGCACGCAGATTTTCGGTAACGTAGAATTCAGAACCGATCAGGCCACGATTCAGCCCGAAGCTAAACGCCTGTTGGACGATGTTATCTCCTACCTCAACAACGCCACGGAATGCCGCGTCGTAGTAGTAGGTCACACGGACCGCCGGGCATCGGATTCGTACAATATGAAGCTGTCGAGAAGACGTACACAAGCCGTTAAAAAATACCTGACGCGGTATGGTTTGAAAGATCCCAGCCGGGTGACGATCGAATGGTACGGTGAATTCCGGCCCATCGCCCCGAATGACAAGCCCAACGCAGGGATGCAACGCAACCGCCGCGTAGAGCTACGGATCTTACCGCTGAATAACTGGAAGAATTACCCAGGAAATTAAGGGAGTTTAGAGTTTACGGTTTTCCGTTTTGGGTGGTCACCGCTGCAGTTTTGAATTTTCTTAACATACCATAGAAAGGGTTTTAGGCTGGGTAAATCGGCTTGAAACCCTTTCTTTTTTTATTTAAGATTAGATCTACTCTCTGTTCCAGATTTGCAATTTGGAACCCGTCTGCTGTGCATTTATAATGCATGAGATTGCAAATCCCGGAGGGGTTCCATGTCATTAGCCGCGTATGCAATGCGGGGACTTGGCCAGCCCAGGTAGGCACAGCCTACCAACGTTTGCGTCCGTAGCAAATGCTACGGACAACCCGTCCCACTAACTTTAGCGGGTTTACTTCATAGGTAACCGCAACGGCGGCCGCTAAAACTGAAAACTCAAAACAGAAAACCCTAAACTCAAAACTCAATTATTAAAAACTATTCCGTACCTTTGCATTCCAATTCGGAAACCGGGGGACGGGTTCCCCCACAAACCCAACTACAATGGTTAAAATTCGCTTAGCCCGTCGCGGTCGCAAGAAACATGCTATGTACGATGTCGTTGTTGCTGACGCTCGTGCTCCTCGTGACGGTCGTTTCATCGAGAAACTGGGAACGTATGATCCTAACACCCAACCTGCTACCATCGTTCTGAACGAAACAAGTGCAGTAAAATGGTTGTTGAATGGTGCTCAGCCTACGGATACCGCTCGTGCGATTTTGTCGTACAAAGGTCTGATGCTGAAAAAACACCTTCAAGTGGGTGTGAACAAAGGAGCCATTTCTCAGGAGCAAGCTGATGAAAAATTTGCCAGCTGGAAGCAAACGAAAGATGCTCAGGTAACTGCAGCTACGGAAGGTATTGCTGGTAAAAAAGCTGATGACAAAAAAGCTCGTCTGGAAGCAGAATCTAAAGTAAATGCCGCTCGTGCAGAAGCTTTGGCGAAGAAAAATGCTCCGGTTGTAGAAGAAGCTCCCGCTGAAGAGGCTGCTGCTGAAGAAGCTCCTGCAGCTGAAGGTGAAGCTACGACTACTGAAGCAGCTGAATAAGCTCTTTTCGAGTAAAGATTTTTGGCAAGTCTGGCGGGTCTCCCGGCGGACTTGCTTCATTTTTAGGCGATTGATTCGGAGATTCCCTTCTATTTTTAACGGCTGTCAGCAACGAGCTACGGCCCACCGCTACTGCTATGAACAAAGAAGATTGTTATGAATTAGGACGGATTACGAAAGTGCACGGCCTGAAAGGCGAAGTGCAGCTACTTTTTGAAGTAGATGATCCGTTTGAATACGAAGACCTCGATAGCGTGCTACTCGAAGTCAAAGGGCAACTGATTCCGTACTTTATTGAAGACCTCAATATCCAATCCAATAAAATCATTGCCAAATTTGAAGACATCACCTCCATCGAGAAAGCGACGCCGCTGGTAGGAGCCAAACTCTGGCTGACGCTGGATAACCTGCCGGAGCTGGACGACGATCAGTTTTACTTCCACGATGTGATTGGTTACCAAGTGGTTGATACTAACGTGGGGCCATTAGGAACGGTACGCGAATTTGCCAGCTTCTCGCTCCAGGACCTGATGGTGATGGATTATGAAGGCAAGGAGGTACTGATTCCCGTCATCGACGAAATCATCGGCGAGGCCGATCACGAGGCTAAAACCCTCAGCGTTACGCTTCCCGAGGGCTTACTCGATATTTACATGAGCGAAGCCAAAGATTCGGAAGAACGGGATGATGCGGACGAGGAAGCGTAGCCCTAGGCATTGATCATTATTGATTTTGGTTTCATACGGTTCGGACTCTGTACCCGAACGGTTTTATTTATTCTGTCATGCGTTTAGATATTATTAGTGCCGTACCGGAATTGTTGGATAGTTTTTTCCAGAACTCGATTGTTAAACGGGCTCAGGACAAAGGCCACGTGGAAGTTCACATTCATAACCTGCACGATTACGGCATTGGTAAGTACAAACAGATTGACGATTATCCCTTTGGAGGCGGTGCCGGCATGGTTTTGATGATCGAGCCAATTGCTCAGTTGATTCGCCAGCTCCAGGCCGAACGCACCTACGACGAAATCATTTATACCGCTCCGGACGGCGAACGTTTTAATCAGAAAACGGCGAATACGCTTTCTATGGCCGAAAATCTGATCATCCTTTGTGGTCATTACAAAGGCATCGACGAACGGTTGCGGGAGATTTTCGTGACGAAGGAAATCAGTATTGGCGATTACGTACTGTCGGGCGGAGAACTCGCCGCCTCGGTTATTTCAGATGCGATTATTCGTTTGCTGCCCGGCGTACTGGGGGACGAAACTTCGGCTCTGACGGATTCATTTCAGGATAATCTGCTCGCTCCGCCCGTGTATACGCGGCCTTCGGAGTGGGAAGGACATAGAGTTCCGGACATCCTACTCTCCGGTCACGACGCCAAAATTCAGGACTGGCGACACGAACAGGCCGTCGAACGCACCCAGCAACGACGCCCGGATCTGCTTTCCTAGCAAGACGAAACATACTAAAGCAAAAGCCCCGACAGGAATCGGGGCTTTTGCTTTAGTATATAATAAAAAGGATCGCTGACGAAACCTCGCACCTCCTCCAACAACCACTAACAAACAACCATTAACTTTATTTCATCTTATACACTTCACTTCCCGCCAGCAGGAAACAGCCTAGTCCATAATCCTCAAAATCGGGCACGCTACTGACTGTTACGGGCTGACCATCCTTTGGTTCTTTCCCCGTTCCCTGCACGTAACCCAGAAAACCATTGGGTTGTACGGATTCTTTGATGAGAGCGTTCCAGGCTTTCACGACGATAGGTCGGTAGGTTTTCGCGGGAATAATGCCCTGATTAATGCCCCAGGCCATGCCATATACGAACAGCGAAGTACCTGTGGCTTCTTTTCCGCCGTAGTTATTCGGGTCGTGTAAGCTAGCATTCCAGAAGCCGTCCGTCCGTTGAATGGGAGCCAGTGCACTGAGCATATCGACCAGCATGGTTTGGTATTCCTGCCGATGCGGAGCGTCCTTCGGAATGATTTGCAGCACGCGTACCAGAGCTGCCACGACCCAGCCATTCCCCCGCGACCAGTAGCAGTCTTCGCCATTGGGTTCTTTGTAGGGCGGCACGAAATCCTTATCCCGCCACCAGAGTTTGTCCTGCGGATTGTACAGACCCTTGCCGCCTTCTACCTCTTTGGAGTGCTTGTACATTTCGTGCATCCGCTCGTAGTAGGCCGGATTCTTGGTGATTTGTCCCAGCTTGGCAAATACGGGCATGGCCATCTGAATGGCGTCAATCCAGGTCCAGTCGCTCACTTTCGACGTAGCCATCATACTATCGATGCTGGCTTTGATGTCGTGCATGCACTCCGTCTTCTGGGGATTCATTTCATACAAAGCCAAGTACGTCTGGCCGCAACACTGGTTATCGGCATTGCGGGTTTTGATGCCGCCACGCAATCCCCACTTATGCGATTCGCCCCAACTGTAGGCATAATCCAGGTACTCTTTCTTACGATCAATGTCGTGAAGAGCCAGTAGCCCTTCGTAGTACACGGCCCGGGTCCAGATGTTACTGGGACGAGCAATATTGGTTACAATTTCTTTGCCCGTATCCGGCCATTTTTTCTTGAAGTACGCATTGGCCCGCTGCATCGGCTCCAGAATATCTTTCGTTTTGGAAAGCTTCTGAGCCTGGAGGCCCGTACTGAAAAGAAATACGCCCAGAATGGGAAGGAATTTTAGCTTCATACAATCAACTGCGTTTAGAGTAAGACGGGCACTCCATCGGGTATCCCTCCTAGCCTGACTTATTTTTTGATCAGATATCGGGTCAGTTTTAATCCTTTGGTGGCCCGTACCCCTTCTACGACCGCAGCGGCGTTGAGCTTCGCTCCGGCGAGTGAGGTGTGAGTATGGTCGACTTCGGTAAAATGCTCTTTTGTGACCCGCTCCTGCCCGATTGCTTCGTACTGCTTCGCTACGATTTCGTTGAGATCAATAAACTTGGCCCCCGTTTGCTCGGCTACCTGTTTCGCCCAAAGGCCGTAATCCTGCGATCCCCGGGCTACTTTTCCCTCTTTCCAGACGTTTCGCGGTACCAGCGAGAGCACCACCGGGATAGCTCCCTTAGCCTGAGCTTCGGTGATGTACTTTTTCATGTACCAGCCGTAGGTATGAACCGTTTCGGGACGTTTTTGAATGGGATTGTAAATGTCTTTGGTTTCCTCACCAATGCCCCGAATGGTACCACGAGCCCGGGCCGTATCATCCAAAGCTCCGGCATCGTTATGACCAAACTGCATCAGCACGTAATCGCCGGGTTGCAGGCGGGACAGAATTTTCTCCCAGCGGCCCTCGGTATGAAAGGTTCGGCTGGAACGCCCGCCAATGGCGTGGTTCTCGATGTGAATGCGGGTGGTATCAAAGAACTCGGGTAGGAAATGGCCCCAGCCCCAGAGGCCTTTATCGCCCTTATCGGACCCATTTTTTACGGTCGAATCACCAATCAGATACAGGGTTGGTTTGACCGTAGGCCGGGCAGCCAGAGCAACGATAGCGACCAGAAATAGTAAGCAAAGCCGTTTGAGTGAAGTCATCGTATTAGGTTATAGGTCATTAGGTATTGGTTGCATACGTAATGCAAGAATCCGTCGAGCTGCGTTTCGTTCCGTAGGTTTGCAACCTTCCGCAGGTACGACATTCATTTTTCTCTAGCCCAGAAAGATGTCTCCGTATGAGCATTGGGTGAAAAGCCTGTTAGCCCTCTTAATTCCCATCTGGTTTCACATTTTTAATGAAAGGACTGGCTGGGAATTTCCACCGTTCATAGGAGGTGGGTCGAGCCGGATCAAACGCCGGGGTATCCTCCGTCAGCTCACTGGCAATATCCAGTTGGGCCGCTTTAATACCACTGATGACACACTGAACCAGCAGGTACGCTCCGTAATTACTAAAGTGCGTATTGTCGTGAATATCCTTCGTCACGCCGGGCAAGGTCCCCGCTGCTACGTGGACAAAAGCTTTCTCCGAATCCTGCGGTCCCAGTGCTTCCCAGAGGGTTTTGCTCATCGCATTCAGGTCGATTAGCGGTACGTTTTCTTCCTTTGCCGTTTGTCGCATGGCCTCGGGAAAATCGCCGAGCGTATTGATGATACGCCCCTGTTGGTCAAAGTTTCGCCGGTGCATGGATGTAACCAACACGGGTTTCGCTCCCTTTTCCCGAACCGCCTTGATGTACTGTTTGAGCAAGTCCTTATACCCTACAAAGGGCTGTAAATCATTCTGCTTTTGATCGTTATGAGCGAACTCAATGAACAGATAATCATTGGGTTTGATTACGCTCAGGATTTTCGCCAGTCGTTTTTCCGCCAGAAAACTCCGCAGGGATTCCCCCGATTCGGCGTGATTGGCCACGACGATCTTTTCAGGCTTGAAAAAGCGGGGAATCATCTGACCCCAGGCGGCGTAAGGTTCCTGGGCCTGATCGACTACGGTAGAATTTCCGGCCAGATAAATCGTCTGGGCCTTCGTATTCGGACGAATTTCCAAGGCGGCCACTTTCGGTAAAACGTCCGTAAATTCAAACGTAAGCTGGTCATCCCACTGGAAGTAATCTTTTTCACGCGGTTTCAGTCGTACCGAATCGGTATCCGTGATTCGGGCGGTACGGACATTCACCGTGAACGTTTTCCAAACGAATTTCCGGGGTTTGGTTTCTACCTTTTCCAGCATCAACCGCCGGTTTTCTGCCTTAACCGTCGTGTACGAAACATCTTTTTCATCCCCCAACAAAAGCTTTACGTCATACGTACCCTCAGGAAGCTTTACGGAGAAAAAGAAGGGCTGCGTACTCGTCACGTAATCGCGTATGTAGCGAACGGCGTATAAACCCTGTACCGGAGAACCCGGCAGAAATCCGTACCCCCGCTCAGGCGTGTACTGCATTTCGGGCGTCACCTTCGTATAACCACGAGCCACCGGGCCCGCCCCAAAGTCAAAGCGGTACGATTGGGCCATTACCGTGGTAACACCGAGCGAAAGAATACCAAAAAAGGCTAATCGAAACATAGAAAAATGATAATGGATACAATGGTACATGCAAAAGCGATCCTTTAGCAACCCGTACTATCAGGGCTTGCTGGTTTTGGGTTTATCTAGACCTTTGGAAGTATACCTATGAAAAGCGTTGGACTGAACGGGTACAAAAATCCGTTTAATTACTTCAATAGCAACGTTTTCTTCGGGATTGAACGCGAGTATCTGCCAGTATTTTTCAGACAGTATACGAACTGCCTCCTTTTTCTGAACCGCTTTTCAATCGATCTACCCGTTTCGTTCAACTTTGGAAGCGTCCGTTTCAGTAACTGAAACGGCTTGTCAGTCTTTCTCTGGCATCCGAAGTCCTGCTGACAGCAACCCGTGCCCATGCTGAATCTTACCCAGCCATTTGGCATCAGTCGAACTTCGGCCCTTTGTATGGTTCATTGCAGATAAGCTCAGCAAGTATGGTTAACCGATTTCAGGTAAGTGACAGAGGCAAGATGTACTGGTGAGGAGTGAAAATGCGGAGGCAGGCAAGACCCTTTGGCGACCACTAACTTACGTTAAATCAAAGTCCACTGATCTACTTTTGCTAGGGCTTTCGATCTTCTTGCATTCGAAAGAAAATTAATTAATCAGTGACTGACTTATGACCATTATTCAGAGCAACTATTGGGATTTTTTAATAGTCAATGTAATGACTATATCAATCTTTGCCAGATTAAGCTATCCCTTAACTTTGAAGAAAAATAAAGACAACTAAATTTAATTATCGTTTTTTCAATCAAAAGCCACCTATTATATAAATATATAACTTCATTTAAATAAATAAGAAAAATTCCGTAATCTATTTTTAATTTAAATCAATTTTCACCAACTAATTCTTCATTAATAACAACTACTAATTTTACATTAATAAACGAAAAGTAAAATGTTTCATCGGTATATTAAAACTTCCTTATTCTACAATAGTTATACCTCTTACCTGTATTGCGGTTGTTAGTGTTTGAGAACTACACCAACAACCGTGTAACTAATTTAAAAACGATTTAAAAAATCCATGTACAGGGGCACGCTTCTCTCGACCCATTCCACCGAGGTATTATGCTCGATGCCGAAGTAAGCAAAAAACGGCTGATAATCTGCTTTCACGTATTCAAAAGTCAACTCGAATGGACGGGTTAGCTCTTCTAGTGTATATTTGTATCGCTCTCCCGGAGCGAATTCGTGCTCGTCACCCCCTAAGGAGATGGCTAGTGCCATTTTCTTACCTGAAACTTTGAACCCGCTTTTACTCCCATAAGCCCAGCCATGCGTCAAAACTTCGTCCAGCCATTTTTTGAAAAGTGGAGGAGAATTAAACCAGTAATAGGGAAACTGAAATATAATTTTATCGTACTTCTCCAGCATTTTCTGTTCGGCCTCAACATCAATTTTCTCATCCGGATAGCTTTCATATAACGAATGAACTACGTATTGTTCAGGAAATTTATTTAGCTCTTCAATCCATCGCTTATTGACAACTGAATGTTTAAGATCCGGATGAATAACGATCACTAGTGTTTTCATGAAAACTTTATTTTAAAATACCCTTGCAAAGTAAAGAGTAACTTATTTAAGTCTGTACATCAACGCCCCATTGTGAGACACTATAAAAAATGTAAGTAATGACCAAGGTTAAAGCAGCTTCAACCAATTTTGCGAATAAAACCGCTTTAGCAGAGGAATGCCCGGAGGTGTATGCCGCCAACATTATTGGCGGACAATGGGCACTGGTCATCTGTTCCTGGCTAATCAATGGTAAGCTGAGATTTAGCGAGCTCAAAAAACGGTTGCCCAACATCAGCGAACGAATGCTGACGCTACAACTACGAAAATTAGAGGAAGATCAAATGGTCACCCGAACCGTCTACGCCGAAGTACCACCACGCGTGGAATATGAGCTGACGCCCATTGGCTACGAATTGAAGCCCATCATTCAGCAACTCGAAAAATGGGGAGAGAAACACAAGCAACTAAAGGATGCTACGGACCCTTTCTGACGCATGCATGCGGCAGTCGCCATTTCTGCCGATCCTGGTCACGCTCCGCTAAGCGACTGCGACGAAGCAAAGGAAATTCCTTTTACTGCGGAAATGATTCGTTTCCTGTAGTAGCCCGTTCTTTTTCGTTTCCAGCCACCCACTCGTAATCCAGATCACTTAGCCTAGTATTCCTTTTTAAACAAAAAGTAGTAGGCCCCGTTTATTTAGTAGCTATATATGACGTTTTCACACAAAGGACACACTAATGGACATTAAACAAATTTTTACCAACAACCAGGACTGGGTTCAAAAGAAGCTAGATATAGACCCATCCTATTTCAATGACCTATCGAAGGGACAAACGCCGGACATTCTTTACATTGGTTGTTCAGATAGCCGCGTATCCGCCGAAGAACTGATGGGTTTATCTCCGGGTGATGTCTTTGTGCTCCGGAACATCGCCAATATGGTTCCCAATACAGATTTAGGCGTAATGTCGGTCATTAACTATGCGGTGGATCATCTCAAAGTCAACCATATTGTCGTTTGCGGTCACTACTATTGCGGTGGGGTGCAGGCAGCTATGAAATCCGCTGATTTGGGGATTTTGAACCCATGGTTAAGAAATATTCGTGATGTATACCGGACTCATAAAGATGAGCTCAACCAGATTGAAGACGAAGAAGCACGGTATAAGCGACTGGTAGAATTGAACGTAGAAGAACAATGCATCAATGTTCTGAAAACGGCCGAAGTACAGAGAGCCCGCCGGGATCGGGATCTTACGGTTCATGGCTGGGTCTTTGACGTACACTCGGGTAAACTGATCGATTTGGAAATCGATTTTATCAAGTTACTGGAAAATATCCGGGAGATCTATCATCTCGACTAAGGTAGATTGGATTGCCTACCTTCATAGCAACATCCCTCAAACAGCTCCATCATGATGGGGCTGTTTTTGGATTCAGGTCCTTACCAAACAAAAGCCCCGGCATCAACCGGGGCTTTGTTTATAAATCTACATGGCAGTTAATCCACTCGCCATCGAGCTTAGCTCCGAATTTCTTGTAGAATTCAATGGAAGGTTCGTTCCAGTCCAGCACCTGCCACATCAGGCCCGAGCACTGAGTTTGCCGGGCTTCTTCCACGGTGGCTTCGAGCAATCGCTTGCCTAAACCGTATCCGCGATACGCTTCTTTGATGATCAGATCTTCGAGGTACAGGCGTTTGCCTTTCCAGGTCGAATAACGGTAGTAGTATAGTGACATGCCTACCACTTCACCATTTACTTCCGCTACAATGGTACCGTATAAGGGCTGTTCGCCAAAGCCGTCTTTCAGTAACTGCTCGGGTGTATTTTTGACTTCATGTAAAGCTTTTTCGTACTCGGCCAGCTCTACAATTAATTGATAAATGGAGGGTACATCTGCGGGCGTCGCCCGGCGAATAATCGTACTCATGGGAAGCGTTTAGGGTTTGCAGTTATTCAATAGGCGTCGTCTTGAGTTTTCAGGTTTGATGGAGTTTTAGTTTTCAGTGTATTCGATGCCAAATGTTGCGTCAGATGGTGCCTGAACACACTTACAAGTCACTGAAAGCTAAAACCGCTAAACTGAAAACTTAGAACCCTACCCCTGACTGTAGGCTTCCCATTTTTCCATGACGGCCACGATGTCCGGGGCCAGGTCGGAGTCAAATTGGAGCCATTCTTTAGTTTTGGGATGTTCAAAACCGATAGACTTGGCGTGCAAGGCCTGCCGGGAGCATAACGCGAAACAGTTTTCGACAAACTGCCGGTATCGGGTAAAGATAGTGCCTTTCACGATCCGGTCACCGCCGTACATGGCATCGTTGAACAGCGGATGGCCCAAATGCCGCATGTGAGCCCGAATCTGGTGCGTACGACCGGTTTCCAGATTGCATTGAACCAAACTCACGTACTTTAGGCGTTTCAGAACTTTGTAGTGGGTAACGGCAGGTTTTCCGTAATCCCCATCGGGATACACATCCATCACTTTCCGATCCTTGGAACTCCGACCGATATGACCGCGTATTGTACCCGTGTCCTCTTTCGGTTCGCCCCAAACCAACGCGTAATAGGTTCGTTCGATGGTGTGTTCGAAAAACTGTCGGGCGAGGTGACTCATGGCGTAATCGTTTTTGGCAACGACCATCAACCCCGAAGTATCTTTATCAATGCGGTGTACCAAGCCCGGACGAATCTCACCGTTTCGTCCCGTGGGCAGGTGTTGAAAGTGGTAAATAAGAGCATTCACCAAGGTGCCATCCCAGTTTCCGTACGCTGGATGAACGACCATACCCGCGGGTTTGTAAAGGACCAGTATATCGTCATCTTCGTAACGAATATCCAGCGGAATATCCTGCGGAATCAGTTCGTTTTCAGCCCGTGGAGGCTTGGGTAAGGAAATGACAATCTCATCCAGCGGTTTAACTTTATAGCTGGGTTTGATTGGCTTGCCATTTATTTTGACACCTTCCGCTTCAATACCCGCCTGAATTTTAGTACGGGTGGCATTCGGAATTTTCTCCGTCAGAAACTGATCAATACGGGTCAATTTCTGGCCCGCATCCACCAGGATCCGGTGGTGTTCGTATAATTCGTCTTCTAATTCTTCGGGTTCAGTACTCATACCCCATCAAGTCTTTGGTAAAACAAACCCCCGCCTTTGGAAAGGCAGGGGTTTTTGATCTTTGTATCAGAAAAGAGCGTTAGTAATGCTCCTTACAATACGGTAAAAGGTCACTTTTATGATTCGTATTCCGTCGCTATTTCTACAGATTATCCTACGCTTCCTTCCAGGCTAATTTCGAGCAGTTTCTGAGCCTCTACCGCAAATTCCATGGGCAGTTGGTTCAATACTTCCTTGGCGTATCCGTTTACAATCAGAGCAACGGCGGCTTCGGAAGGAATACCACGTTGATTACAGTAAAACAACTGATCTTCTCCAATTTTAGAAGTAGTAGCTTCGTGCTCCACGGTCGCCGTGCTATTCTTCACTTCGATATACGGGAATGTGTGAGCTCCGCATTTATCACCCAGCAGTAACGAGTCACACTGGGAGAAGTTACGAGCATTTTCGGCCCGCTTCATGACTTCCACTAAGCCCCGGTAGGAGTTTTGCGAGCGGCCAGCCGAAATTCCCTTCGAAACGATCCGTGATTTCGTATTCTTTCCGATGTGAATCATTTTGGTACCCGTATCCGCCTGCTGGAAATTATTCGTAACCGCTACGGAATAGAATTCACCAATGGAGTTATCCCCTTTCAGGATAACCGAGGGGTATTTCCAGGTTACAGCCGAGCCCGTTTCCACCTGCGTCCAGGAGATTTTGGCGTTCGCACCATCGCAGATACCGCGTTTGGTTACGAAGTTATAAATCCCTCCTTTTCCTTCTTTATCGCCGGGGTACCAGTTCTGTACGGTTGAATATTTGATCTCTGCGTTTTCAGCAGCGACCAGCTCTACGACAGCCGCGTGCAGCTGATTTTCGTCCCGCATCGGAGCCGTACATCCTTCCAGGTAACTAACGTAGCTACCTTCATCGGCTACGATCAGCGTCCGCTCGAACTGACCCGTACCTGCCGCGTTAATCCGGAAATACGTGGACAATTCCATCGGGCAACGTACACCTTTGGGAATGTAACAGAATGAACCATCAGAGAACACAGCAGCGTTCAGGGCCGCAAAGAAGTTATCTTTCGCGGGTACTACAGAACCCAGGTATTTCTTGACCAGCTCGGGATGCTCATGAATGGCTTCCGTCATGGAACAGAAAATGATCCCGCGTTCGGCCAGATCTTTCTTAAACGTCGTGGCAATAGAAACCGAATCAATAACGGCATCTACGGCTACACCCGAAAGACGCTCTACTCCAGCGATCCGCTCCTGTTCTTTCAGAGAAATACCCAGGCGTTCGAAGGTACGGCGTAATTCCGGATCAATATCATCCAGCGACTCCACCGTTTTCTTCTGCTTGGGAGCCGAGTAATATTTAATGCTTTGATAATCTACTTTCTGGTAATCGACATTAGCCCAGTTAGGCTCTTTCATTTCCAACCACAGGCGGTAGGCCTTCAACCGCCATTCCAGCATCCACTCGGGTTCATTCTTTTTTGCCGAAATAAATCGTACAATATCTTCGCTAAGCCCAACCGGAGCTTCATCGGCTTCGATCAGGGTTTCAAACCCGTATTTATATTCGGAACTGGTGATTTCTTCTAGGATATCTGCTTCCTTCGCCATGTTTGCTTGTCAGAGATTTATGCAAAAATATAACAAAACCCGCGGTAGAACGTTCCTCCGGGAGGATAAATTTACCCCTGCACGGGTTCGGCGAAGGGAACGGGCCTTGAAACGCTCTCTTCCAGCGATATAAACGTTTCGGTCCGCTGAATTCCGGCCACTTTCTGAATCTTATCGTGCAGAACTTCCCGCAAGTGTGTCGTATCCCGGCAAACGATTTTGGCGAAAATGGAATAAATCCCCGTCGTGTAATGAATATTGACGACTTCCGGAATCAGGGAAAGCTTTTCGGCAACTTCGGCGTACAGCGAGCTTTTATCCAGGTAAATGCCTAGGAAAGCAGAAATATCCCAGCCCAGTCGGGCATGATCAATCATGAGCGTCGAGCCTTTGACAATGCCCATTTGCTCCATTTTCCGCATACGTACGTGTACAGTGCCACCTGAAACAAAAATTCGCTTCCCGATTTCGGTATAGGGCATAGTGGCATCCTGCATGAGCAGGCCCAGAATCTTCAGGTCTACGTTATCAATCTCGTAATTTCGATCCATCGGTTCAGTAATTTCATTAATAATTAATCAATAATACGATCTAAAAATTAATAATATCGTAAATTTTATAAATTTTTACTACAACTCTTGCAAAACGCTTCCTGATTACCGTACCTTTGTCATGTCAAAAGCGACAAGCTGTTCCACACTGTAGGGTGATGAAATTGGCAGCCATGCCCTCCTGTCTCGGGGGTGAAGAGTTCGGGAAAAAATCAGTATAAAGCCGGGCAAGTCCGACTGGGGTTGACCACCAAATTTTGTGCTGTATCTAACCGCTTCGTGGAGGTTCGAATCCTTCTCCTACAGCTCTTAGTTCCATTTATTCCAATAACATTTCCAGGCATTTTTCTCACGGATCTTTCGTCCGTAAGAATTTTTTGCCTATATTATTCGGAATAGTTAAGAAATGGCAGTAGTTTTATTTGGTTTTTAGTTTGTTGATGAAGTGTAATTCTGACACGCAACCTCGCTGGGGATTGCGTGTTTTTTTTTAATCGAAAAATCTACGGTTTTTGGCTTTTGCCAAACGTTTACCAATGCTTTCCCTTTATTTCGCGTCTTTTATTTTTCCATTGTCCGCTTCATCTGATGATTTCAAATTACGCCGTAGTACTGGGAATTCTGTGTGCCGTATTAGGACTCGTGTTTTATACTTCCACGTTTCCTTCCCTAAAAAAGTTTTACGAACTCGTCCCTCCCGTCTTACTGTGTTACTTTATTCCCGGCCTACTCACGACGGCAGGTGTATTCGCTCCGCAGGTTGTAGGTGATGAATCAGCCATCTATCAGGTGGTTTCGCAGTATTTCCTGCCCGCCACGCTGGTCCTGTTCACGCTTTCCATGGATTTGAAAACGTTGAAACGATTGGGTTTGAAAACCGTAATGGTCTTTTTGGCGGGTATTGTGGGTGTGGTAATTGGCGGCCCCCTTGCGGTCTGGATCGTGAAACAGTTCTCTCCGGCAACCGTGGGTGGTGAAGGAGCGGATGCCGTATGGAAAGGTTTGGCCACGATTGCTGGAAGCTGGACCGGCGGCGGAGCCAATCAGGCGGCTCTGAAGGAAATATTCCGGCCCTCCGAAAAGCTGTTTTCGCAAAGCGTTGCGGTAGACATTATCATCGGTGAATTGTGGATGGCCGTGATGATCTACGGAGCGGGCAAAGCCTTGGCCATTGACCGCCTGTTCAAAGCCGACGCTTCAGCCATCAAAGATGTACAGGTCCAACTCGAAACCTATCAGGCCCAAAACGAACGTATTCCGCAACTGCGGGATTTGCTGATGATTCTGGGCCTTGGTCTAGGGGTCACGGGACTGGCTCACGTGGTAGCGGATACCGTCGTTCCCATTCTGAAACAATACCCCGTTCTGGAACGCTTCAGTCTAACTTCCAAAGTTTTCTGGATCATATCTTTCGCTACCATCACCGGCATCCTATTGTCTTTCACCCCATTACGCCAGCTTGAACACGTAGGAGCGTCGCGGATTGGCAGCGTTTTTCTGTACATACTCATCGCTACCATTGGTCTGAAAATGGACCTTTGGGCTATCGCGGATAATCCGGGCCTGTTTGCCGTGGGTATCATCTGGATTTCCATTCACGGTCTATTCGTTCTAATAGCGGCCCGTTTCCTGAATGCTCCCTTTTTCTTCATGGCGGTGGGGTCGCAGGCGGCCATCGGCGGACCCGCTTCGGCTCCCGTAGTGGCGGCGGCTTTTCACCCTTCCCTGGCTCCGGTAGGTGTATTGCTGGCCATTTTAGGGTACGCCATCGGTACCTACTGTGGATATCTGACGGGATTACTGATGCAATGGGCAGCCTATTAAGGGGTAAGCTGATAAAAGACCAAGCGTAGGTATTAGGCGAAATTTTGTACCTGCTCTAAGGGCTTGCCCTGAAAACAGGCATCTTTTAGGAAAGTGTATTCACTCCTATTTTACTTCCTATGTTTCTTCGTCGTTTGGTACTAAGCATCCTTGGTACGGCACTGGCCCTGGGTACGTTCGCTCAGGAACCCTGGTCCGTGCGGATGGCTAACTCCATGCTCGCCCAAGCTGCTGATTCGTCTACGGTACAGGTTCTCAAATCCAACCACTGGAATTACGAACAGGGGGTACTGCTCAATGCCCTCAACCGGGTCTGGGAACGTACGGGCGATGGCAAATACTTTCACTACATCCAGAAAAGTATCGATGCGTACGTCAACGATCAGGGCGACATTCGCACCTATAAATTCGACGACTACAACATCGATAATATTCCCACGGGGCGGCTTCTGCTAATGCTATACCAGCAAACGGGTAAGGAAAAGTATCTCAAAGCGGCTCAGTTTGTGCATAGTCAGTTGGAAACGCAACCCCGCACCAAAGAAGGGGGTTATTGGCACAAAAAACGCTATCCCAATCAGATGTGGCTGGATGGATTGTACATGGCTGAACCCTTTTCTGCTGAGTACGCCCTGATTTTTAAGGAGCCGAAACACTTCGACGACATTGCCAATCAGTTTATTTGGATGGAAAAGAATTCCCGTGATGAAAAAACGGGATTGCTGTATCACGCCTATGACGAAAGTCGCCAGCAGAAATGGGCGGATCCGAAAACGGGGAAGTCGCCGAACTTTTGGGGACGGGCCATTGGCTGGTACGTGATGGCTCTGGTGGACGTACTGGATTATTTTCCGATGGATCATCCGAAACGTCCGGAACTGGTGGCCATTTACAAGCGACTCATGCCCGCCGTAGTCAAGTATCAGGACCCAGCCAGTGGCTGCTGGTGGCAGGTAACTGACAAAGGCGGCAAGGAAGGAAATTATTTAGAAGCGTCGGCTTCGAGCATGTTTGTGTACGGCTTAGCCAAAGGCGTACGCACGGGCTTGTTGGATGCTTCGTACCTGAAAGCCGCTCAGAAAGGTTATGCGGGTATGCTGAAAGAATTCATTAAAACCGATGATAAGGGACTAGTACACCTCGATAAAACGGTGAGTGTGGGTGGCCTCGGCGGCGATCCGTACCGCGATGGCAGTTACGAATATTACCTGAGCGAAAAGATTCGGCTGGATGATTTGAAAGGCGTTGGTCCCTTCATTTTGGCCAGTATCGAAATGGAAACCATTCCCGAGCTTAGCATAGGTAAGGGCAAAACCGTAGGGCTGGATTACTTCTTCAACAACGAGCGGACCAGCAAAGGGGAGCGTTTTCACTATACCTGGGAAGATTACCGCGACTCGGGTTATTCACTCTGGGGCAGCATTTTCCGGGATTACGGGGCCAAAACGGAATCCGTACCCGAAGCACCAACGGTGGCTTCGCTCAAAAAACTGAACGTCTATATCATCGTTGATCCGGATACGAAAAAGGAAACGCCTCAGCCCAATTACATGACCGAGGCTTACGCCAAAGTGATTGCCGATTGGGTAAAAGGAGGTGGTACGCTGGTACTGCTAGCAAATGACACGTCCAATGCCGAGATCAAAAACTTCAATATTCTGGCGGGTAAGTTTGGCATTCAATTCACCGACAAAAACGTCAACATGGTAAAAAACAACGTGTACGACCAGGGTAAATTTGTGTTTGAGAGCAATCATCCCGTATTCGGCGATACGAAAAAAATCTTCGTGAAAGAGGTCGTTACCCTAACGACGAAAGCCCCGGCCAAACCCGTACTAACCGCCAATGGCGACCAGATTATGGCCGTAGCTGAAGTAGGCAAAGGCCGTGTCTTTGTTCTGGGCGATCCCTGGATTTACAACGAATACCTCAACGGCAAACGCCTGCCGATGGAATTTGAAAACTTCAAAGCAGCGAAAGAGTTGAGTAAGTGGCTGTTGAAGAAATAGTTATTGGTTGATTGTTGTAAGTTGTTGGTGGGTTTGTTGAGTAAAAGGGGTTCGATCGTATGGATCTACTAAGTTAATTAAACTACCAGTCCTTTAGTCCAAGAATCCGGAAGCGGTAGAGCTTTCGGATTCTTTTGGTTTGCACCCTTCCCGGCTTCATCCCTCAAAAAACCTAGTTCAGTCGCATCAATGATATAAATCAAATAGAAACTCAAAAGGCTTTGGTATTTTTGCAGGAAATGATTGAACCCGGCCCGACCGGTTTTTCTGCGTATGACTGTGCCTCTTGATTCTATACGACTACTCCGACAAAGACTGGAGGAAATTCTGACTGAACAACTTCCCGAGAATGGCCGGCAATGGCTGTTTTCCCGCGTAGACCGCTCCAGTACTTCGGCCCTGCTCATGGCTTTTGTAGCCGCTCCCCGTTTCACGGGCAAACAACCCGTATCACTCTCGGCTGAACGTCGGCAAGAACTGGCCGAACTCCGTCCCGGATTCCGGTTACTGGCCTGGCCGCTCGACCGGGTAACGCGGCTTTATCTGTTACTACAGCTGCCTCTGGAGAATCGCGAAGCATTCATTCAAGCGGTCGAAACGCTTTTTGACACGGCGGAAATGAATGAACTGGTCGCCTTGTATGCGTCATTGCCCGTACTGCCCTATCCCGAAGCCTGGCTGTTTCGGGCGACGGAAGCCGTTCGCTCCAATATGGGTCTGGTATTCGAGGCACTGGCCTTGGGAAACCCCTATCCGTCCGAACAATTTCCCGAACCCGCCTGGAACCAGCTGGTTATGAAAACCATTTTTAACGATAAATCCGTGGGTAGTATCGTTGGATTGGTGGAACGGAGCAATCCTAGCCTGGCCCGGATTCTGGTTGATTTTGCTCACGAACGCTGGGCCGCCGGTCGGTACGTACCTGCTCGGGCCTGGCAAATGGTCGTACCCTTTGTCAACGAATCGATGTTGCCCGATCTCCAGCGTTTGTTTACCTCCGACCGAGCAGTAGATCGGCAGGCCGCGGCTCTCCTTTGCAACGAAACTAACTTCGAACCGGCCCGTGCCTTAGGGCGACAATTTCCGATCGAACATGCGGAGCAACTGCGTTGGGAAAACGTAGATACACAACTGGCTTAATGGCTTTTACTGTTTTATAATCGATTCTTCGGAATTGTACTGCTTATGTGTCAGCACGAATTAAACCCCTCCCATTTCGAGGAAAATAAAGAAGAAATTACCCACAGCAATTTGCAGTGGAATCAGTACCGCGAGTCGATTCAGGGCATGAAGTTCTTCGACCCGCACGTACACATGACCTCGCGTACTACCGACGACTATCAGGCCATGGCCGACGCCGGAATCGTGGCACTGATTGAACCCGCCTTCTGGCTTGGGCAACCGCGTACGGGCGTAGCCTCGTTCAAGGATTATTTCAGTAGTCTGGTAGGTTGGGAACGCTTTCGTTCTTCGCAATTTGGCATCAAACATTATTGCACGATTGGTCTAAATTCCCGCGAAGCCAATAACGAAGCTCTGGCCGAGCAGGTGATGGAAGTTTTGCCTTTGTTCATTTACAAGGAAGGCGTGGTCGGCGTAGGCGAAATTGGTTTTGACGATCAGACGCCCGCTGAAGAAAAGTACTACCGCCTCCAGCTCGAACTAGCGAAGGAAGCCA
This sequence comes from Siphonobacter curvatus, assembly GCF_002943425.1. Taxonomy (NCBI): domain Bacteria; kingdom Pseudomonadati; phylum Bacteroidota; class Cytophagia; order Cytophagales; family Cytophagaceae; genus Siphonobacter; species Siphonobacter curvatus. The sequence continues at coordinate 2,834,337 of NZ_PTRA01000001.1, forward strand.
ATCTTCCGGTACAGATCCATACACCGCACCGGGATAAAAAGCAGGGCACTGAACGCAGTATGGCCATTGCTCTCGAACACGGGCTGGATCCCGGCATGGTCATCATTGATCATAACAATGAGGAAACGGTAAAAAGTGTACTCGATCAGGGGTTCTGGGCAGCCTTTACCATTTATCCGTTTACAAAAATGGGCAATGAACGTATGGTTGAGGTAGTACGGCAATACGGTCCCGAGCGGATTATGGTCAATTCGGCCGCCGACTGGGGTATTTCCGATCCGCTGGCCGTTCCTAAGACGGCCGCGTTGATGAAAATGAAAGGTATTTCAGACGAAGCCATTCGCCTCGTGACGTACCAGAATGCACTGGATGCTTTCGGCAAAAGCGGTCAGATTTTTGAAGAAGAATTCGGAGGCGAGATCGATCAAAGTCAGAAATTCAACGGCAATACGATCCTGCGCGGTGGACAGCAACCGCGGATTGACAAAGACTCGCTGTTTATTAACTAGGGGTCTTAAGTTGTTGGTTGGTAGTTGTTAGTAGGCTTTCATCAGAATAGCTTTTCGAAAAGCTTATTAGATTGTTTGTTATTTGAGGTACGTAAGACAAAACTAAACGCCTTTCCTAGGTATTCCTTGCCAGACGTTTCTTTCTGCATTGAATACTGGGGAAAGGAGTTTCAGATTTTGTCATCTATTCTATTTATGTATCAACAACTCATAGCAATCAACCAACAACTATTTTCAAACCTTAAACTAAAGTTAAACTTCAAACCTCAAGCCGTTTATTTGTCAACCTTGTTGATTAAATTGCTAGCCTTTTCGGTTTGACCGTTTCGCATTTCATTCGATAATCCTATTCATAGCCTACTAAAGTCTTGACCATTAAGCCCTACCTCCAGTTGATGCGGCCCGCCAACATTGTTACGTCCATTGCGGATGTATGGGCGGGGGCCGCCATCGCCGGGGTACTTTCGACTGTATTCGACTGGCAACCTTTTCTTGCCCTGAGTGTTGCCACGATTGGTCTGTACGGCGGTGGCGTCGTTTTCAATGATGTATTCGACGCCCAACTCGATGCCGTCGAGCGTCCCGAGCGACCCATTCCCAGTGGACAAGTACCCGTCGAAGCTGCCATTTTTCAGGGTACACTTTTGCATTTACTGGGCATCGCTGCGGCCAGTCTGTGCAGTACCGAAAGCGGTATTCTGGCGGCGGCCATTGCCGTACTTACCCTGAGTTACAATCGCTTCGCCAAACACGACTCTATCCTTGGTCCCCTCAACATGGGCTTATGCCGGGGCTTAAATCTCCTGTTAGGGATTAGCATCATTCCCGATGCCATGTTTGAATGGTATGGGCTTGGATTTCTTCCCATTATTTTCATTGCAGCCGTTACCATGATCAGCCGGGGCGAAGTGCACGGCGGTCATTCGCGGACCATGTTATTCGCGGGAATTTTATTTGCCGTGGTAGAACTGGCTCAACTATACATCGGTTATAGCCAGGGACATGTACTGGAAACCGTACCGCTGGTTTTGTTACACGCCGTCATGGTATTCAGACCTCTCCTTCGAGCGTATCAGAATCCCATTGGGCCCAATATTGGCAAGGCCGTAAAAGCGGGTGTACTCTCCCTTATTTTAATGAACGCGGCCTGGTGTATGGCTTTCGGAGCCTGGCCCCTGGCCCTTGCTACTTTACTATTGTTACCATTCTCGTTACAACTAGCCAAATGGTTCGCCGTAACATAGCGAGTTGAGAGTTTATAGTTTAGGGTCTAGAGTTGAAAAAAACTCAGAACCCTGGACTCTAAACTCTAAACTCTATAATTTAAACTCAGTCCATGGAAACCATTCAGCAGCGATTTGCAGTCACCTTTTCGTATCCGGTGATCTTCACGCAGCAGTTATTTGATCCCCAGAATCCAAAACTTCGGGATTTCCTCAGTCAATACGGCGAACGTGATTTTCGCAAAAAGATATTCTTCTGTATCGATTCGGGTGTCCTAGCGGCTCATCCGACCTTACAAAGCCAGATTACGCACTATTTCGAATCCGTACCCACACTTTCACTGGTTCCCGAGTGGCTGGTTATTCCCGGCGGTGAAGCGGCAAAAAACGCTCCGGCTCTATTTGATCAGATCGTCGAGGCCGTCGATCAGTACGGCATTGACCGGCACTCGTTCGTAGCAGCCATTGGAGGCGGTGCCGTACTCGATTTGGTGGGTTACGCTGCCGCCGTATCGCACCGGGGCGTCAAACACATCCGGATTCCAACGACCGTCTTATCCCAGAACGATTCGGGAGTTGGCGTGAAAAACGGTATTAATTACCGGGGTAAGAAGAACTTTCTGGGCACCTTCGCTCCGCCCGTAGCCGTCTTCAACGATACGGCTTTTCTGCGTACGCTCGACGACCGCGACTGGCGTTCCGGTATTTCCGAAGCAATTAAGGTAGCTCTCATCAAGGATAAAGTCTTTTTCGAATGGCTTGAAGCGAATGCCAAAGCACTGGCTCAACGCGACGAAGCGGCCATGCAATACCTCATTCACCGTTGTGCTGAACTGCACATGCAGCATATCAGCGGTGGCGATCCCTTCGAGAGTGGTTCCGCCCGCCCCCTAGATTTTGGGCATTGGGCGGCTCACAAGCTGGAATACCTGACCCATTTTGAAGTTCGTCACGGGGAAGCTGTAGCCATTGGCATAGCTTTGGATACCTATTACTCGCAATTGACGGGTCGTCTGTCCGAAACCGATACGCAACGCGTCATTCAGGTATTGCACGAACTGGGTTTCAAGCTATATCATCCCGCTCTGGCGGAACAGGATTCCGTCCATCTTATCAACGGATTACGGGAATTTCAGGAACACCTGGGCGGTCGCCTGACGATCACTCTACTCGATGCCATCGGCGTAGGCGTGGAGGTTCACGAAATGGATACTGTACTTATTCAGAAAGCCGTCGTGGTTTTACAGGGGGAAACGGTGTAAATTAGGGTTTGCAAGTAGTGTGCCGTTTGAGAAGGTTTGATTGGTTTCAGGTTTGACGATTGTTTTACTTTTGAATCAACCATTCCCCTTCATCAATCACAAAACCCCGGAGGGGTTCCCTCTCATTAGCCAGGGGTGAAACCCCTGGTACCCCGGAACCCGGTACCTTTGCACCCCGACACTCTACCCAGTTCGAACCTCAAACCCAAAAAGATAAGCTATGAAAACTTCCCTGGGTCATCTGACGTACTGTAGCAATATTCACCCCGGCGAACGCTGGGACGATCATTTCTCGGCTCTGCAAACCAGTATTCCACTCATTCGCCAGGCCGTTGCTCCGGACAAAGCATTTGGTATGGGCTTACGCGTGGCGGGTCTAGCCAGCAAGGATTTACTGCTGGAAAGTAACCTGAAGCCCTTTCAGGAGTGGCTGACCGAGCAGAATGCCTACGTATTTACCATGAATGGCTTTCCCTACGGAGGCTTTCACGATACGCGGGTCAAAGAAGATGTTCACGCTCCCGACTGGATTCAACCCGAACGACGGGATTACACCATCCGGCTTTTCCAGATTCTCTCGCAGCTGTTGCCCGCGGGGATGCGGGGTGGTATCTCCACCTCGCCCCTCACCTATCGCCACTGGTGGCCAACGGAGCTGACACGAACCGAAGCCTTTCAGCAGGCTACGCACCATATGCTTGAAGTGGTGGTTGAACTGGTCCGCATCAATCAAACGACCGGGCAGGTGCTTCACCTCGACATTGAACCCGAGCCCGATGGCTTACTAGAAAATTCAGCGGAATTTATCGAATGGTTCAACGACCAGCTCATTTTTGAAGGCGTACCCTATCTCGTACAAAAAGCCGGATTGAGTGAAGCCGAAGCCGAAGCCGCCCTGCGAACGCATATTCAGGTATGTTACGACGTTTGCCATTTTGCGGTGGAATTCGAAAATCCCGACGAAGCCCTCAATCGTTTTGAAGCCGAAGGTATTGGCATTGGAAAAATCCAGATCAGTTCCGCTCTGAAAGTTGATTTTGAAAATTACGTTTCGGAGAAAATGGAGCTATTGAGTCGGTTCGACGAGCCGACGTACCTGCATCAGGTGGTAGCCCAGCACCAGGGAACGCTCTTAAAATACCCCGACCTCAACGAGGCTCTGTGGGACGGTACGCCCACGGGCGAATGGCGGATTCACTACCACGTTCCGCTGTTTGTGGAGCAGTACGGCCTGCTGAATTCCACCCGCGACGACATTGTGCGGGTACTGAATCGGCAGCAACGCAAGCCCTTTACCGAACATCTGGAAGTAGAAACGTATACCTGGGGGGTTCTGCCACCCGAATCGCAGTTGCCCATCGAAGAGTCGATCATCCGGGAACTGAAATGGACGCTCGCCCAGGTGGAAGGTAATGTACGTAATCTGAATTAAGCGGATTCCTGTTTCAAGAAAATCATGCAAAAAACCGTCGTAATTGATGTCGTAGGGCTTAGTCAGAGTGTGATTGGCGAGTATACGCCATTTCTGAGTAACTACCTCAAGACGAGAAACATACAAACCATTACCCCCGTACTACCTGCCGTTACGACGACTTCGCAAAGCGTGTACGTAACGGGAAAATGGCCGAGTGAAAATGGTATCGTTGCCAACGGCTGGTATGACCGCGAAGACGCCGAAGTAAAGTTTTGGAAGCAGTCCAATCACCTGGTGAAAGGCGAGAAAATTTGGGAAGCCGCCCGTAAAGTGGATCCTTCGTTTACGGTTTCCAAGATGTTCTGGTGGTACAACATGTATTCCTCGGCGGACTGGTCTGTAACGCCCCGGCCCCAGTACCACGCCGATGGCGTGAAGGCTCCCGACTGTTATAGTTACCCACCCGAACTACGGGATCAGTTACAGGCCAAGCTCGGTCAGTTTCCGCTGTTTAGTTTCTGGGGACCAAACGCCAATATCAAATCCACGCAATGGATTGCCGATGCCTCGTTATTCGTAGACGAGCAGCACAATCCTACGTTAACGCTGATTTACCTGCCGCACCTGGATTACTGTTTACAGAAATACGGCGTCGATTTCTCAAAAATTCAGAACGAATTAGGCGAGATCGACCGCGTACTGGAACAGCTCATCACCCATTACCAGAAGAAAAACGCCCGCATCATTCTGCTTTCGGAATACGGCATCAATGATGTAAATCGGCCCGTCCACCTCAATCGTGTTTTACGGGAAGCGGGTTTGATTTCCGTTCGCCAGGAACGCTGGTATGAATTGCTGGATGCCGGAGTGTCTGAAGCCTTTGCGGCCTGCGATCACCAGATTGCTCACGTGTACGTGAAAGACAAATCCCGGATTCCCTTCGTGAAACAGCTACTGGAAAAAGTACCGGGCGTGAAATGGGTACTCGATGAGGCGGGCAAACGCGAACACCACATTGACCACGACCGGGCGGGTGATCTGGTCGTGATGGCCGAAACCGATAGCTGGTTTACCTATTATTACTGGTTCGACGATAAAAAAGCCCCGGATTATGCTCATTTGGTGGACATTCACCGTAAACCCGGTTATGACCCGGTGGAGATGTTCATGGACCCGGCTAATCCACTCATTAAACTCCGGGCGGGCTACAAGCTGGCTCGTAAACTCATGGGCTTCCGGTATTTGATGGATGTTATTCCGCTGGATGCTACGCTGGTGAAAGGATCACATGGAGCCGTACTGGCTCCTCAGGAGTTTCATCCGGTCCTTATTACGGATCAGCCCAGCGGCAAAGATCAGCTCGTGGCTACGGATGTGTACGATGTTATCTGGCAACATTTGAACAACTAAAAGACTTTTATTTACGCTTTAGGAGTACCCCGGACCCATATTCCGGGGTACTTTTTTTGTGCGTTTAACTTAGAAGTCTAGCATAACTGGATAACTTTCTATAAAAAAATTACAAATAAACATTTCAAAAATCATAAAATTATTTCTATCCTTGTATCTACTAAGCTGATCCTCAACTCTTACCCTTCGAGTTATGGCACAAATCAAAGCATACCTTACGTTTGGTGGAAACTGTCTGGAAGCCATGAACTTTTACCAGCAATGTTTCGGCGGTGATTTCGACTGTATGACGTACGAAAACTCACCCATGCAGATTCCAGACGAGGCAAAATCGAAGATCATGCACTCCCGACTGGTGAGCGATACGCTGGAACTGATGGCCGCCGACGACGTTCAGCATAAATCGGTCCGCTGTGGTAATATGGTTACATTGAACGTTAACTGTAACTCAAAAGATGAAATCAAACGCATTTTCAAAGTTCTAGCCCAGGGCGGTCGGGTAACCATGCCCTTACAGGATACCTTCTGGGGTGCGAAGTTTGGCATGCTCACCGATAAGTACGGCATCAAATGGATGCTCAATTGTGATTAAGGGTTCATCTTCAACCTACGTTTCCAGCGATCAAGGCTCTTGATCGCTTTTTTTGTAATTCATTTACAATTAGACAAATTATTTATTCAAAAACAATCAAACAATGCACATATCAAGTCATTTTCGTATACATTTGAATACAAAACACATTCAAACGTATGGAGGATTACTTGAAAGGCCGCGGTGCTCAGCTCAATACAGCCAACCGTTTTCTGAAGCAACGCTACGAGGAAGAGCCCAGCGAAGTGCTGCAACCATCTCCGCAAACGCAGTTTATTCCAGAGACGCCTAAGAAAATCATCAGTACGTTCAACAGCCCGGATTTACCCATGGGCAAATCCATCAACCCTTACCAGGGCTGCGAACACGGTTGCATTTACTGTTACGCCCGCAATTCGCACGAGTATTGGGGCTACTCGGCGGGACTGGATTTTGAAACGAAGATTATGGTGAAGCGGAACGCCGCCCCTTTGCTGGAAGAGCAGTTTCGAAAAGCGGCGTGGGTGCCCATGCCCATCGAACTTTCGGGTAATACGGACTGCTACCAACCCGCCGAACGCAAATTTGAGCTGACGCGAAGTCTACTTAAGGTCTTTGCCAAATACCGTAATCCCGTGAGCATGATTACCAAAAATGCTCTGATCTTACGTGATCTGGATGTACTCTCCGAACTGGCCGCTCACCGACTCGTCCACGTTTACATTTCGATTACTACGCTTAATGAAGAGTTACGGCAGGCCATGGAGCCGCGTACGGTTACGGCTCAAAAACGACTACAGGTTATTGAACGACTGACGGCGGCGGGCGTACCCGTGGGCGTCATGACCGCTCCCATCATTCCGGGCCTCAACGATCATGAAATTCCGAAGCTGATTGAATCGGCCGCAAACGCCGGAGCCCTTACGGCGGCCCTGACCGTCGTTCGGCTGAACGGAGCGATTGGTGAATTATTTGAGGACTGGATTCGGAAGACCTTCCCCGACCGGGCCGATAAAGTCCTGAATCAGATTCGGGATTGTCACGGCGGGCAACTCAACGACAGTCGCTGGAACGTACGCATGATGGGCCAGGGTAAAATAGCCGAGCACATTCATCAACTCCACCGCATTTCGCGGCAACGGTACATGCCCAACCGTCAGATGCCTGCCTACGACTTAACGCAGTTTCGGCGGGAAGGTATGCAGATGAAGTTGTTTTAATTACTAGCGGGTTGGGGCATAAAAAAGGCTACAAAACGGGTGTTTTGCAGCCTTTCGAACGTAATACCGAAATTTTGTTATCTAGGCTTTACATTAAATAGAAGGTAAGAGCCGTCGGGTAAAACTACGCCTTTCGCACCGGCCCGAACAATAATCTCTTTGTCGAGTGCAGTCGGATTTTTAACATTGATAACGTATTTAAAAGTCGCCGAGTTATTATCTACGGCTTCTACATTATAGGTTAAAGTTCCACCTCCACCAGCTGATACCATTGTGATCGTTTTATTATCAGCACTCAAGGTCCAGGTACCCGTTGTTACGGAATTGGTATTGTCGATTTCGGACCGTTCAAATGTTCCGTCTGCTTTGAAAGTGACATAAAACTTTGAAAAATCTACGATGTCAGGAAGATTGTCCGTACGATTTCTTTTATAAACAGACAAATTAACCGGAGCGGCTACGCCTTTTACTTCATCCGCTTGCCATGACTTCTGTAGAGCTACTTTCGTACCGTTTGATCCACCATTATCCGTGTTATCGTCGTCCTTTTTGCAACCAAAGATGAAGGCGGCTGATAAAGCCAGTAACATTAAGCTTTTTTTCATGAGATTGTTTGTGTTCGGAAGTGGTTCCGTTTCTGGCGGATAAAACGATGGACTTCCTGGGTTTGTTTACAATGCGTTAATGGAGCTAAAAAACAGTACAAGAATGCGAGGGCAAACGCAGCAAACCGCCACGAATATACTTTAACTTCTGATGTTCAGGGGCGTATCGCTCCTAAATATCTTTGTTTAGTGAGCTTCCAGCCAGTTTTGCCCAACACCCATGCCTGTTTCCATTTTTACCGACAAGGGCAAGGCATGCACCATCAGCTCATTTACGTGCTCCCGCAGATAGTCGAGTTCGCTCTTATGAACGTCGAAAACCAATTCATCGTGTACGGTAAGGATCATTCGGGACTTTAATTTTTCCCGCCGAATAAAATCCTGCACTTTCACCATGGCGATTTTCATGATGTCCGCCGCCGTTCCCTGAATCGGAGCGTTGATGGCGTTTCGTTCGGCGTAACCCCGGTCAGTCTGGTTGCCTGAGTTGATATTCGGCAGGTACCGCCGACGGCCCAGAATAGTTTCAGCGTAGCCCGTCTCGCGTACCTTGGCCATGCTTTCATCCATGTATTCCTTTACCGCCGGAAATTCCCGGAAATAGTTATCAATCAATTCTTTGGCTTCGGTCCGGGATACTTCTACCTGTTGAGAAAGACCGAAGGCCGAAACGCCGTAGATGATCCCGAAATTGACCGTTTTTGCCTTACGTCGCATGTCGGCGGTGACTTCTTCTAACGGTACGTGGAAAACCTTGCTCGCCGTTGCCCGGTGTACGTCCAGCCCCTGATTAAAGGCTTCCGTCATACTGGCATCGCCCGAAAACGCCGCCATGATGCGTAATTCAATCTGCGAATAATCGGCGGACAAAATCACGTGATCCTCATCACGGGCAATGAAGGCCTTGCGAATTTCCCGGCCGCGTGGCGTACGAATCGGAATGTTCTGCAAGTTTGGATTTGTGGACGACAGACGTCCCGTAGCCGTTACCGCTTGGTTGAAACTGGTGTGCAAACGTCCCGTACGGGGAGAAAGCAAGGCGGGCAATGCATCCACGTAGGTGGATTTTAGTTTCTGTAATTCCCGGAAATCCAGAATCTTTCGTACGATTTCGTGCTTTGATTCCAGTCCCAGCAACACGTCCTCGCCCGTCATGTACTGACCGGTTTTGGTCTTCTTTGCTTTGGGATCGAGGTGCAGTTTTTCGAACAGAATTTCACCCAGCTGCTTCGGTGAAGCGATATTGAATTCCTGTCCGGCCAGTTCCCAAGCCCGCTGCTGCGTATCCCGCAAATCCACGTCAAGTTGCTGGGAAAGCTCTTTCAGAAAACCGACGTCGAGTCGTACGCCTTCGGCTTCCACTTCAGCCAGTACGCGGGCCAGCGGCATTTCAACCGTTTCAAAGAGCGAAACTAGCTTCGGATTTTGCTGGAGAACGGGGTTGAGTACCTCCTTGAGCTGCAGGGTAATATCGGCATCCTCAGCGGCGTACTCCTTGATTTTCTCCATATCCACATCCCGCATATTTCCCTGATTCTTGCCTTTCTTACCGATCAGTTCTTCAATGGCTACGGGCGTGTAATTCAGATACGTCTCAGCCAGAATATCCATGTTATGCCGTTTTTCGGGCTCAATCAGGTAATGGGCCAACATGGTATCGTAGAGTTTTCCTTTGACTTCCACGCCGTAGTTGGCCAGAACCGTCAGATCGTATTTGATGTTCTGAGCGATTTTTTCGACGGCTTCATTTTCGAATACGGAACGAAAATCTTCCAGAATGACGAGAGCCGCCTCCCGGTTGTCCGGAACGGGCACGTAGAAAGCTTCGCCCACGCGGTACGAAAAAGACATTCCGATCAAATCCGCTTCAATGGCCGACAAAGCGGTTGTTTCGGTATCGAAACAAATGGCATCCTGCAGATTGAGGTAATGGGCCAGTGATTTCCGTAATTCCGGGGTATCGATTAACTGATAATCGTGAACCGTATCATGCACCGTCCGGCGAACCGTAGTGGTTTCCCACTGCCCCGCTACTTCCGACGTCGCTATGGCGGCTACTGGAGCGGCTCCGAACAAATCCATCTGAGCCGTTGGGGCTTTGGATTTGGCCGTTTTTGGGGTCTCGGCGGGTGCTGGTTCTTCGCCCAGCAAGCGTTTGCGAAGCGTACGGAATTCCAGTTCATCGAGTAAGGCTGACAGCGTTTCGCGGTTGGGCTCGCAGAGTTCCAGAGCTTTTTCATCGAATTCAATCGGCACATTCTGCTCAATCAGGGCCAGTTCTTTGGACAACAGACCCTGCTCGGCAAATGCCCGAACGTTTTCAGCCATTTTGCCCTTCAACTGGTCCACGTTGGCAATCAGGTTTTCGACTGAACCGTATTCAGCGATCAGTTTCACCGCCGTTTTTTCGCCAATACCGGGAATACCCGGAATATTATCGACGGCATCGCCCATCAGTCCTAGCAAATCCACGACCTGATCGACATTACTAATGCCCCAGCGTTCGCAAACCTCTTTGGGACCCATGATCTCCACGTCTTTCCCCATAAAAGCGGGCTTATAGAGCTTCACGTGTTCCTCTACCAGTTGTCCGTAATCCTTGTCGGGGGTCATCATGTACACCTCGTATCCACCCGTTGCGGAAGCCTTTTTGGCCAGCGTACCAATGATGTCGTCGGCTTCGTAGCCTTCCATAATCAGTACTGGAATGCACAGAGCTTCGCACAACCGCTTGACGTACGGAATAGCAATCGTAATATCTTCGGGCTGTTGTTGCCGCTGAGCCTTGTATGCCTCAAAACGGGTATGGCGGAACGTGGGTTTCGCCGTATCAAAAGCCACCCCTAAATGCGAGGGATTTTCTTTGCGTAATACTTCGAGAAGCGTATTTGTAAAGCCAAAAACAGCACTGGTATTCAGTCCGGTAGACGTAATACGGGGCGTTTTGGCAAAAGCGAAGTGAGCCCGGTAAATGAGGGCCATCGCGTCCAGGAGAAATAGTTTTTTCATGCAACCGCTGCGTTTCTTGCCCGCAAGTTAACGCTTCGTGGCAGGCTTTCGTCACTGGTACGATTATTGCGAAAGAGGAATTTTCGTTAGATTGGATGATTGTTTCAGCCTCATCCGTTTACCTACGTTTTGCTCCATGGAAAAACCGTATCAGATCCTAGCCATTTCGGGCAGCCTGCGGGCCGCCTCGACCAATACACAAATTTTAGAGAAAATTTCCCAGTGGGTACCTGATACCGTTTCGTGGCAGATCTACGAAGAGCTGGCTCAAATTCCTCCCTTTGATCCGGATTATACAGAATATCCGGTGGCCGTCGAGCAGTTTCGTACGCACTTGCTGGCGGCAGATGCACTCGTCTTTTGTTCTCCGGAATACGTATTCGGCGTACCGGGAGTTTTGAAAAACCTGCTCGACTGGACCTCGGCGTTCTCTTCCGGCGAATGGCATGAAAAACCTACGGCGGTGATTACGGCTTCGATACTGGGTGAAAAAGCCCACGAATCGTTGCGACTCACTTTAGGCATCTTGGGAGCCCGCATTCTGGAAAATACCAGTTTACTCATTTCGCACGCCCGTACGAAGATGGATAAGCCGGAAACTGAAGCTGATCTGAAAGCCGTATTAAACGCTCTGCTGCAGGAACTCACGGAAAAACCCGTTTTGCAGTAAGTTTTCAATAGCCTATAAAAAGCCCCAACGAATGGCATTCGTTGGGGCTTTTCTATTTTCTTGCTCGTTAGTTCACTTTCTGGATGGGAGGCAGCTTGGACTCGTCGAATTTAATCGCTCCGCAGGACCCGCAACCTTTGGCACAACCGCCGGTTTTTCGCAGGCTGAACTGCTTTCTGAACTGATTCCCCAAGTACGCCAGGGCACCGACGAATAACATTCCGATGACGAGTGTTTCCATGCTTTCTTCTGTCTTTGGGCGTATAACGCTGAAGTCAAACCTTTTTGTTCGGACTAGGCCATACTTTCGCTAATCATGTCAATCAATTCCTGATGAATGCGACCGTTGGAACTGATGATTTCGCCGCCGAAGAGGTAGTTTTCTTCACCTTTGAAATCAGTAACCGTACCACCGGCTTCCTGTACCAGCAAGATTCCTGCGGCAATATCCCAACTATTGATGTTGTATTCAAAATAGCCTTCAAACCAGCCCCGAGCCGTATACGCCAGATCAAGGGCGGCCGAGCCGATTCGCCGGAATCCGTGCGATTCTTTCGTAATCCGCAGAATCATGTTCATGTACGCTTCGGTCTTCTGATTCTGACGACTTGGGAAACCACAGGCCAGCAAACTGCTCTGTACGCGGTCTACTTTGGATACCGACAAGCGTTCTTTGTTCAACCAGGCTCCGCCGTCTTTCCAGGTATAAAACATTTCGTCCCGGAAGGGTTCGTAAATGATACCCGCTACGGGTTTGCCGCCCTGCAACAGGCCAATGCTGGTGCAGAATTGCGGATAGGCATGCAGAAAGTTCGTCGTGCCATCCAGGGGATCGATTACCCAGACAAATTCCTGATCAGTGGCCTGCTCTACCGTACCTTCTTCGGTAATAAAACCCGAACCCGGCAACAACCCTGAAAGTCCTTCCACCAGCCGACTTTCCGTTTCCTTATCGACGTACGAAACCAGATTGAAATTTTCGCCGTATTTGTGCTCGATTTTTGTGGGATCGAAGTGTTTGAGTTCTGCCAGCATAAATTCACCGGCAGCTTTCGCTAATTGGGTTACTTCGAGGGTAATTTTCTCAAAACTCATGCGGTCATTTGGTTTAGCTACAGGAGCCACGCAAGATTAGGCGATTTGCGATTGAGGCGTCCTTTGACAAAGTAACACTTATTCGTACGAACATTTTTGCTGGAAGAAAGCATTTCTTTGCGTCAAATAAGCTTTTATGCAGTCTTTTAGTAAATAGGGCATTATTTTTTTAAGACCTCCTGCATTTGCACGCAGCATTTCACCCCTTCAATGTATGGCTTCTATTTACACCCCCAAACAGCAGCGTTATCTGCTCGTTTTTAGCCTTGTAGTAATTACAGGCTTTATCATCGCCGGTTTACGGCAATACATTACGGCTTTTTTCGGAGCTGGTATTTTATATGTCATTTTTCGTCCCTGGTTTACGACGCTGGTTCATAAAAAGAATTTCAATCGGACACTCGTCACAATCGGCTTACTGCTATTTTCCATCATTGTCATCATCATTCCTTTTCTGGTCCTAAGCTTGCTGCTGATTGGGCGGGTTCGCTATTATAGTCAGAATTACCAGGATATTCTCAAGCTGGTGAAACGGCTGGAAGACATGACGGGCTTTTCCATTACGGACGAAGACAATATCCAGTCTCTCATTCAGCAGGGAGCCAGTTGGGCCAGTCAACAGTTTCCTTCCATCATCGGCGGTACCCTCGACGTGCTGATTATTCTGGGTTTGCTGTTTTTTACTATGTACTACATGTTTCAGCAGGAAGAACAATTTTTGGGCGGACTGCGGCGGTACCTGCCCTTCGATAACGATACGGACGATGAACTGGGCGAAAGTCTCAAGAATATGGTGAACGCCAATATCCTGGGTCAGGGTCTGATTTCTTTGATTCAGGGCGTATTGACGGGACTTACGCTTTGGATTTTCGATATTCCGGACGCGGCGTTCTGGGGTACGGTTTCGTTCTTTCTGAGTTTTATTCCGGTACTCGGTACCCCACTGGTCTGGGGCCCGGCCGGATTGATTGCTCTTTCCCAAGGCAATACGGGTCAGGGCGTGGGTATTCTGCTCGTTGGACTTATCGTTTTGACCAATGTCGATAACGTACTGCGGATTGTACTGGCCAAACGGATGGGCGATGTACACCCCCTGATTACGCTGGCGGGGGTAGTACTCGGCGTTCCGTTATTCGGGATTCTGGGTCTGGTCATTGGTCCGTTACTCATTGCCTATCTGATCGTACTCTTCAAGGTGTTTGAACGCACCAACAAGCAATTGATTAAAGAAGAGAAACAGGAAAATAAAATCATCCAGCAGCAGGCTACGCTTGAACAGCCCGATACGCCCATCATTTCTGATTCCAAACTTTTGTAAATACCTCAGCAGTCACCTCACGCAATGATCGGCCCGGTGACTGCTGTTTTTTTCTATCCTTCCCTAACTACCGCATGAAACCATTTCTTGTCTTACTATCCTTTACTTTGATTACCCTCATTGGCGTGTGGCTCTCGTCGGGAGCCTGGCACCTGCGTTTTGCGGCCAATGTGGGCATGAGTGTCATGTTACTATTTACGGCTCTGGGCCACTTCGTCTTTTGGAAAGGAATGTCCCTGATGTTACCTCCGTTCATTCCCTTTCGAAAGGTTATTGTCTGGGCAACGGGGGTTCTGGAAATAGCCGCCGCTATGGGTTTGCTCTTCCCTACCTTTCGCCATACGACGGCCGTTTGGCTCATTATCTTCTTTATCCTAATTTTTCCGGCCAATGTGTATGCGGCCCTACAACGAGTGGATTACCAGAAAGCAACCTACACCGGGCCCGGTACTGACTATCTCTGGTTACGGACGGCTTTACAATTTTTCTTTATTGTCTGGGTCTGGTTTTTCAGTTGGTAGCCGTTTTCGCATGAAGTCGATCCATAAGGCTACTATCTAGTATAAATGAAAAAGAGACGCGATCTGTATATCGCGTCTCTTTTTCATTATTTAACCTTCCACTCCAGGGAAAGATTGGGTAGTTGTAAATCCCGGTGCGGCGTGGGCGGCTCGCGTAATTGCCAACTTAACGTATTACTGGGTTCTAGTTTTATCCGCTGGAGTCGTTTGCGGTACATGACCTGCGGAACCTGATCGCTGATGAAAACGGGTACCTGATCGTGGTAGCGGTTGTAGAGTTTGACCAATAACTGATTCGTACCCGGCCGTATTTTCAGTAGCACCACATCCCGCGTCGAATCCGTTTTTTCGGGATTGTTGTGCAGTAACAGCGGTTGTCCGTTCAGCCAGACGCCTACCGCATCCCCACTTTTAATCTCTACCAGTACGGGCTGAGCTTTATCCGCCGAAATCTCCTGGAGTACAAACCAGCTTTGGGAAGGCTGAGCGGGTAGCTGATGAGCCTCGCCTTTTTTCCAATCCGTCGCCTGCCAGGGTTTTCCACTGGCGGACCAGCTTCGCGAAGGATCAATGGGGATGACGCTCGTCCAGCCAATGCCGGTATTGGCCACTTGATTCAGATAAATCGGTCCCCAGGTCAGCTTGCCCGTCTGCGGAATAGACACTTCTTCTGCTTCATCCAGAATAACGGGTTGCGATTCACCATTGACCTGCAAATCAATACTACGGCCTTTTTCTTCCTCGGTGAATACCATCGTAGGGGTTACCGAAGTAGCTTTGGGAAGTTCGATCTGCCAGGAATCTTTCACGACCGTTCGGTAATACGTATTATAGTCCACTCCACCCATGCTGTAGTGATGTTCGGCGTTATCGTGCTGGAGTATTACCGTCTTCTGCGTTGGATCTACCGTCAGTACCTGGGCAGGCGGTACGCTGTAGCCGTTCGCAAATTCCAGCATGAGCACCGGAACGTCTTTCACCGATTTGATTTCAGCTGGTAACATGATTTGAATATTGTTCCCCATTCGCTTGTACGAAGCCGTTTGTTGCGGCTGACCCAGTACGTGAATGATCTTGACCGCCCCGGTGATATTGGGTAGCGTAATGGTACGGCTGGTGGGCATTTGCAGCAGCGACAGGTACAGTTTATTCGTTCCCGAAGCCGTTACCTCCCCCCATTTGAAGGGCGTAGGAAAAGGATCGGGACTGGTGCCGTATACGGCTTCTCCGTTCTGCCGGAGCCATTTACCGATCTTAAGTAATACGTCCCGTTCAAATTCCACGACGGTGCCATCGCCCCGTGGACCGATGTTCAGCAGATAATTTCCACCGCGACTGACTACTTTCAGTAAACTAGCCAGTTTTTCTCGGGCCTTATCCTCCACCGAACCGTGTTCCTGCCAGGAGCGGTACCCCCAGGTTTCGTCGTAGATGGAAGCAGGGGTTTGCCAAGGCGTAGCGATTTTGTAGTTGGGATATTCATTGTCACCCATGACACAGAAATCACCCGCCTCGTTGCCCAGTCGTCCGCTAACCATACAATCGGGTTGCAATTGGTGAACCAGCTCCCGGAGCTCGCGACTTTGCTGAGGCGTTTGCGAACCCATATCAAACCAGAGTTCGGAAATGGGTCCGTAATTGGTGAGCAGTTCGCGAATCTGATTTTTGTTGTATTCGTGGTGAGCCGCCGGAATCGGATCGGAATTACTACTGGAAATGGGGTACGCCGCTGGAAAATGCCAGTCGATAACCGAGAAATACAGTCCGAATTTAAGTCCGTTCCGCTGACAGGCCTCGGCCATTTCTTTCACGACATCGCGGTGATAAGGCGTGGCATCTACCATATTGAATTTCGTGTAGGCCGATTTGAATAGGCAAAAGCCATCGTGGTGCTTCGAGGTCAGTACAATGGAACGCATGCCCGCCGCTTTTGCTAGCAGGGCTACCGAATCCGGATTCCAGAGTTTAGGATCGAACGTTTTAGCGACATTCTCGTACGTATCGCTGTATAGACCCGCGGCATGAGCCCGAATTTGCTCGCTGTAACCTCTGGACACGGGCTTACCTTCCCAAACCCCGCCCAAAACGGAGTACACCCCCCAGTGAATGAACATGGAGTACTTATCGTTCTTCCAGGTTTCCAGGGCTTTAGAAGGCTGTTGAGCTAGACTGGCAAGTGTGGTACAGAAGCTAATGAGTATTAGGTACAATCGTTTCATACAGACCGGTTGAAGGGGTTAGTGTTTCTCTAGCAATAATCGAAAGGCCCAATGTTTGTTTTGATTAGGCCGTGAATTACTGATTTATTTCCGGGGATTGGAATATTTCTTTTCGCGTTTGATACGCACCTTATTGACTAGTAAGGTCTCCCAAAGCTGTCTTTTCTGTCCTACGTATGAAACGCATTAGTATTTTTTTGCTGCTAATCTTTAGCGTCTTGCTTCCTTCATTGACTGTCGCTCAGTCGGTTGAATATCCGTATCCTGTTCAATATATCAACCTCCATCAGGAACAGAAAACGTTTCGTATGGCCTACATGGACGTACCGCCTGTGGGCAAAATGAACGCTAAGACGGCCCTACTTTTTCACGGAAAGAACTTCAACGGCGTGTACTGGCGGGATGTTATTGCTTTTCTACGAAAAGCTGGCTATCGGGTAATCGTACCCGATCAGGTAGGTTGGGGTAAATCCGATTTTCCGGACCTGCATTACAGTTTTCATGCCCTGGCCGCTAACAACAAACGGTTGTTGGATTCGCTCGGTATTGATCAAGTCACCCTGATTGCTCACTCAATGGGCGGCATGCTGGCGACGCGGTTTACGCTAATGTATCCGGAAACGGTACGCGAACTGATTCTGGAAAATCCAATCGGGCTGGAAGATTACCGCACCATTGTCCCTTACCTACCCCTCGACGAAGCTTACCAGAACGAACTTGCCGCCACGTATGAATCGTACAAGAAGTACCAGCAGAGTTATTATCCGCAGTGGAAGCCCGCGTATGAAGCATGGGTACAGGTGCAAGCTGCCGCTCTGAAAGACCCGCGATTCAAACAGATTGCCTGGGTCAATGCCCTCACCTATCAGATGATTTATGAACAGCCGGTTTGTTATGAATTCAAAAATATCCGCGTACCGACTTTACTGATTATTGGTCAGGAAGATCGCACTATTGTGGGTAAGAACCGAGTTCCCAAAGATCGGGTGAATCAGTATGGTCAGTACCCGGCGTTGGGAAAACGTACGCAACAGCAAATACCGGGCAGTAAGCTCATCGCTCTGCCCGGCGTAGGACATATTCCGCACGTACAAGCACTGGAGGCGTATCAAAAAGCTGTATTGGACTTTGTGAAGTAACCTACCATCCAGCAATGTCACCCCATTACAGGTCATCTAAAAACCCCCGAGGGGTTATTAGGTGATTCCTTACGAGAAGGTCATTAATTCTTTTTAGTTGCCGGATCGAAAACCATTCCTGTACACAAGCAGTACCGCCCTTCCGTCCGGTCCAGAACGTCGTGGTTCTTACAAGCCTGACATCCTTTCCAGAAGCGACCATCGTGGGGCAAAGCCTCGAAGGCTACGGGTTGGAAGCCTAAGCGGGTATTTACTTTCATGACCGCTGTCCCGGTAGTAATTCCGAAGATTTTAGCCTGTGGAAATAGTTTTCGACATAATCGAAACAGTTTCCGTTTGAGCTTTTCGGCCAGTTTCATGCCCCGAAATTCCGGAGCGACGATGAGGCCGGAATTGGAAACAAACTTTCCTTCTTCGTACACGTCCCAGTAACAGAAACCGGCCCAGGTGCCATCGGCGTACGTCGCTACGATACCTTCGTGTTCCTGCATTTTGGTCCGGATGTACTCTGGCGAACGTTCGCCGATCCCCGTACCCCGAGCCTCGGCACTTTCCTTCATGGCGATGCAGATCGTGTCGGCGAAGGCGGCGTGCCGGGCCGAGGCTACTTCAATTTTAAACGTATCTTTCATGACCTTAGGGCAGCGAATTGGAAATCTGTCGAATGTATTCACTACGTAATTGTAAGGGCATGAGGTGAATGAGCACTTCCGCACTTTCATCGTGCCGATCCAGCAATGAGGCCAGACCGTATACGTAATTGGCACAAACCGCGTTTCTAATCTGATGGCTCCCGTCAGCGAGCAGTTCGTCCGCGGCTACAAAACAATGTTTGACGGCGATAAAATCGTGGTGGTCCGCAAATCGATGCGTCAGCTCGCTCAGCAGAGCCATCACTTTACAAGGGCCTAGTTCGGGCGAAATCCTCGCCAGATCGCCCTGAGCTTCGGGTACCCGGGTCCGCACCAGCGGAACCAGATCGGCATTGCGTATTTCCATACTTTAGGTAAGTTTTGCCTTTCTGGATACCAAACCAGTACCAGCCGATCAGCCTTTTTCCGAAAAAGCTGATCGTCAGCCAATTATTCAAAGAAGTACTACCTTCGCCTTTCCACTTTGATAGGATGAAATTTTCAAAATGAAAAAAAAGCGTGGCTCGACTTCCCAATCGTGGCTACTTTTGAAGTTTGTACGTAACGTCTCATTCCCGTGAAAAAACTCTTTGCTCTGCTCTGCCTATTCAGTTCTGCTCCCCTCTTTGCTCAGGACTATCTTCCCTCCGTCGAACGCATTTCCAGCCATATTCATACGCTGGCTTCCGATCAAATGAAGGGCCGGGGTACGGGCAGCAGGGAAAACGATAAAGCCGCTCAGTACATCACCAAAGAATTTCGCAAACTCGGTCTGCTACCGATGGGCTCCGAAGGATACTGGCAACCCTTTACGGCTAAAGTGAAGCGAGTCGTTGTAACGGACAGCCTGAGAAAAGCAAAAAACGTAATCGGGTTTCTGAACAATCGGGCTTCGCATACCATTGTCATTGGTGCTCATTATGATCACCTCGGTATGGGTCGTCAGGGTAGTTCGCTAGAAAAAAATCCCGAAGGAAAAATTCATAATGGAGCCGACGATAACGCTTCGGGTGTAGCAGGCTTACTGGAACTGGCTCGGTACTACGCTCAGAATGGGGTGAAAGAAGAATACAACTTTTTATTCATTGCTTTCGGGGCTGAAGAACTGGGCTTGCAAGGTTCCCGCCATTTTCTGGCTAACCCAACCGTACCGCTGGATCAACTCAATTTCATGGTTTGCATGGACATGATTGGTCGGTACAACCCCGATCGTGGCGTGGGCGTTGGTGGCGTTGGTACGAGCGATACCTGGGCCAAAGTATTCGAAGGGGTGGAAGCTTCGGTAAAGTTCTTTACGGATCGGGCAGGTAATGGCGGATCGGATAATGCCGCGTTTTACGCCAAACAAATTCCCGTTTTGTTCTTCCACACGGGTGGCCACGATGATTATCACAAACCCACAGACGACGTAGAAAAAATCGATTTCAAGTCCGAAGTAGGTATTCTTAATCTGGAAATAAAGATCATTGACAACGCTTTGAAGCAACCGAAGATGAGCTTCACGCCCGTTAGTTAGTTTATTAGTTTAGTTGTTGGTTGTTTGTTATTAGTGGTTGTTGATTGTCGTTGGTTTATAGCCGATGGCCTAGGCCCATTACCCACAACCATTAACAAACAACCAACAACTACCCCCCGGTGGTACGCCGAATGGTTTGTTCAATTTCGTCCCATCCTTCATCCGGAATCATTTCCAAAGCACTAAACTGCCCGGCCCCTTTCAGCCACTCGCCGCCATCGATCGTAAAATCCTGGCCGGTGATGTAGGCCGAATAGTCCGACATCAGGTAAGCGGCCAGATTCGCCAGCTCCTGATGCTCGCCAACTCGTCCTAGGGGTACCCGACTTTCCGGTTTGATTAAGTCAGCGACGGGCTCGGGGACGAGTCGGTCCCAGGCTCCTTTGGTGGGAAAAGGTCCGGGAGCGATGTTGTTAAGTCGGATCCCATGCCGGGCCCACTCCACCGCCAGCGAACGCGTCAGGATACGCACCCCCGCCTTGGATACGGCTGAGGGAACGGTATAGCCCGTACCCGTAAAGGCGTAACTGGTGATGATACTCAAGATGGTTCCCGGCTGATTTTGTTGGATCCAGTGCTTGCCCACCGCCAGCGTAAAATTCACTGAACCCTGTAGAACGATGCCGATGACGGTTTCGAAGGCTTTGGCACTTAACCGTTCGGTTGGACTAATGAAATTACCCGCCGCGTTGTTGACGAGGCCATCGAGTCGGCCAAAGCGTTCGAGTGTTTGCGATAGCACGTTTTCGATTTGATCATATTGCCGAACATCACAAGGCACGGCAAGTACCTGCCCACCGGTGGTTTCCATCAATTCCTGGGCCGTAGCTTCGATCACGGCCTGTTTGCGGGAACAAATCGTAACATTCGCTCCCAGCCGAAGAAACTCCCGAGCCATGGATTTTCCCAGGCCGGTACCACCGCCCGTTACCAGAATGGTTTTGCCCGTTAATGTTCCTGGAGTAAGCATGGGTTGGGTATAGAGATGCATGTAGTTAGGTTTAGGTTCTTAATTTATACGGACGATTCGGACGATGAGACCGCCCTTTTTGAGCCTGGGTTTACACAACCAGCCTATCTAGTTTCTTAGGCAGAAAACTCGTACCAGTAATTTTATTAGTTGCCTTGAAGGCCGTTAGAAACTGCCCCATGATAGGTACACGTTTGGAAACTTGTACCAGTTATATCGCCTTCCGTTCCCCCGCTATAATCGAATACCCAACCCTGAAGCGGCTGCCTATCCTTAGCCCCGTATGCCATGTGGGGTACGGACAACCCGTCCCGCTAACTTTACTGAGCTTATCCTACCTAAACGGAAAACTCAAAACTGCAGCGGCGGCCGCTCTAAACTGCCCCCGTCGCTGCCTTCATTTTTGCCAGTCCATTTTTGGCAACCGTCAGCGGGTCTTGGGCGTAATAAGATTTGTTGAATACTTCCAGGGAAAGAATTAGCGGCTGTTCCGGTGTATGAATAGCCTTTAGAATTTTCTGAATCGGAGCTACGCCATCGCCCGTGAAAATGCGATCCGCATCCGTAATCTTTTCAGCGGTGAGATTGGCTGGATAATCATTTACGTGGAAAATTTCCATCGCGGGCTTTCCAACCAGCGGCAAACTCGCCAGACTGGAACCGCCTTTATACAAATGATAGACATCCAGTAGCAAACGTGCCGAAGGATGTCCACTTTCCAAAGCTACGTACATCACCTCACTCAGTTTGCTCAGGTTACTTGAAAATCCCCAGAGTTCCAGGTGCGGGATGACGCCCGTCTGTGTACCCAATTCCAGAATAATCCGGTACCGTTCCGCCACTTTTGTCAAATCCAGTTTAGGAGAAGTGGTGGCTCCCATGGGCGGGGCTGCCGTACGTTTGCAGCCAATACCGGCGAGCATGTCCATTTCCCGTTTCATCTGCTCCAGGGCTTTGGAACGAACGCCCGCATCGTCTACAATCCAGGGAGCAAATCCGATGGCATTTTCGACGGTCAATCCTAAATCCGTAATCACTTTGCGGGCATCCGCCAGCGTTTTCCCCTGTTTCAGATAATCCTGCGCCGTATCTACCCACACCTCTACGGAACGAAATCCCGCCTGAGCAGCGATTTGAAGTTCCTTTTCGAAGCCCAATTTGTGGCCCCGCAGTGTACTCATGTTCAAACAATATTTAAATGAATTCGACACAGAAGGTTTTTGAACGGAAGAGACGGGAAGAAAAAGTCCACCAAACAGCCCTGAAAGTTGACCGATCGTTCGGCGGCGAGTGAAAAGAGGTTCCATAGTAAGCATTCAGAGGTACGAAATAGGGGAAGATTGCTCTCGACGATCTCGGAAAAAGAAAATTTATCCTGACAAATATGCCAAATTTGGCCCAGTGGCTATAGTTTACACATTTTTTTTTCAATATACGTACCTTGTATAGAAAAACTCTAAAGAATACGATTACCTTTGCTGAATCCTGACGTACAGGAGATTTTTGTTTTATTTATTTTTATTCACAATGCAAACAGGCACTGTAAAATTTTTCAACGAAACGAAAGGTTTTGGCTTTATTCTTGATGACGCTTCCGGGCAAGATATTTTCGTGCACGCGACGGGTCTGAGTTCAGCTACCATTCGTCAAGATGATCGTGTTTCTTTTGAAACGATCGAAGGCAAGCGTGGCTTGAACGCCGTAAACGTTAAGAAAATCTAAGTTTTCTTTAGCGTGCTGAAAGCACCCCGTTCCCATCCGGAGCGGGGTATTTTTTTGCTCAAATTCGGCTGATGGCATTCGTTTTTAAACCTATTCAATGCACTTATTATTCGAATAGCCATGAAAACGTTCCTGCGTCCACTACTCCTCTTGATGTCGTTGCTTTGGATAGCGTCGGCCTGTACTACTGTAAACGTAGATAAAAGTAGCCGAGCTAACTTTAGCAAATACAAAACATTCGCCTGGATGGACTCGGATGTTCAGGCGGGTAAAAATCCCGTATACTATAACGAAATCGCTACGCAGAATCTGGAAAACGCGGTTGAAAGCACCCTTGCAGAAAAAGGGTACCAACGCGATGAAAACAATCCGGATATGCTCATTGGGTACCATTTCTTTGTCGAACAGAAAGAACGTACTGTTTCTGATCCGACTCCTTTATACGGTCCTTATATGGGTTGGGGACGTTGGGGTTGGCGAGGCTGGGGCCCAGCGTGGTATGGCTGGGGTGGCCGACAGTCACGCCGGGAAAAATATGAGGCAGGAACGGTAGTACTGGATATTGTAGATGCCAAAACCCGTAAGCTGGTTTGGCGGGGCTCCGTAGAAAAAGCCGTAGATAACCCGACTCAGATTTCCCGTCAGCTTGAACGAGATGTTAATAAAATTGTCGAAAAAGTGCCCGAAGAAAAATCAGGCAAATAACCTGGAATTCAGAAAAAGGAAGCGTTTGGAAACGCTTCCTTTTTCTGTTAAAAATTACTAAGCCAAGGAAAGCTGGGCAATTTTCTCGGAAAGCCGTAGTTTTACGATAGAATTGTCGTACAATGATCTCAAGATTCGCAGCCTTTATCGCCGTATGGATAGGAATAAGCCTGATCTCCGAAGTATCGGCTCAGGATCGCTACATTACTGGCGTTGCTTTAAATGATTCCACCCAAAAGCCTATTAATCTGGCTTCCGTTCGGAACCTCCGAACGCAGGATGTAACGCGTACCAACAAATCGGGTACGTTTTTGATTCTGGCCCGCACGGGCGATCAATTACGCATCACCTGCAATGGCTGTGATGATGCAACGGTTAGCGTTGATTCCACGGGAGACGACATCGTCACTACCGTTAAACAGTACGTTTTTACTACCGAAGGAAGAACACTCGATGAAGTACAGATTACGGCGAAATCGGAAGCCGAGATTAAGTATGAAATCGAGAAAGCTTTGAAAGAGCCCCTGGCTAAAAAAAATATGTCGACGGGGCAGATCATGGAAATGGCTAATTCACCCATTTCACTGATGTACGAACTGTTCAGCAAGCGGGCCAAGAACCTGCGAAAACTGGGCGTTCTTCAGCAACAGGATCGTAAACACAAACTCGCCGAATTCAAATATAACGCTCAGGTGGTTAATCAGGTTACCAAGCTGGATGGTGAAGATCTGGAAGAATTCATGCGATTGTTTCCCATTGACGACGACTTTGTGCTCCAATCTTCGGAGTATGATCTAGTTCAAGTCATCAAAGCTAATTTCAAAAAATACCAGGCTCGTTTAGGGAAGTAAACTCTCCATTTCATTTAGGCCGCTTCGCACCGTACCTTTGTTGGATGCGGTATATGATTTCATTTGCGTACAATGGTGCGGCTTTCAACGGCTGGCAAAAACAACCCAATGCGGTTTCTATCCAGGAAGCCCTGGAAAAATCCCTTTCCGTACTTCTAAAAAATCCCGTCGCCCTGGTTGGATCCGGACGTACCGATACGGGCGTTCACGCCCAGCAGCAGTACGCTCACTTCGAATGGCCTACTCCTATTGCTGACGATTTGGATTTTGTGGCTTTCAAAGCGAACCGTATGTTGCCCCCGGGTATCGTCGTATACCGTATTTTTCCGATTCGTTCAGACGTGCATGCCCGCTTTACGGCTACTTCCCGAAAGTACGAATACCGAATATCAAGAATCAAAAACCCTTTCCGTCCTTCGATGGTTTATCCGTTTAGTTTTCCGCTCGACGTATTGGCTATGAATCAGGCGGCTGAATACCTCCTAACATACAGTGATTTTCAGAGCTTCAGCTTGGTTAATACGCAGGTGAAAACCTTCCGCTGTGCCATTACGGAAGCTCGCTGGGAAGAACGGGGACACGAACTCATTTTTCACGTACGGGCAGACCGTTTCTTACGCGGTATGGTCAGGGCCCTAGTGGGAACACTGATGGATGTAGGACGCGGACGCATTACGGTTACTGATTTTGAACAAATTATTCTGGCGAAAGACCGAAAAAAAGCCGGCCGTGCCGTACCGCCGGATGGGCTTTTTTTAGTCGAGGTCACCTACCCTGCTCACGCGTTCGACCCGCCAACGGACGCTATTGATCTGTAATGAAGGTACAACTGGCCATTTTAGCAGCGGGCCGTTCCAGTCGTCTGGGTCGGCCAAAGCAACTCATCGAATGGGATGAGCAAACGTTACTTTGCCGCGTAACGCAAACCGCCCTGCGGGTCCACGCTAGTGAAACGTCGGTTTGCATCATCACAGGAGCCTACGCTGAACAAGTGGCCGCCACGGTAGCCGACCTGCCCGTAACCGTTCTGTACAATATGGACTGGTCGGAAGGCATGGCGGCATCCGTACGAGTGGCTACGGCGTACGCAATAGAGCAGCAAGCGGATGCTTTGCTTTTTCTACTCACGGATCAGCCCCATTTAACTACGTCAGTACTAGAGGAAATCCTGAATTTATATTCCGGTAAAGCTGACAGTATTGTCGTGTCAGATTACGGCTCGGATTGGGGCGTACCCATGTTGTTTGGTTCGGATCATTTTTCGGAGTTGCTAACCTTAGAAGGCGATCGTGGAGCCAAGCCCCTGGCTAAAAAATATGCTAGCCATCTAAAGAAAGTAGTCTTTCCTTTAGGTTCTGTCGATATTGATACGGAGGAAGACTGGAAGCGGTTTGCAAAAAGTGCTTTTAATGCTTAAATTTGTGATTAAATAGAAATAATTGACCGCCACATTTCTAGGTTTGTTCCGATAGAATTTACCCACCCTAATAAGTCGATAAAATATATCTAGCCCACCCAAAGTCGAACTTACCTAAGTAAAAAGCACTATTTCTATTTACCTATAATAACGATAAAACATACTCTATCAAATGGCTAACGACCAGTTATCTTTTACTCGAATTGGCGTATTTTATGACGGCAATTATTTCTTACACGTAAGTAATTATTATAATTATTTTCATTCCCGTAAAAGTCGTATAAGCGTATCAGGTTTACATAGTTTTATCAGAAATCAGGTTGCCGATGAATTGAATTCCGATACACGTTCCTGCCAGATTGTAGATGCTCACTATTTCCGCGGTCGTTTGAATGCTCAGGAAGCCAGCCAACGGGGACACATGCTGTTTTATGACCGGGTTTTCGATGATCTGCTCATGGCTGAAGGTGTCACTACCCATTACCTGCCTATTCGTAACACGTTTAACAACCGCCACGAAAAAGGAATTGACGTATGGCTGGCACTGGAAGCTTACGAAATGGCTCTGTATAAAAAATTTGACATTATTGTTCTCATTGCTTCAGATGGTGATTTTGTACCGCTGGTTCGTAAACTGAACACAATCGGTACGCGGGTGATGGTACTGAGCTGGGACTTTGAATATACGACGGAAGATGGCCAGAAAATGGTTACTCGGACGTCACAGGATCTGCTGGAGGAAGTGTCTTACTACGCTGACATGCAGAATATCATTGAAGATCGCGTACGCCGCAATGATCCTCTTATTAATGGTCTCTTCGTCGTACCTCCTTCACCGCCACAAACGACTCCCCGGGCTGAGCGTCCGGCAGCCGATGCTGCGGTAGGCCCTAATCCTACCTTGGCCGAACACACGGGAGAGCTAATGACGAGTACGATTTATTCCCTTAAAAACGGCTACGGATTCATTAAGTATCCACCCAATAACCTGTTCTTCCATTATACTAGTTTAGTGGATACGGATTTCAATGAATTACAGGAAGGGGACGAAGTAGAATTTGTATTGTCACTGAATGACCGGGGCGATTACATTGCCAAGAATGTACGCTTGCTTTGGGATGAAGAAGGTACCGAAGTAACGGAAACAACCGAAAGCGTTACGGAAACCGAACAGGATTCTTTAAAACTCGAGTTTTAACGCATTCGTAGCTTTCATTATAAATGAGAAAAGCGGACCCTAGGGAGTCCGCTTTTCTCATTTATATACGAAGGATTAAATCATTTTACGAACCAGATCTTCCACGGTTACACCTTCCGCTTCGGCTTTAAAGTTTCGTACAATCCGGTGCCGTAAAATGGGCAAAGCTACGGCTTGTACATCTTCAATATCCGGAGAAAACTTTCCGTTAAACAAAGCATTACATTTAGCCGCCAGAATGAGATTCTGCGAAGCTCTTGGACCCGCTCCCCATTCCAGAAACTCATTGGCTTCCCGTGAGGCCAGTTCCGTTTGCGGACGCGTTTTATGTACCAGTCGAACCGCATATTCCACGACGTTATCAGCAATGGGGACACGGCGTACCAAGTGCTGAAAGTACTGAATTTCTTCGCCCGTGACCTGTTGTTTTACTTCGTAACGGTTATCCGTAGTAGTTGCTTTCACAATAGCCAGCTCCGACTCAAATTTCGGATACGTCAGTTGAATCATGAACATAAACCGGTCGAGCTGGGCTTCCGGTAGCGGATATGTACCCTCTTGTTCGATGGGGTTTTGGGTTGCCAGCACGAAAAACGGACGGCTCAGCGAGTACTTCTGTCCCGCGATGGTCACCGCATATTCCTGCATGGACTCCAGCAGGGCTGACTGCGTTTTAGGCGGCGTACGGTTAATTTCATCCGCCAGAATGATGTTGGAGAAAATAGGGCCTTTGATGAAACGGAAATTCCGGTCGTTATCCAGCGTTTCTGAACCCGTAATATCCGAAGGCATCAAATCCGGCGTAAACTGAATTCGGTTAAAACTCAAATCCAGAGCACCGGCCATCGTCTGGATGAGCAGGGTTTTAGCCAGACCCGGTACGCCGACCAGCAAACAGTGCCCCTGACAAAAAATAGCGGTCAACAGTAAACGTACGACTTCATCCTGCCCGATTACTACCTTAGTAATTTCAGCATGTAATTTTCGATACGCCTCATTGAGAGCCTTTACTCCTTCGACATCGGAAGAATACGCCATACGTAGTTAAATAGGGTTTAGACCAAATAGAATCACTAAAATAAGAAAGGGTTTGACACAAGCTGAATCGTTTTTTGATCATTTATCCAAAAACTTTCAGCGGTGTCAAACCCCTTCAATACTTCAAAAGCTCTTTTAATTACTAAAGGCAGCGATTA
This sequence comes from Siphonobacter curvatus, assembly GCF_002943425.1. NCBI lineage: Bacteria > Pseudomonadati > Bacteroidota > Cytophagia > Cytophagales > Cytophagaceae > Siphonobacter > Siphonobacter curvatus. Next base: position 2,862,729 of record NZ_PTRA01000001.1, read on the forward strand.
CGTCGTTGCATTCTTCCTTCAAATCTTCGTCACGTACCTGAATAAATACCTCACCTTTCGTCTTCTTAAACCATTTTTCAACGGCATTGTTTCGTTTACGACTCAGGGCAATTTTCTGGAGTTTCTGATAATCTTCCTCCAGATTGGCGTAATGCGGTGGGAATTTCGTTTTGTAATAAATGACCCGAACACCCGTTTTCCCATCGTTAGTGCGGTAAGGCATTACGGTTGAATACGTACCTACTTGCATTGAATCGAGAGTAAAGTACAGACTGGGGTCCATACTGGCATCCAGAGCCAAGCGTGGAGCACGCGTTTCGGGGTCCTGAATCCAGCCGCCTACGTCAGACGTAGCTTTATCCTCTGAATATTCCTTGGCTGCTTTTTCAAAATCCAGCTTGCCATCTACTAACTGCGTACGAATGGAATCCAGGAAACGCGTCGGCTCATTAATATCCAGACGGTTATAATCCGGACGTAACAGAATGTGGCGGGCCGTATAGACTTCACCTTTAATATCTTCCAGTTTAATCAGGTGAATACCATATTCGGAATCAATGGGATCGGACATTTCACCGGGTTTCAAGCGGTACACCGCTCCTTCGAATTCGGGTACCATCGTACCGCGTTTGACGTTTGCATACAAACCTCCGTTTTGAGCACTTCCTACGTCTTCTGAATACGTGGTCGCCAGTTTGGCAAAATCTTCACCAGCCAACGCCCGCTTCTTGTAATCCAGCAGTCGCTCGCGTAGTACATCGCGTTCTTCTTTTGTAACCTTCGCCAGACGAATGATGTGTCCTACCTGTACTTCTGAAGGGAAATAGGGTAAGCTGTCTTTAGGAATCGAGTTGAAAAACTTCCGTACTTCGCTCGGCGTAATTTTCACGTCACTCGTGATTTTACGCTGCATTTCCTGCACCAGTAAGTTATTTCTTACGTCCGAACGAAGCTCAGCTTTCAACTGATCCAGGCTTTTGCCGAACTGTTCAACGATGTTTCTCTCCGAGCCGTACATCTGAATCATTTGATCCATCCGACCTTCGAGTTCACCATCTACCTGCCGATCTTCCACCGTTACGGAGTCAATCTCGGCTTTTGCCAGCATTACTTTATTAATAATCAGGCTATTCAAACATTGACAGCGAGTCGGAGCATTTTTAGGGTTCTCGGCCTGATACTGATGGTACATTTGATCCAGGTCCGATCGCAGAATATAGTGATTATCTACCTTACTAATCACGCCGTCGATGACTTTACCTTTGGACGCCTGAGCAAAGCCTAGCACCGGTAAAAACACGATCAGCAACCCAAGAATTTTCTTCATTTCCAGATTTTTAAAACAACCCAATCAACTATTTTAACTTTTTCAATTCATTTTCATTCACCTGCACGGGGAATTGCTTTTTCAGCGACTCCACCCAGTCTTTTTCCAGATAGACCTGATAATCGTTGATAACTTGCCCCCGGGCTTCGTTCAACGTTTTCGTACGGGCGTTGTCTACGGCCTGAATATCAATCTGCACTACCCGACCGCTTTTTTCTACGGTTTGCTTGCCTACTTTCCAGCTTACGGCATCAACAAATTTGTTTTCGCCTTTCTGGAAAAAGCCTTCCTGATAGATCAGGTTATCGGCTTTCTGCGTGTTAAACTGCCGTACTACGTCAACGGGAGCATTGGTAAAGAGAGCGAATGACACCCGACGGTTTTTATCACGATTTGTCGTGGAAACGGGTTTGAACTTGCTTTCGTCTACTTCAACAATCCGCGTTGCCGAAATATTCCCGCGTTTCACTAATTCATTTACTACGCTTCGTAAACGTCCCGCCGAGCAGGAATCCGCTTCAGAGGCATCGGCGTGACCGCTGATTTCCACCTGATAGTCGTAGTTCTTCGTTAAGATGACAATTAAGTCAAAAAGTTGCTCGCGTTGTCCTTCCGTTAATTTGGTTTGTCCTTTAGGAAACGTCAGATCCGTTACTTTTCGGCTGAGAGCATACGGTTTTTTTGCCAGTGATTTCAATGCCAGGTCCAGAATGGGCCGTGAAGCTGCATCCAGTACGGTTGCTTTGACACGCGGAGGTAACTGATATTTATTACGATTCTGCTCGTAAAATTGCCGTTGACCCGTCGTATCGGTTAGTGATCGACCCTGGACTTTTTCATCGAGCATCTGGAACAACAACATACCGTCATGGTACTCCTGAATCAAATCCCTGAAATCTTCATTCTTTGCTTCTAGGTGCTGCTCTTCGTACTCCAGATTCTTCTCCTCAATGAAGGCGTTCAGTAAGCTCTGCATGAGGCTTTGGGGCGAAGCCCCAGCCTGTGGACGCTGATTTTGTTGGACGTAATTGTAAAAGTCGCTCACCCGATACACTTGGGAACCAATGCGGAACAGCAGCTGCCCATTGAGATTCGCATCGGCGGGAGCTTGCCATTTGCCGTCTTTCAGCAGGGGGTTGGCTTTTTCAAGAGCCGCCGCCATGGCCGTTTTATTTTCTTCGTATTTATTTTCCTGCTTCACCCGGCGAAGTACGGCCGATTTGCTTACGTTCGAGCGATCATCCGACTGTACTTTCGTCCGCAGGTACCCTCCTACTTCCGCGTAATCGAGCAAAGGAATCCGTTTCACTAACTTGAGGATATGCCAGCCGTACTGCGTTTGAAACGGAGCGGAATACGCATTTTCCTTTTTCAGAGCAAACGCTGCTTCTTCAAAGGGAGGGAGCATCTTTCCCGTTCCGAACGGCTGCATTACCCCGCCCGCACTTTTGGTACTGGCATCTTCCGAAAACTGCTTGACTACGGCTTCAAACGGCACGCCACGTTGCAGTTCACCGTACGCTTCTTCAATTTTCGTTTTGGCCGTCATTTTTTCAGCGTCCGTTGCATTAGGATCAACGCGTACGAACAGATGGGCTACCTGTACATTTCCCTGACTAGTCCGTCGGTCATTGACCCGGATGAGGTGATAACCGAACTTGGTCCGTACGGGCATGGAAATGTCGCCTTTCTTGGTTTGATACGCCGCCGTTTCGAAAGGATACACCATTTGTAATCCCGTGAACCAGCCCAGCGTTCCCCCGTTTCGGGCAGCATAAGGATCTTTCGAAAACTGTTTAGCCAGTTCTTCAAACGACTCTCCTTTCAGGATGCGTTCCCGAATGCTTATAGCCTGGTTGTACACGCGTAGGGTATCGTCAGGGGAAGCATTTGAAGCCACTTCTAACAGAATATGCGAGGCATTGATTTCCTCTTTCATTCGTTCGTAAGCCTCTTTAACCAGAGCTTCCGTCACGTTTTTATCCGTAATAAACGACTGGGCCGATACTTTGCGGTATCCAGCCAATTCTTCCCTGAACGCCTCGGTCGTATCCAGGCCCAGGCTTTCGCCGGCCAGTACTTTCAGTTTATAGTTGATAAACAAAGGCAGATACTCCCGTAGGCTGGCGTTTTCATTGAGGCTATCGGCCCCGACGGGGTTTTTCTTGTAATGATACATGAACTCGCTCACCGTCACTTTTTTGGGACCGATGGTCATCAATACCGGGTCAGTGGATTGTTGAGCGTACGCAGTAAAATCCAGAAAGCAAGACAAGAAAGCGATCCACCGAAGTGATTTATACATATCTGAGCAATTGGGGTTCATCCGAGCCTAACTGTTTTTCGTCCCGAATTATTGTCCAAAGATAGGGAAACTCCCGCGTGCTACCTAGTTCTGACAGTAGCGGGCTTTGGCCGGAACATGATACCATTCAACGAGTCTTTTGTATGGACCAACGGGTCTGGAGCTGATACTCGTAACTATCCAGACGACTGTGGTTACTAAATTTTAAAGGGGTAATCGTTACGGGCAGTCCTTTCTGTAACTCCTCGTAGGTATAGGTTTTCGTATCAGCTCCAAGCAAATCATCCGGATCGATCCAGCGAGACTGGTTGAGTACCAGTCCGGCAGCCTGTAACGAAAGCAGAAAATAGCCGACTGGGTTGGTTAATTCTGTCACCTGAAAAAAGCCCGCGACGGCACCAGCCACTCCCGTATACTTCCGGATTTCTCCTACGAATTTCTGGGCCCGACTGTAATCGTCAATTTCCATCAGTACCACTGTTGCTACGACTTTACTCTTCGGGGGTACTGACAGGGACAATCCCTGAAAGTTGGTAAACTGATCGTCTTTTTTGACGCGTTGTACCCCCCACACGCCATTTTGCGTAGCCGTCAGCTGATTGTTTTCATCCAATACGCTTAGTGAATACGCCAGCATGACTTCGTCCGCCCGGGTAATTTTTTCCTGAATAGTCAGGGCTTTTAGTTCCGTTGGCTGAAAGGCTACAGATACAGGAGCGAAATGCCGCTTTTGGCTCGTACAGGCACTCAGTACCAGCAGTAATACTAGTACTTGTAAAAAAGATGGTCGCATGGGTTAGCATTCTTCAATAATCGAAGTACCGGAAGAGGCATCGCCGGAAGTCCATTGCCAGGTTTCGTGCAGCCGAATCTTCCCATTTTCCTGAATTTCCGGTATGGAATGACAGCGACCCGTACGCAGTTCACCCGTCGTATTGAGGTGTTGGTAGACCATGTCAATATGGCCCTGGGCGTCCACCGTTCCAATAATGGAACCCTTACGCACCGATCCTCCGGCATACTCAGCCCAAATCAGGTTTTCTTCCTGATGGTACTGAAAACGGGTTTCGCCACTAACTTCGCCATTTTCGGTATTAGTCACAGTACGAAACTGCCGATTATTGTAATCAATCATGCGATAGTTAGAAACGCTGTCCGTCTGACGCGACGGACAGCGATGAAGCGTTAGATTAAGGGTTCCTGCTGGCTCAGGCAGTGGAAACTTCCCTGCCCCCAAATGATTTCATTGGCCAACAAAGGAATGACTTTACGGTCGGGAAATGCCTGCTCCAGAATATCAATCGCCCGCTGGTCATTGGGATTGTCGAATACCGGCACAATGACGCCCGCGTTACAAATCAGGAAATTGGCGTAACTGCCCGGCGTACGGAAATCATTGATGTACACCGGTTTAGGCATGGGCAGTTCGATGATATTCAGCTGCTTGCCATTCAGCAATCGCATTTCTTTGAGCATTTGAAGATTGGTATTCAACACTTCAAAGTTCTCATCATTCTGATCCGTTTCTACGCAAGCTACAACCGTATCTTCGTTTACGAAACGAGTGGTATCATCAATGTGACCGTCCGTATCATCCCCAACGATGCCGTCTTCCACCCATAACACCTGATTCATTCCGTAATAATCGCACAGGTATTTTTCGATCTGCCCCTGCGATAAATGGGGGTTTCGGTTCGGGTTTAGTAAGCAGGATTTAGACGTTAATACCGTTCCCGCTCCGTTAAATTCAACCGATCCACCTTCCATGATGACGCCCGGTGATACGTAAGGCAAATCCAGATAGGTAGCAATTTTAACGGGCAGTGCATCATCATCCGAATACGGCGGATATTTGCCTCCCCAAGCGTTATAGCCCCAGTTTACAATCTGGCGTTGTTTGGTTTCGGGGTTAATCAGAAATGCCGGACCGTGGTCGCGGCACCAGGCGTCGTTCGTAGGATTAATCAAAAATTCAATCTGGTTAAGATCAACGCCAGCCTCGATTAACCAACCGATAATCTGCGTTTTAAGGGCTTCACTATTGGCGTTAATACAAACTTTTTCACCCTGTGCGATAGCCTTAATGAATTGGATGTACTGCGGACGCATACGGGCGAGTTTGTCGCCCTGCCAGGAATGGTCATTATGCGGAAACGTAAGCCAGGTAGCCCGGTGCGGGTGCCACTCGGCAGGAAAGAAAAAACCTTGTTCTTTAGGTGTCATTCAAGTACAAAAATTACCGACGATGACGTTCGGAATGAGGCCGCAAAGATACGCTTTCTTCGAGCTTTTCAGGCGAATGGACAATCTTCGGTTGGCTGCTAATTTTGACCAAACGCCTTCTACCTGATTCATTCGCAAACGGAGACGCTACTCTTCCTAGGGCCCCTAATCCATCCGGTCCTCGTTCTTTTCCGGATCAATGCTCCAGGAAAAGCCTTTAGTTAGAAAGAGGAACTACCCTCGCGGATAGCTCCTCTTTGCTACGAACACGTCTTTTACAGAATTCGTTTTAGTAACCTGGATTTTGTTGCAGATTGGAATTTTTGTTCATTTCCACCACCGGAATGGGGAAAAGGTTTTTCCTGAGGTCGTTGGTAGCACTGTGGGACAACCAGGATTTTTTAGCGAACACGCCAAACCGAATCAGATCCTGCCGGCGGCGACCTTCCTGGTCAAACTCCCACCCCAGTTCGTCCAGAAAACGGCCATAGGTTATATCATCGCCGCCTTCCTGCGTACTCTGGGCCGTGTCCCTTCTTCCGTAAGCATACGTACTTCCGCCCCGCAGTTGGGCTCCCGTCACCACTGCCTTGTCCGGATTACTGGGGAAGGCCCGTTTTCTGACCTGCGTCACCAGGGTAGCCGCCTCGTCGGCCCGGCCTAACCGAAGCAGGCTTTCGGCTTTAATAAAGAGTACGTCCGCGTAACGAAAGATGGGAAAATCATTACTGAGCTGCACCTCGGCACCCAGCTTGATTTCAAATTTACCCAACCTGTAGCCGTGTACGGATTCGGCTCCGGCAATACTGGGCACCTCGTTGATGTAGTTGAGGGGCTTATCCTTAAAGGCCCCCATTGTACAGATCAAGGGTACGCCACTCGAAGAATACTGCGGTCCCTGGATCCAGTTCTGTTTCATCCGCACATCATCTTTGTCGAAGGAGCTAATGAATTGGGGAATGGCACTCATGCCACCCCAGGGTGCACTTCTCAGATTATACGTCGCCTGATTTTCGGGCGAGAGGCTTTGCATGTGCAGATCAAAAGCATTCCAGTTGTTGGTGTATTTTTCATCCAGCGGAAAGGCCCAGACAATCTCTTTGGAATTTTGGTTTTCGGTAAGAAATACATTTTTCTGGTTGCTCTCCAGAGTAAATAACCCGGAAGCGATCACCTTGTCGGCCGCGTCGGCTGCTTTTTGCCATTGGGGCGTACCGGCATACACTTCCGCGTTCAGGTACACTTTGGCCAGCAGCGTATAAGCAGCCCACTGGTTGAATTTGCCGTACGTGGAAACGTCGTTTTTCGTACTTAATAGGGCAATGTTTGACTCAATTTCCTTCACCACAAAGTCGTATATTTCCTTCCGGGTGCTTTGTTTCGGTAAGAATCCTTCCGGTAAATCGAACTGCGTCACCAGGGGTACGTTGCCAAACATATCCAGCAGGATGTAGTAATAAGATGCCCGCAACACTTTCAATTCGGCTAAGACGGCATTTTTGCTTTCGCCTACCGGAATCAGGTTTGATTCAATCTGATAAATGATCCGATTGCAGTTCGTGATGCCCGCATACGTCCGGGTCCAGGTGTTTCTGACAATGCCTTCTTCTGACGTCCATTTGTGTTCATGGATCCGGCGGTAGACGCCTCCATCAACCCAGCCATTAGGCCTTCCCGGTATGACTTCCTGATCGGCACTCAATTCCTGAGCCCGCCAGTAACCGTCCCAGTCGAGCATAACAAACCGCCAGTTTGAATACGCCGCTCCGGTGATGGCCGCGATGTCATTTTGGGTAGGATTGAATTTACTGGCAATAATGGTGGTGTAGGCTTCGTCCTTTAGGTCTGTACACCCCGGAAGCGTTCCGATGACGAACAAAGAAGCCAGCAGTTTAGGTATGAATATCTTTTTCATGAAATTCAGGTTTAGAATGTTAAATTGATACCAGCGGTGAGCGTCCGGGTCGTCGGATATTTATCGCGGTCGTCGTTGCCAGGGCTTAATCCGCTCCGGTTTACTTCGGGATCAATTCCCTTGTAACCCGTAATGGTGAGCGTATTCAGCGTAGAAAGAAATACACGGGCTCGCTGGATGTTTTTAATCTTGGGATTGAAATTATAGCCCGCGGTAATGTTGTCAATCTTCCAGAAATCCCCGTTTTCGATGTAGTAGCTGTTGTATTCGAGCGGAGCCGTCAGGACTGCTTTTCCGTACACTTTTTCAGTCGATGATTTCAATCGGTTGTAGTTGACGATCGTTGGATTTTCCAGGTACATCCGTTGGAAATTCAGAATCTGGTAAGCAAAGGCTCCCCGCATCGTAACTGATAAATCGAAGTTTTTGTACCGCAGGTTGTTATTCCAGCCACCGTAGTATTTCGGCAGACCATTGCCCAGTACCCGTTTGTCTTCGAACGAATGGCCAAAGTCGTTGTAGCCTACCCGCTCACCGTTTTTGTTTTCGTAAATCCACTTCCCGCTTTCGTCGATGTCCACGACTTTGAAGCCGTAGAAATCACCAATTCCTTTACCGATGAAGACAATGTTCGTGAATGTCTGAATCGGTTCGCCGGTCCCGCCAGTGGTGAAATAATCGTTGGTCGTTTGGTACAGGTCGTTGGACAAGCTGACCAGTTTGTTACCGTTGGTGGAAAACAGAAACGTAGTCGTCCACTCGAAATCCTTGTTTTTTACGGGCACAAAATTGACCAGTACTTCCAGTCCCTTGTTTTCCATAACTCCTACGTTCGCTCGCGTAGATGTAAACAGATTGGGCGGACTGGGCACCTGGTAGTCGTAAAGCAAGCCTTTGATTCGCCGTACGTAATAATCCACCTGTCCGCTAATGCGGCCTTTCTTGAGCGAGAAGTCTAATCCAATGTTTGTCTCATGTTTTTCTTCCCAGCGAAGATTCGGGTTAGGGTTGGTGACCGGCCCCAGTGACCGGACCCATTCGCCATTTGAGTAAATGAACCCACCGTACCCTAGCAAGGCTTGACTTAAAAACGAGGATGAAGGCGGGTTACCCGTCACGCCGTACCCGGCCCGAAGCTTCAGATCATCGAAAATCGTCTGGTTTTTCATGAAGGCCTCGTTCGTAATCCGCCAGCCTACGGAACCCGCCAGGAAAGTTCCCCAGGGACGTTTGGCTCCGTACAACTGACTCGCCCCTTCGTGCCGCACACTCGCCATCAATAAATAGCGATCATCGTAACTATACGATAACCGGGAAAAGAAACTGATCAGGTTGGTTACGTTTTTACTCGAACCCATGTTTGCTTTTCCTTCGGCCAGAGCTTTGCCCAGAGCCATGTTGTGGTAGCTGAATATGTCCGTCGGGAAATTGAAGTTTTGCATAAAACTGCTTTCAAACTCATTTTCCTGATACCCATAGCCACCCAGCAACGTGAAGCGGTTTAGACCGATTTGCTTCGAGTATTCGGCAGTTGTTTCGAGTAATCGGGTGATGTTGAGCGAGCTTCCAATGGCGGCGTATCCATTGCGATTATCCCGGACGGTTGAGATGTGTCGTTTCGTTTCCGCATAGCCCGCATTGTTGTTATTCCGACTGTAAGAAACTAAAGCATTCAACCGTAAATCCTTGATGGGATTGTACGTAATGTTGGCAATTAACCGGGCATCCGCATTGCGGGTCAGGCCGTCGGTTTCGTATAAACGGGCTAGTGGGTTTTCGTAATTGAAGTTACCGGGCTGCTCAAACCAGTTTCCATTCGAGTCGTACACCGGAGACGTTGGGTTGCGGATGACAGCCTGCCGATAGGTATACCCATTGAAGGTTCCACCGTCGGCCGTTTGCGTGAAGCGGTTCAGCTGGCTTAACAGACTTAGATTCAGCACCAGCTTTTTGTTAAACATGCTGTGGTTGACGTCGATTCGCCCCGTGAACGTCCGGTTATCCGATTTTTTAAAAATCCCTTCGAGGTACCGATAGTTGACGGAGGCAATGTAATTGGTTGTACTGCTGCCCCCCCGGAAGGTCAGGTTATGAATGTTCGTAACGGGCGTTCGGGAGATTTCCCGAAGCCAGTCCGTATCTCCTCCCAAATCCCAGGAGGCATCCCGGGTGCCCGCTGCAATCTGACTGCGATAGTCCTGAGCTGTCAACAAATCAAGCTTGCGGGCCACGGACTGGATGCTCACGTTGCCACTGTACTCGACCACGTTGGTTTCGGCCGCTTTCGGTCGTTTCGTGGTGATGATCACTACCCCATTTGTGCCGCGAACGCCGTAAATAGCCGCGGCCGATCCATCTTTCAGGACATCAATGGACTCGATGTCTTCCGGAGCTACGGTATTCAGATTTCCCGGTACCCCATCAATAATAATCAGCGGATCGGTATTGGCTCCAAACAGGGTCGTATTGCCTCGTAGTACAATCTGCGAGCCAGACGTTGGGTTACCGCTGGGCGTACCAATTGTCAAACCTGCTACTTTTCCCTGCAAAAGTTGCCCGGCATCCCGGACCGGACCCTTCACGAAATTTTCCGCCTTCACGGAAGCGACCGAGCTGGTAATATCTCCAGCCCTTTGCGTACCGTAGCCAACCACTACGACTTCCGAAAGCATCGCGTTGTCGGTCTCCAAGGTGACATTGATGGTCGTCTGATTACCAATCGGAATTTCTCGACGCATGTACCCAATGAACGAAATACTGAGCATAGGATCGGTGCTACCAGAAGGAATCGTGATAGAATATTCGCCGTTTTTATTCGTGAGTTCTCCCTGCGAAGTCCCTTTGATGACCACACTCGCTCCGACCAGAGCAGTGCCGGCGTCATCCGTAATTTTTCCTCGCACTGTTGTTTGAGCGAACGCGGGTAGAGCGGTACATAGGCCTAATAGAATTACCAAGGGCCGAACCGTTTTTATACGGCGTTTAAAAAACAGGTAAGACCAAAAATGAAGGACTTTTTCTCGCATCGTTTCAAGTAGAAGCAATTGTGTCATATATACACTTAGTTAGTAAAAGGTAAATAGATCATTTCATCCTGGCTGAAAATTAATAGGATTATTTAAATAAAAAAATGAATTATATTATTTAATCTAGTAAGATTTTAGTCATAACTATACGTTTCATTACTCTAATTTACTATTACACACTTCGTATAGAAGTCCGTTTTGGACCTGTGAACCACCGCTAAAACTTCAATAATTTCCCGTGAATTGAAAGAAGATCTGGGCGTTGAATGCTGAATCAGTTGTTGAAGAAAACGCGAAGAAATAGCACCTATAACACCAAGGCCGATCAGGATTTCTCCCACGAAGTGTAGACAAGCTAAAAGGATTGGGGATAGGCCTGTTAGCTACTTCACCCGTGTACAGATTCTGGTCTGCAAGTTGATTTTATCAGGTGTCTATGATAAGTAGTTGATTGGGAAGCCGTATTTTTGAACCATGATGAACAGTTCACCTGACCCGGTATTCCTGCAACAGCTTTTTTCCGACGAACAACTTTTTTTAATTCCGTCGGAACACGTTCCAGCTACGCCGGTAGCTGAACCCCTTCAGACGGTACCACAAACAGCCGTTGCGGTAGCTGCTATTCCCGTCGAAGCTCCCCAGCCGATCCCAGAGGTACAGAAACCTGCTCTACCAATCCCTACACCCGTGGTGGTACCGCCCACCGAAAAAACAGCTCCGGTTCAAACGCCGGAACCTACGCCCCTGCGTTTCCAGCACCAACTCCTAGTACTCACGGACAATCCGAGTGAGAAGGACCTCGATTTACTGCAGAACATTCTTAAATCCGTTGGGCTTTCACTGGAATCCGTCGATTTACTGGATGTTTCACAAACGCTGCTGTCCCAGTACCAGTCTTTGCTGAGTAGCAAGGCGGTTCATCACGTGCTTAGTTTCGGTGTGCCACTCAAAAAAATGGGCATTCAGGTATTTCTGATGCCGTACCAGATACGCCCCGTTGAAGAGATCAACTTCGTTATGGTTGATCATCTGAAAGATTTGCACGAAGACAAGGCCAAGAAAAAAGCCTTGTGGACGGTACTCAAACAGCTCTTTACGGCATAAATCTTACTGCATGTTTTCACCCCGTACCAATATTTTTTTCTTGTGAAGTCAACGCAACGGGCATTTTTTACGTTTGTATAGGTACGGATGTGCCTAATCCCGGATCTTGTTCCCAACCCATAGCTTAGTCTTTCTACGAAACAACTCTACTTTTTTACTATTGGCCTTTTTTCTTCTGACTTTTCAGAAGGAATCTTAACCCATGTATTAATCGTAGAAACGAATGGCACAGGAACCCATCTATCCCGAAGGCAACTCATTCCACCCCCCTTATCAGCCCGAGTCGGACCGACTTCAGCACCAGCGTACGTTCATTCAGCAGGAAATACAGGAACTTGACACGGAAATCCGGCAAACCCGCCAGGATCAGCAACAAACGTATGGTTCGCTGCAACAGCATCTGGTCAAGATCGACAGTATCAATAAAGACATTGCCCGACAAAATCAGAGCGTCAGCGAAACGGAAGCCGACATTGCTTCGCTGGAAGAACGATACAAGAAAGCGGCTCCGAAGTACTCGCTGTTTGCGGGACTCCTGTATTTCGTAGCGGGCCTTTCCTTCGTAGCGGGTGACCTGATCATTTCGCACGAAATTGTAGCCTATGCCCTCAATATCCGGAATACAACGGAAGCCTGGTTTTTCGCCGTAGGCCTGGCGATGGTATCCGTACTACTAAAACCAGTATACGATCGGCTCATTGAAGGACCATACCTGCAGAATCAGGAGAAGAGTCAGAAACTGTACGCTTCATTCAAAATTACCCTGGCTATCTTTTCCGTATTGACGCTGTTTGTATTGGGCTGGTTCCGGTACGAAGCCTATCGGACGGATAAAATGAAGCAGGCCATTACCCAAAACATCAAAAACCTGCAACTCCAGCAGGCTGATCAAACCTCAGCTTCGGCCATTCTGCAGGTTGAAAAGCAGATGCAGCAGGTGGATGTACTTAATCAGGGGCTGGTTACGAGTCCGTTTGCCTTGGCTTCGTTCGTACTGTCGGGCGTGCTGTTTGCCGTAGCCGGTGCCGTGTGTCTGGGCGTATCCTTCCCGATTCTTCAGGGCTTTTGGTTCCGCTGGCTACAGGCGGGGCCGAAACTCAAGCGTTTACGCAAACTCCGCCTGCAGAAGCAACAACGCCTGGCGGAAACCGAAGGCAGTCTTTCCGAGCATCTGATTCAGAAAGGGACGCTCGAAAACAAACTTAGTTTCCTGACGCCGCTGACGGACCTGACTGAACGTCGGAACCGACTTCGCCAGCAATTATACGCATTGACCGAACTTCCGTCTTCCGAGGTTTCCCGAGAACCCAGACTGGAAAGTAGTTCCGTCCGCAACGGTCACCCCCTTCCCCAGCGAATGAACGGTAATCACTAATCTATGGCCGTAAAAAGAAAACGCCAGTCGCAGGACTGGCGTTTTCTTTTTACTAGGTTTATCTTATTTGCTTACCGTGTGGCTGCCTTCCTGATAAGGCGTACCGAAACGGTAGTTGGCTGCTTTATAGAGTTCTTCTTCGGGCAGGCTTTTGAAGTATTCGTACGTACGACGCAATCCTTCTTCGCGGGTCACCTGCGGCTCCCAGCCCAGGATTTGCTGAGCCCGGGTAATGTCCGGACGACGCTGCTTGGGATCATCCTGCGGTAGGGGCTTTAAGACCAGTTGTTGTTTGGTACCCGTTAGCTTGATGATTTCTTCACCAAATTGCTTGATGGTAATTTCAACCGGGTTACCGATGTTCACGGGCTCGGCGTAATCGCTCATCAGCAAGCGATAAATTCCTTCTACTAAATCGTCCACGTAACAGAACGAGCGAGTTTGTGAACCATCGCCGAATACCGTCAGGTCTTCACCCCGCAGAGCCTGACCAATGAAGGCGGGCAATACGCGACCGTCGTTTAGTCGCATCCGGGGTCCGTAGGTATTGAAAATACGAATGATCCGCGTTTCTACACCGTGGTATCGGTGGTAAGCCATGGTGATGGCCTCCTGAAAACGCTTAGCTTCGTCGTATACACCGCGAGGACCGATGGGGTTTACGTGACCCCAGTAATCTTCCGTCTGCGGGTGTACCAGCGGGTCACCGTATACTTCCGAAGTTGATGCCACCAGAATACGGGCACCTTTAGCTTTGGCCAGTCCCAGACAGTTGTGCGTGCCCAGTGAACCTACTTTCAGCGTTTGAATCGGAATTTTCAGGTAGTCAATCGGACTGGCCGGACTGGCAAAGTGCAGGATATAATCCAGTTCACCCGGTACATCGATGTAATTGGATACATCGTGATGGATGAATTCAAACGTAGGAAGGGATCGAAGGTGCTCGATGTTCTTGAGATCGCCCGTTACCAGGTTATCCATCCCAATGACATAGTAACCCTCTTTGATAAACCGATCGCACAAGTGAGATCCGAGGAAACCGGCTGCTCCGGTGATTAGTACACGTTTCATAGAAAGGTGAATAGTATAGAAAAAAGAGGAAAGATGTGTGGTTCTTCCCTCTCTTGAAATCAATTAATTAACTTTTTCGCGACCGATGGAGTAATAGGTGTAGCCCTTCTCCTGCATGTCCTCGAGCTCATAGACGTTGCGTCCGTCAAAAATCACTTTGTTCTTCAAACGGCTTTCCATCTTCTCAAACTCCGGGGTGCGGAACTGCGGCCACTCCGTCATAATCATCAACGCGTCCGCATCCACCAGCGCCGAATAGGCATCCTTGGTGAAGGTGATCTTTGAGCCAATGTCCGCAAGATTCGCTACGTTTTCCATCGCCTCGGGATCGTAGGCTTTGATGTGAGCGCCCTGAGCAATCAGCTCGCGGATGTTGTAGAGTGCCGGTGCTTCCCGAATATCGTCGGTGTAGGGTTTAAAGGCCAGTCCCCAGATGGCGATCGTCTTGCCTTTCACATCTCCACCGAAATAATCCAGTACGTGCGGAATGAGCTTGGTCTTCTGATCTTCGTTGACACTCATCACCGACTGTAAGATACTGAAGTCGTAGTCGTAATCCTGGGAGGTCTTGTGCAGGGCCTGCACATCTTTGGGGAAGCATGACCCACCGTAACCAATCCCGGCAAACAAAAAGCGTTTGCCAATCCGGCTGTCGGTACCAATGCCGCGACGGATGTCATCGACGTTGGCGCCCACTTTCTCGCAGAGGTTAGCAATCTCGTTCATAAACGTGATCTTGACGGCCAAAAACGCGTTTGCCGCATACTTGGTCATCTCGGCCGAACGCTCATCCATGAAGATGATGGGGTTGCCCTGGCGCACCAGCGGCGCGTACAACCGGTTCATGACCGCTTTGGCTTTCTCCGATGAGGTGCCAATCACCACGCGATCGGGCTTCATGAAGTCCTCTACCGCTACGCCTTCGCGTAAGAACTCGGGATTGGAGATCACGTCGAAGTCGACGGTAGCGTTCTCGGCAATGGCCGCCCGTACTTTCTCGGCCGTGCCCACGGGTACCGTCGATTTGTCAATGATGACGGCGTACTGCTTCAACAGCGGACCCAGATCTTTGGCTACGCCCAGGATGTATTTGAGATCGGCTGAACCATCTTCACCGGGAGGGGTGGGCAGGGCCAAAAAGATGACTTCGGCTCCTTCGATGCCTTCCGCAAGGGAAGTCGTGAACTGAAGGCGACCTTCGTTGGTGTTGCGCAGGAAGAGTTCTTCCAGACCGGGTTCGTAAATGGGAATGATGCCGCTACGCATCTTCTCAACTTTGCGAGCGTCGATGTCGACGCAGGTCACTTGGTTTCCAGTTTCAGCAAAACACGTGCCTGTAACCAGGCCTACATATCCGGTGCCTACAACGGCTAATTTCATAGTGTGGACAGTTCGTTGAACAGTTTAATGGCTTTCGACGGCGATTGGATTTTTAAAATGCCTCGCACAAAAATATATTTTTTCCGATAAAGCCTGAGTTTCCGTTCACAATTTGAGTTGACGGTTGACTAATTATTCAAAGGATTCAATTTAACATTTAAATTATCAAATTTCAATGCATTTTTTGATACTTCCCCCTGATTTTCTTAGGAGTATAACCCTTAAAGTAACCATTTGTTTTTTGTAAAATTCTAATATCTAAGAAAGATTTAGGGGATTCGAATCGCTACAAATAAAGTATTGAGTATAAATATTCAAGTACCTCAAACAACTAAATCCCTATGATAAAACCTTCACTTTTGCAGGTTTGTTAGAACATAGCAGCTACCTATAGGCTTTGTCTTTTCAGTATGTGTATTGTCCTTTTAATTTCACGGAATCAGAAATCGATAGCTAACCACTAGGTACTATACGTACATCGGACTGAAATGAGTGGACGCCTACGCAAAAATTGAAATCTGGCTTTATCTTGCCCACTTAAAATAGAAGCCTTGTGACGAACGAAGCGATTGTCGAACTACTCGAACTGACCACCAAGCTATTAGAATTGCACGGTGAGAATGACTTCAAAATCCGAAATTTCCAGAATGCAGCCTTTAATCTGGATAAAACGACAGCCGACCTTACGACGGTACCGTTAGCCGAGCTTTCGCTACTGCCCGGGGTGGGCAAAAGCATGGCCAGCAAAATTGACGAAATTCGACGTACGGGTACGTTAAAAGATCTCAATGACCTCCTGGCCCAAACTCCGGAAGGTATTCTGGACATGTTCCGTATTAAAGGAATTGGTCCCAAAAAAATACGGGTGATCTGGAAAGAGCTCGGCATTACGGATACGCAACAACTTTTGCTGGCTTGCGAAAACGGCGAAATTGCGAAGCTCAAGGGCTTTGGCGAAAAGACCCAGGAAACGATTCATACCAATCTGCTTTTCCTGCAATCGAATTCTTCCAAACTTCGCATGGATGTGGCTCAGGTACTGGCTGAAGTACTTTGTGAAGCATTGGAAAAGCAGTTTCCAACCCAGATTACGGGCGAGGTACGTCAAAAAGCAGAAATCGTAGATTTGATTCAACTGGTTACCGCCGCCGAAAACTCGGCAGAAGTACAGAAGTTTCTGAACACGCTGGAGTTTGTACAACAGGACGAAAAAGCGTCAACACCCTTCATTTGGCGGGGGAAATTTTTGGATCGAAGCATTCCTGTCGAAGTACGCATCAGTCGCCCGCAGACCTTTATCAATCAGGTTTTTATTCGCTCTTCCAGTCCGGAACACCTAACGCAACCCATCGCTCATTCGACGTTATTGAAGACGACTCTGAAAGAGCCACACGATACGGAGGAAGCCATTTACGCGGAACTGGGTCTGCCCTATCTTTCACCCGAACTACGGAATGGTACCGACGAACTTTCGCCGGAGTCGCTGCAACGCCTGCCCGACCTGATTACCTGGGAGGCCCTAAAAGGTACTGTTCACAACCACTCGACCTGGTCGGATGGGAAACATACGCTGGAACAAATGGCCCGGGCGGCGGCGGACCTAGGTTTGCAGTACCTCGGCATTGCCGACCACTCCAAATCGGCTACCTACGCCAACGGTCTGAGTGAAGAACGGATCTACCAGCAGCACCAGGAAATCGACCAGCTCAACGAACGCTTTCGGGCGGAAGGTCTTGACTTTCATATTTTCAAAGGAATCGAATCGGATATTCTCGGCGATGGCTCGCTGGACTACGATACTGACGTTCTGAAATCCTTTGATTTTGTCGTGGCCTCCGTGCATTCGAACCTGAAAATGACTGAGGAGAAAGCGATGCAACGCTTGATTCGGGCCATTGAAAATCCGTATACGACGATTATTGGTCACCCCACGGGCCGGCTACTCCTCTCCCGCCCCGGCTACCCCGTGGATGAGCGGAAACTCATCGACGCCTGTGCTGCCAATGGTGTGGTGCTGGAACTCAACGCCAGCCCCTACCGACTCGATGCCGACTGGCGGTGGATTCCGTATGCCCTGGAAAAAGGTGTACGTATTTCCATCAATCCCGATGCTCACCACATCGAAGGATATCAGGATATGCATTACGGCGTGGCGGTAGCCCGCAAGGGGGGACTCACGCGACAAATGACGTTTAATACCCTGACTCAATCGGAAATGCAGGCGTATCTTGCCCAGCGGAAAATTGGTTAAAGCCAGCCGGTTTTTCGGAACCAAAACGCTACGCTCACGTTTGTAAAGAAGCGTTTTTCGGGTACTCAACTCAAAGTCGGAATTCTTTTATTAACGAAATGAATAAAAAAGTTAACGTAGGTCTGGTTCAAATGTCCAATGTTGCGGACGTTGAAGCCAATATTCAGAAAGCCGAAGCGGGCATCCGCGAAGCCGCTGCCAAGGGGGCTCAGATTGTCTGTTTGCAGGAATTGTTCACGTCGCTGTACTTCTGCGACGTGGAAGATCACCACAATTTTTCGCTGGCTGAATCCATTCCCGGTCCTACGACCGATCGTATGAGCAAGCTCGCCGCTGAACTGGGCGTCGTCATTGTGGCTTCGCTGTTCGAAAAACGAGCCGCCGGGCTGTACCATAATACCACCGCCGTGCTCGATGCCGACGGTACGTATCTGGGCAAATACCGGAAAATGCACATTCCCGATGATCCGGGCTATTACGAGAAATTTTACTTTACGCCCGGTGACCTGGGTTACAAGGTTTTCGATACCAAGTTTGCTAAAATTGGCGTCCTGATCTGCTGGGACCAATGGTATCCCGAAGCTTCCCGGATTACGGCTCTGATGGGTGCCGAAATACTCTTCTACCCCACGGCCATCGGTTGGGACGTGAACGAAACGGACGCTCAGGTGAATCAGGAGCAGTACGACGCCTGGCAGACCATTCAGCGGAGTCACGCGGTTGCCAATGGCGTCTACGTCGTGTCCGTAAACCGCGTGGGTCGGGAAGCCGATCAGCAATTCTGGGGCGGTAGTTTCATTGCTAAACCCCACGGTGGTTTGCTGTATCTGGCTCCGCACGAAGCAGAGACGGTACACGTACAGGAACTGGATCTGGAAGCAGCCGACCGCATTCGTACCACTTGGCCGTACTTCCGCGACCGCCGGATTGATTCCTACCAGCCCATTACGAAACGATTTATTGACGAATAAGTATTGATGAAGGCGGAATCAAGGTTCCGCCTTTCTTTTTCTTCCTGTGAAAAATTCATTTTGGGGTACGGGCCTGCTGTTCGCCGCCCTATGGTCTTCGGCATCCGTTGCCGCCAAGTTCGGTCTGCAATCGGCAGAACCGATGCTGTTGTTTGACATTCGCTATTTTGGAGCGGGCATCCTCCTACTGGCTTACGCCCTGGGCATTGAAAAACAACGCTTGCCCCAAGGCAAAGAATGGGTGCAGATCGCGACGTTTGGTTTGCTGAATACCGTGGTGTATCTCAGTCTGTTTGTTTTTGCCATGAAACAGGTGGCGGCGGGTATCGGCAGTTTAGCCATTGCCCTGAATCCCCTGTTGATCAGTGTTTTATCCGCGTTCTGGACGGGACAAAAAGTAGCTTCCAAACAATGGACGGCCATTGCTCTGGGCATGGCTGGCGTTGCTCTGGCTACGTATCCCCTGCTGCAAAATAGTTTCGCTACTCCGCAGGGCCTCCTGCTACTTTTTCTGAGTATGCTTTCCTACTCCATTGCTACGATCTATTTTTCGGGCATTGACTGGAAACTTTCGCGAAGTAGTATCAATGGCTGGCAAACACTGATGGCGGGGCTGATTTGCCTGCCGCTGGTATTTGTCTTTCACGAAAAAGCCAATCTTTTCGATACGCGTTTCTGGGCATCAGAAGTCTGGCTGACCATCTTCGTATCCGTACTGGCAGTGCAATTATGGTTGAAGCTGTTGCATACCGATGCCGTACGAGCTTCCTTGTTTCTTTTCCTCTGCCCCGTATTTGGTTTCGCTTACGCGACCTTCTTGCTCGGCGAACCGTTTAGCTGGTACACGGGCCTGGGTACAGTGCTGGTACTGGTTGGTTTGTGGATGGGCCAGAAAAAATAAGGCGTCATTTTCATGGCCTGCAAAAAACTTTTGCCGATACGCTTGACTTGTAAAACTTTCTTCCGTTTACTTTGCAGTACAAAGTACTTCAGCAAATGATTCAAGAAGATCCACTACGCGACTTGTCTGAGATTCGTCAGATGATGGAACGGTCCTCACGTTTCCTGTCTTTAAGCGGATTATCCGGCATATTTGCGGGAAGTGTGGCCTTAGTAGGAGCCGCAGCCGCCTGGAAATTTCTGGAAGGTACGCCTTCTCTGGTCACCACGCCGTTCGCCGATCGCCCCTATGGGTTCTATCAGTTTTTCATTGTCAACTTCGGCGGTGTACTGCTGTTATCGCTCATTGGCGGTTTTTATTTTACGAACCGTCGGGCCCGGATTAAAGGCTGGAAAATTTGGGATGCTACGTCGAAACGGCTGTTCGTTAATCTGGCCATTCCTTTAGCTACGGGAGGTATTTTCTGTTACTTTCTTTTATTCAGAGCCCCTGAACTCATTGCCGCCAGTACACTGATTTTTTACGGCCTTGCTCTGATTAATGCCAGTAAGTATACCCACAGTGATGTACGAAATCTGGGGCTTTGCGAGCTTTTATTGGGTATTATCTGCGGCTGGTTTGCGGCAACGGGTACCAGCCTGTTATTTTGGGCCCTGGGTTTTGGAGTACTCCACATTCTGTACGGCATCATTCTGTACCGGAAATACGGAGCTTAAGCGGACTCAAGCGGGTCTGATTGGTGGTATGAAAAATGTAATTGAGCAGTTAAATAAAGCGTTTGAGAACCGGGTTCGGCTCGGCATCATGTCGGTGCTGATGGTGAACGACTGGGTGGAATTCAACACGCTCAAAGAAACCTTGCAGCAAACTGACGGGAACCTGGCCAGCCACCTGACGGCCCTCGAAAAGGTACAGTACGTAGCCGTACGGAAAGGCTTCATTGGCCGTAAACCTAATACGTCCTTCCAGGCTACCCTTAGCGGTCGTCAGGCCTTTCAGGAACACCTGGACGCTCTGGAAATGCTTTTAAAATCAGTACCGAATAAGTCCTAATTTTTTTTGTACTTCAACTTTGTAATTCAAAGTACTTTTTAAAAAACATCTTATGCCACGGGCCTTTTACGTTTTACTCACCGCCGTTCTCTTGCAGAATTATCTGTTTTATAATCAGTCCGCCGGATTGAATGTGATGGCTTTTTCACTACTGGTACTCGGGTTGGTATACGTCCGAAAAACCGATTCGTTTCGGCATCCAACCATCCAGCTGAGCGTACTGGGACTGCTGCTTTCGGGCGGTTCGGCTAGTTTGTATGGGGGTTCTACGGCGGTGTTGCTGTATTTCGCTTCCCTTTTTCTACTCGTTGGCTATTCTTCCGTCCCCCGGCTTTCTCCGTATGTTTCGGCCTTCAACGGCATGTTAAGCAGTGTGGGTCTGGCTTCGTTTGAGGCTGGTTCACAGTGGTTCGCTTCATCGAATTCCAAACCCACGCATCGCCAGTTGATTCGGCAATTCCGGATTCTGTTGCTTCCCTTTTTGATTACAATCGTTTTTTACGGATTATACTACTGGGCAAACCCCGATTTTAGTCTGTTCGAGAATTCCTATACGCTTGATACCAATTATGTTCTTTTAACTATTCTAGGCTTTATCTGGCTTCCTGCTCTCTTATTTCCGTATTCCGCTCAACTATTCACTAAAGCTGATTTAAACCTTTCCAATACAGTCACCCGCATTCGAAGCCGCTACTCCGGCCATTTGTTAGGCTTGAAATGGGAATACCGCCAGGGCGTTGCGATGCTGGGTATGCTGAATCTGCTCCTGCTCGTTTTTTTGGGGTTTGAAAGTTCGATGCTTAACAAAGGCCGACACGCCATAACTGCTTCTGAGCTTTCTCAATCCGTACACGATAGCGTCAACGTACTGATTTTAAGTATCTTATTGGCTATTTCGTTGGTACTTTTTTACTTCCGTAAAAATCTTAACTTTTTCCCGAAGAACCGGCTATTGGTTCAACTGGCCTACACTTGGATCGTTCTGAATTTGCTGCTTTTGGGCATTACCACCTATACGAATACCTTGTACATTCAAAATTACGGCCTCACCTACAAACGCATCGGTGTCTACCTGTGGCTTTTCCTGACGGGCTGCGGTTTACTTTCCACGCTTTATAAAATTCATTCAAAGAAGTCAAACGCCTTCCTCTTTCGCGTCAACAGCTGGCTTTGCTATTTCGTACTTATTTTACTTACGGCCGTGCCTTGGGTAGAAGTCATCACCCAATACAACCTGACGAAGGCTCGTACCCGGGACGTATCCTACCTCTTTCAGTTGATGCCTTACAACCTACCGCAGCTACAGGCTTATACAACCACGCATTCGGAATTAAAGGATACGTTCATTCATCAGACACAAGCCTTTCAGAACCGATACCGGAAACGTCCTCAAACCTGGCAATCCTGGAATTACGCCGACTGGAAAATTAATCAGTACATCGAAACCCACCCCTTTTCCAAGTAATTCATCCATTCCCACTTCATGCCTATGAAATCCCGTACGTTTCAACTCGCCAGCCTGACGGCTCTCTCGCTTCTTTCCGCCAGCTTTCTGGTCATTCGTTTCGGACTGCTCCGGAGTGGCTGGTACGTTATGATCAACTGGAACCTGTTTCTGGCCTGGCTTCCGCTGGTGTTTTCACTCTGGTTCGAAAAACTGACGCATCAGCCTTCCCGACTCAAACTCGTGGCCGTAGGGACGCTTTGGCTCCTGTTTTTCCCGAATGCTCCCTACGTCATCACGGATCTGATTCATATTCAGAACACGATGGGCATTCCGGTCTGGCACGACGCGGTGATGATTTTCAGTTATGCTTTTGTAAGCTTGCTCTGCGGATTGCTTTCCTTTCACTGGATGCGAAAAAACCTGTTGCGAATTCTGCCGCGATGGGCGGATTGTCTGATGCTGGCCGCCCTGCCCCTCAGCAGTTTTGGTATCTATCTGGGCCGGGTGAAACGCCTCAACAGCTGGCACCCGTTTACCCACCCGACCTTACTCGTGCGGCAGATTCTGGAAAGTCTGGTCAGCAAACAGGCGATGCTGATGACGCTTGAATTTTCCGTACTCCTTGGAATTTCGTACTTGATGCTTTTAAGTTTGATGGAGAATGAGCGATCCTACTGACCGTTGGTCCATTCGCAAACCTGTACAGCCCAGAGCCATGCCCATTGATATTCCCAAGTTTTTCCGAAGTGTCCGGTACGCCAGCAAAGGGCTACGCGTAATGGTCTATTCGGAAAACAACGCCCGTATTCACTTTCTGGCTACAGCAGTCGTCATCTTTTTGGGCTTTTACCTCAACATTACCAAACGCGATTGGGTCAACCTGGTGCTGTGTATCGTACTGGTCTGGATTACCGAAGCCATTAATACCGCCATCGAGAAGATCGTGGATATGGTGTCGCCCGAATACCGGAAAATTGCTGGAGAAATTAAGGACCTGGCCGCCGGGGCGGTACTGGTAGCTGCCCTCTTTGCCTTGTTTGTCGGCGTGATGACGTTCAAGGAATATCTTCCCTGGAAAGAGTGGATGACCGACTTGGGTATTCCCCTACCGGCGGAAGAAGAGGAAATCTTTTAATGCCTGATTTTCAACCCATCAGCCCACTTGCCGGAGTCAAACCGCAGGTGGGCTGATTCTTTTGTTGCCTGCTCTTGTCAAAGCTGACCATCCTGCTTACATTCGCTTAACCACTTCCAGTGCCACGATGCGACAAAGACTATGACTCGTTTTTTATTCCTCTGCTTCTGGCTCCTGGCGGGCACGCTGGAAGCACAAATGATGCCCTCCAAACGGCTGGAGATTATGCGGGATGAAAAAAAATCGGAAGATTTTGAAGTGTTGCCACTCGGCAAACAGGGCGTACTGATCACTAAAACCGTAGATGATCCCTTTCGGGGCATCGCCCATTTATACCATTTCAGTCGGTACGACTCCACGCTAGCACCTCGCTGGGAAGCGGAATTCAAACTCAAGTACCCCTTCGAAGGCTTACTCTCCTACCACACCGACGAGCAGTTGTACTGGCTCTGCGGCGATCCCCATTCCGAAAAGATTCAAATCTGGAAAATCAACCTGGAAACGGGCGATACGGAAATGATTGATGGTGAAGTACTGGCGATTGATGAAGTTTCCAAGTTTAAAGTATTGGGAAACAAAGCCTTTCTGGCGGGTACCTACAACGATCGTCCGGTAGTAGTGGCGTTTAGTTTTTTTGACAAAAGTTCAAAGGCTCTGCCCGAACTATACGATACTCACCTGTCGATCAATGAACTGGACGTGGACGAACGCAGCAACCAAATCCACGTTTTTAGCCGACTGACCCGTAAAGGCAAATGTCAGCTTCAGTTGCAATCGTACGATTACGAAGGTCGGCTCCTGCATAAAACCATGCTGAGTGACGAGTCCGGCAATAGCCTGATTACTGCCAAGATTGTTCGCCTACAGACCGGAGAATCCCTGTTAGTAGGAAATTATTCGCTGAATTGTTCGGATTATTCGCAGGGACTGTACCTCACCAAACTCAACGGTACTGAGCCGGATGCCATTCGTTACGTACCTTTTCATGAACTACAAAATTTCTTCAACTACCTCAAACCCAGTCGGCAGGAACGGTTGAAAAACCGGATTGCCGAACAGCAGAAACGCGGTAAAGACCCCAAGTTTCACTACCTGCTTCAGATTCATGATCCAGTTCCGACTGATCATGGGTATTTGCTGGTGGCCGAAGCCTATTTCCCGCAGGCGAAAACAACCGCTTCTACGACCCCTTTCGTAGTCAGTCGCCCCCGCCGCAATAGTTACGACTCGTACCGATATACCCACGCGTTGGTATGCGGACTGGATGCCTCGGGTAGCTTCGTCTGGGATAATTCGATGGATTTGAAAGATTTGACGACGGACGTACTCGGACCACAGGTACAACTCAGCTCGGAAGGCGATACCCTGCGGCTTACGTATTCTCACGAAAACAAAGTACGTGCCGTGCAGATTCAGGGCAGCAAAACGCTGGGTAAACCGCAGGAGTACGAATTATTTTCTGAGGAACTCAAGAAGGACATGGACCGTGATACGTACCCTTCACTGGCTTCCTGGTACGGACCGTATTTTCTAAGCTGGGGCTATCGGAAATTTCCGGCTACGGGTCAGCAACCCACCCGTGAGGCTTTTTTCGTGTACAGACTCGAACATCCACGAGTGGTCGAAGAATAGCTTTTCTCGTACCAGAGCCTTTCTTGATGACTTTGGGGGTAAAGACTCCCGTCAGTATAACCGAAAACGGTAAACGGGCTGTATTTTTGTCGGATGAATCTTAAAACTTCACTGCAGGTATTACGAAACGGGGGCTTATTACTGCAACCCACCGACACCGTCTGGGGGCTGAGCGGCGACGCAACCCGTTCGGAAACGGTAGCCTTGCTCCGGGATACTTGTCAGATTCCCACCACCCAGGGATTAATTGTACTTTTATGGGAAACCTCCGTACTGGATCGCTATGTGGTACGCGTACCCGAGCTGGCGTATGACCTCATCGAATACGCCGAAGATCCGCTTACGGTTATCTTTCCCAAGGGAAAAAACGTAGCCGAAAATGTACTGGGCCCCGACGGCAGTCTGGCCATTCGAGTATTAAAGAAATCCCCTATTCTGGATCTGGTACAGGCTTTTGGCCGTCCCTTGGTGTCTACAATAGCTACGGTAGCAGGACAGCCCTCACCCCGTACGCTGGCGGACATTCCCGAAAACATCCGTCAGGCTGTACAGGAAACGATACCTGCCCCGGCAGGCTGGCAACCGACCAAACCTTCCCGCATGGTACGTCTGGGCGTAGGCGGTGAATTTGAATTTATCCGTAAATAGTTTGATTGAATACTGGAATTCCGGAGGATCGCAACGCCCTTCCGGATTCTCAATTACCCGGTTCACATGACTGAACACCTTAAAAATCATCCCGTATTTCCGATTATTGCCCGTTCGGCGGCAGAACTTAACGTTCCTGCCTACGTCATTGGGGGCTACGTACGGGATTTATTACTGAACCGTCCTTCGAAAGATATTGACATTGTTTGCGTAGGTAGCGGTATTGCTCTCGCTGAACAGGTCGCGAAAAACGCCGGTAGCGAACACGTCTCGCTGGCTGTATACAAAAATTTTGGTACCGCCCAGGTCAAGTTCGACGGCTGGGAAGTGGAATTTGTCGGAGCCCGGAAAGAGTCGTATCGTTCCGATTCCCGCAAGCCCGTCGTGGAAGATGGTACGCTGGAAGACGACCAGAATCGGCGGGATTTTACCATCAATGCCCTGGCTCTTTCCCTGAATTCGAACGATTTTGGTGCGTTAATTGATCCT
Source organism: Siphonobacter curvatus (assembly GCF_002943425.1). Lineage (NCBI taxonomy): Bacteria > Pseudomonadati > Bacteroidota > Cytophagia > Cytophagales > Cytophagaceae > Siphonobacter > Siphonobacter curvatus. The sequence continues at coordinate 2,888,982 of NZ_PTRA01000001.1, forward strand.
TTTGACGGACAGACGGATTTACGCCGGAAAATCATCCGTACACCTTTGGATCCAGCGATTACCTTTTCGGATGATCCTCTGCGAATGCTGCGTGCCATTCGGTTTGCCACGCAGTTGAACTTCGATATTGACCCGGATACCTTTACGGGCCTGGAGCAGACTGCTCCCCGTATCGAAATCATTTCGCAGGAGCGGATTACTGACGAGCTGAATAAGATTTTACGCACGCCAACGCCTTCCTACGGCTTTAAACTACTGGAAATTGCTGGACTACTAAATCTGATTTTCCCCGATTTTGTGGCGTTGAAAGGAGCCGAGCAAATCGACGGCAAAGGACATAAGGACAATTTTTACCATACGCTCCAGGTACTCGACAACGTGTGCCGAACCAGCGACGATCTGTGGGTTCGCTGGGCGGCTGTACTACACGACATTGCAAAGCCGGCAACGAAACGTTTTCACCCCAAAATCGGCTGGACTTTCCACGGACACGAAGAGATGGGAGCCCGCATGGTACCCACTATTTTCCGGAAATTTCGTTTGCCGCTGGGCGAAGAAATGCGGAAGGTACAGAAGCTCGTTCGTTTGCACCTGCGGCCCATTGCCCTGGCTAAAGACGGAATTACCGATTCGGCCCTTCGCCGGGTGATGGTGGAAGCCGGGGACGATCTCGACGATCTGATGCGGTTATGCCGGGCGGACATTACGTCCAAAGACGGCAATCGGGTGAAACGGTACCTCGCTAATTTTGATAAAGTGGAAGCCCTGATGAAGGAAGTGGAAGAACGGGACCAGCTTCGCCAATTCCAGCCCATCATCACCGGCGAAATGATCATGGACGTATTTGATCTGGGGCCGTCTAAGGAAGTCGGCCAATTAAAAAATACCATTCGAGAGGCTATCCTGGAGGGTACATTACCCAACGACTGGGCTCATGCGTATCCGTTTATGCTCGAAGCCGGAGCTGCTCTGGGCTTTCAACCCGTAAAAGAATTGACGCCCCCGGCTCCTCGGAAAGACCAAGAATCATAAAATATCGTTAATTTATAAATTCCTTTTTTCTCATTCCTGCGGATTTCACGCCTGATTCCGATCCCGAAATTTGTTAGTACGAATGCTTCGTTGGCTAGTCCTTGGTTTACTTTTTGTGGTGCATGTCGGTACGGCTCAAACCCGTACGGATTCACTACGTAAACTAAATAATCTAGCCGCCGAACTCGCCAAACGCGGTCGCTACGACCGGGCCGCTCCCCTGCTTAAAGGAGCGTTGCAGGTCGAAGCAAGGGATACACTTCGCTACAACATGGCTTTGGTCGAACTAGCTCAGGGCCACCCCGACCAGGCGAAACAGTGGCTGACTACATCCCTGCCTTTTGCCAATGTAGGCTTACAGAAAGGGCTCATTGCGGGTCAGCAGGGTCGTTTTTCGGAAGCCCTGACTTATTTCCGAACCACGCCGGCTACGCCCGAAAATTCGGATGCTCTGTTCTACAATCAGGCTATTGCCCTGTGGCGATCTGCTCCGGAAAAAGCGGATGTGTACCCGCACATCGAACGCTACTTGCAACAATCGGTGAGTACCGATCCTAAATCCCGGCTTGCATTAGGCCAGTTGATGGCGGCTCAAAACCGCTGGGATGAAGCTGTACGAAACTTTCAGCAGGCTCGTCAGGATGGAGCTGACACGCAGGTACTCTTACGCCTCGGCCACGCCCATCTGGCCCTAAATCAGCCCGAAGAAGCCCTACAGGTTTTTCAGGAATACCTGGATGCGGGTGGCCGGGAAGGGTATCTGGCTCACCTGGGCATGGCCTATACGCATTACCGGAAGGGCGATTACGCTGCCGCCGGAGCCGCCTTTCAACGGGTATTACGCATCCGCCCCAACTCCGCCGAAGCGGCTACGGGCATGGGCCATATCCTGATTGGCCAGCATCTGGATGGAAAGGCTCTGGCTCAGTATCAGCGGGCTATTAGCTATGATTCAACCTATGCTCCGGGTCGATTGGGACGGGCGATGGCCTATTACCGACTGGGACGCTACGCTGAAGCCTGGAAAGATTTCGCGGCGAGTGCTCACATCATTAATCCGGATAATCCGGACTACGCGGATTTTTACCTCTGCCGGGGCTTTACGCTGATTCGCCTGAAAAAGTACCGTAACGCTCTAACGGAATTTGAAAATGCCCAGAAGTCTAAACCTAACGAAACGGCCGTGTATGCCGGATTGAGTGAAGCCTACCGGGGACTGGGCGATTTTCAACTGGCCCATCGAAACGTGAATGAGGCTTTGAAACGCGAGCCCAATCACGCCGGACTGCTAACCAACCGGGGAAATTTTCAGTTGAATATCGAGCAATTTAATGACGCTTCTGACGATTACAAACGGGCCATTCAGCTCGATCCCGGTAACATCAATGCTCATAACGGCGTAGCCATCACTGACTTGCAACGCGACCGTATTCCCGAAGCGTTGGTACGTTACGATAGTTTACTACTGAAAAATCCCCGACACCCGATGTTGTACAACAACCGGGGGATTACGCAATCGTACCGGGGCCTGCAACTGGAATTTGAAAAGAAAGAAACGGAAGCTCAGGGTTCTTACAAAAAATCGCTGGCTGACTTTCAACGGGCGATGTCCATCGATACGGCGGGGGGCTATTACCGGAATAATATCGGTAACGTGTACCGCATTCTCAACCAGAACGATAAGGCTGTAGCTAATTACAATGGCTATCTGAGCAAAACGGCCATCAATAATCTCGGCGTTTTGTACGCGGGAACCAAGCAGAAACGCTACTCGTATTACTACATCACCACAGCCCTGCAACTCGATTCCACCAATTTTTCTTTCCTTTACAATCGGGCTAAACTCTACCGAAGCGATTATCCGGATTCACTGACTACGCGGGGTAAGTACCTGCGAGCGGAATCGTTTATTTCACCCAACGCCATTGCCCGCAAGTACAGCAAAGACGGCTACATTACCGTTTATTTATTTGATTATCAATACAACACCTACGAGTTTGAAGGGCAACCCCGCTTTCCCATCAAGGCCGACGCGGGTAAACCCCTGGAGTTTCAGACTTTCTTCGATTTTCAGTCCATACCCGAACCGCCGAAACCCGAACCCGTCCCACGGCAGCCGCGTGAATACACGTATCCGAAAGGGAAATCGTTGAAGTCGCCGCGAAAGTCGAAGAATCGGGGGAGTACGGAGTGTCCAGTGTGAGGAGGCGTATTGTTTTGAGTGTAGGCCAGCCGCAGTTTAGATTTTTGAGATTTAAGAATCGGGAGGTTTCAGGCTGTTAACAGTTTTGTATCGGAGAGGTCTGAAAATTCAGGTAAAACTTGCCTTATGCAAAAACTTCTCTTCTTACTGGCGTTTCTGGCCTGGGGTTGTACTCGAAAGCCCCAGGATCTTTCCCTTTTACAGGGCGATTGGGTAACCACCAATGCCCTGGTACGTAACTCGTTAAGTGATCAGCCAATAACGTTTTCGTTCGAAGACTCTCTTTGTTCGTACCTTTTTGCCTCGCTGGGGTATTCGAAGTATAGCCTTCAAAACGATACACTCCTGATCAAAACGGTACACCCTCTCTTGGGTAACCATTTCCATGGAACCAAACAGGAGGCTTCAAACCCTGCTTTCTCCATTCGAAAACTACAGGCCGATCGGCTTCAACTCCAACCCGCCAATGCAGCAACCCAAGCCATTCTTAAGAGATATAATCTTCGGCCAGGACGGGTTTTAAAACTACGGAAACTAACGACCAAGAATCAGATTCGTTTTCGCAAGATTGGGTTTTACAGTACGGGCTGTTTCGGCAGTTGCCCCTGGATGTACCTGGAAATTGATAGTTTGGGGCATTTTCTATTTCATGGAAAAGAGGATACGAATCCGACCGGTCTGCATCGAGGACAGCTCCCATTGCCATTCGTGAGCCTACTTAATAACAAGTTACAGCAGCTCGATTTGCGTACGTTGAAACCGTATTATGCAGCCAATTGGACGGATGATCAGCAATGGGGACTTCGTATTACGTATGCGGATCAATCCACAGAAGTTCATGTGTATGGGTACGATAAAGAGCCACTGGAATTGCGGATTCTTTTTAATCTATTGATGGACTTGTACCACCACCTTGCCTTAACTCCTGATTCAACCGTACTGAAAGCCTTCGAATTTAAGGAGTTTATGAAAGGCAAAATTATTCCTGGGACTTAGCACCCGTTTCGCTGCATTACTTATCGAACTAAATTATGAAGTCCTCTCATTATCGATAAGCCCCGTGGAAAGGTCGTAGTACCCGAGCATCCCCAAGGCAAGATTCCTTCCAGAAGTAACCCTACCTCACCAATTAACAGGACAAGCAAACTACTTTTGCAGGAACGTTGTTAATGCAATGTTGAAACAGGTCTACCCAAAACGGTAAAATCCCTCCTATCATGCAAGTTGAATTAGTTCGCGTTGATGACGCTTTTCATTTTCAGGCTTCCGGCTCTTCGGAGGCTTCGGTATCCATTGATGCTTCTGAGGCCGTGGGCGGTCATAATGCAGGCGTACGGCCGATGGAATTGTTACTGATGGGTCTGGGCGGATGTACGGCCATTGATGTGATTTTGGTGCTGAAAAAGCAACGTTTACAAATTGAGGATTTTCGGGTCAGTGTATCGGGGGAACGGGAGAAAATTGAAGGTACAGAAATGAGTCCGTTCCGGAAAATCAACCTGCATTATCAAATCAAAGGCAACGTACCCCAGGAAAAAGCCGAACGAGCCATTCAGCTTTCCATGGAAAAATACTGCTCAGCCACCGCTCAGTTGTCACCCACGGCTGAGATTACTCATACGCTGACAATCGAAGGCGTAAGTCCTCAGGAAATTCAGGCGGATAGCCTGGCTGAGTAAAGTTTAAGAAGTGTTACCTTTGCCGCCTGAACCCAGACTTCCAGAAGGAGTCAACCGACGTTCAGCACCCAGTATCAATGAAACAATACCAGGATCTACTTCAGCATATTCTTGACCACGGTACCCGAAAAACGGACCGTACGGGCACGGGCACCATTTCCGTATTTGGCTACCAGATGCGATTCAATCTGGCCGAGGGATTTCCCCTGGTTACGACGAAGAAGGTCCATACCAAATCGATCATTCATGAACTTTTGTGGTTTCTGAAGGGCGAAACTAATATTCAATACCTGAAAGAGAACGGCGTGAGTATCTGGGACGAATGGGCCGACGCCGAAGGGAATCTTGGTCCCGTGTACGGCAAGCAGTGGCGGAGCTGGGAAGGCCCCGACGGTCAGGTTATTGACCAGATCACGCAGGCTGTCGATCTGCTCCGCAAATCGCCCGATTCCCGTCGTATTCTGGTTTCAGCCTGGAACCCTGCGGACCTTGGACAGATGGCTTTGCAACCCTGCCATGCTCTGTTCCAGTTTTACGTAGCCGATAACAAACTTTCCTGCCAGTTGTACCAACGCAGTGCGGATGTATTTCTGGGCGTACCATTCAACATTGCCAGCTACGCATTGCTGACGATGATGATTGCTCAGGTGACGAACCTCGAACTCGGCGATTTCATCTGGACGGGTGGCGATACGCACCTGTACCTCAATCACCTCGAACAAGTGGAGCTCCAGTTGAGTCGCGAACCCCGACCCCTACCTACGATGCGACTGAATCCGGACGTGACCGACTTATTTGCTTTCAAATACGAAGATTTCAAGCTGGAAAACTATGACCCCTGGCCAGCCATCAAGGCTCCGGTTGCGGTATAAATCAGGACTACAGCGTTGTGCTAAAGCCACGGGATACGACGTTGTCTCGTGGCTTTTTGTTGGTATACTTGGGGATTTTCTTGGTATGAGATCCAGAACTTGCACCTGTTTTTAGCAAAACCAGGAGTAGTATGGTTAAGATGAACGTATCACGTTGCCCATTACCGTGACAGGACCAGGGGTTGTACCCCTAACTAATTCGATTGAACCCCTTCGGGGTGTTAGGGTTTTAATACGTTAAACTTTTGAAACCCATCCAACTAACTCAACCTCGATCCAACGCCTTTCTCCCCTACCATGACCACCCTTCTCCTCAAACTGATTCTCATGCCCTCGCTGATTGGTGGCGTTACACTGGCCGCCCGTCGCTGGGGGAATGTGGTGGGCGGATGGCTGGGCGGTTTTCCCTGGATTGCGGGCCCTATTTCGATTTTTCTGGCCCTGGAACAGAGTAAAGGTTTTGCGGCTCAGTCAGCGGCGGGTTCTCTTCTCGGCTGCTTTTCAACCTATGCTTTTGCCTGGCTCTACGCGAAAGGGGCGGCACGCTTGCACTGGTTTCCCCTGTTGATGGGCTGCTACGCGATGATTTTTGTTTCGTTGTATCTGGGCCAGTTTTACACGGGCAGTATACACGTTTTATTCGTAGCCTTATTACTGTTCATTGCACTGGTTTATTGGAAGTTTCCGCGGCCTGCTGTTCCAACGCATATTCCACCTCCACCCCGTTTTGATTTGCCTTTGCGAATGCTGGTTGCCACGGTTTTTGTCGCGGGAATTACGCAACTGGCGGCCTGGACGGGCCCGGTCTGGAGTGGGCTGCTTACTCCTTTTCCGATCATGACGACCTGTCTGGCCGTATTTACGCACATCCAGCAGGGCCCCGCCCAATGTGCCCGTATTTTGCGGGGAATGGTCAGCTCCGGCTTTGGTTTTGCAGCTTTTCTGTACGGCGTGGGCTTATTATTGCCACATACGTCTCTATGGGTGGCGTATAGTATAGCCCTACTCTTTTCTTCACTAACCAACCTGTTGACGTTAAAGTTTTTAAAGTAGTCCTCTGGCTCTGACCGCTACTTCTGCGGAAATTGATACGTCTTTGGGAGACAGACTGTTTAGACTCATCGCTGGTACAGGATTTTCGCCGAATGTGTTGAGAGTTCAATAAGAAAAACTCATTTTTGAGTGCGTATCCGTCGGTCCGCCGACTCGCCTGTTTAACCTCAAGCTAAAACATTTCTCTATGCATTCACGTCGCGACTTTCTACAAAAGCTGACAGCTTCGGCCATTACCTTACCTTTTTTGCCCAAGGCTACTTCGCTGGACGAATTTTACAGCAAGCCCTACGATGGTCCGGTCTTACGCGTGGCCATTATGGGTCTGGGTGGTTACGGCACCCGCGTGGCAGAGGCCATGCAATCCAGTAAAATGGCGAAACTGGTAGGTGTTATCAGCGGTACGCCATCGAAGATTAAAGACTGGCAGTCGAAATACAAGATTCCCGAAAAGAACTGTTACAACTACGAGAACTTCGACCAGATCAAGAATAACGCAGACATTGATGCCGTCTATGTCATTACTCCAAACGCCTTGCACCATGATCAGGTCATTCGTGTAGCCAAGGCCGGTAAACACGTGATCTGTGAAAAACCAATGGCTATCAATGCCAAGGAAGGCCAGGAAATGGTAGATGCCTGTAAGAAAGCCAACGTCAAGCTACTGGTAGGTTATCGGATGCACTTCGAGCCCCATACGCTGGAAATCGTGCGAATGCGAAAAGCGGGCGAACTCGGAAAAATCACCTTCTTCCAGGGACTTTCTGGCTTTAAAATCGGCGACCCCAGTCAGTGGCGAATGAACAAACAGCTCGCCGGTGGTGGTTCTATGATGGATATTGGCATCTACGCCATTAACGGTTCCCGCTATATGGTAGGCGAAGAACCCATTTGGGTAACGGCTCAGGAAACGAAAACCGATCCGCAAAAATTCAAGGAAGGCGTTGATGAGACGATTACGTTCCAACTGGGCTTTCCCGGTGGAGCCGTAGCATCCTGTCTGTCGAGCTATAACATTAACAATCTGGATCGTTTCTTCCTGACGGGCGATAATGGTTTTGCTGAATTGTTTCCCGCTACGGGATACGGTCCCATCAAAGGCCGGACGCACAAAGGTGAACTGAATCAACCCATCGTGACGCACCAAACCGTACAGATGGACGAAATGGCGGCGATTATCTTACAGGGCAAACAACCTATTGTACCCGTGGATGGCGAAGAGGGTCTAAAAGATTTGAAGATTATCGACGCGATCTACGCAGCCGTGAAATCGGGAAAGAAGGAGAATCTTAAACTTTAGAAAGTCTGGCGTTTTGTGTTTAGAGTTTTGGGTGTTTCACCACTGTGGTTGGAGTTATTAGTACAAGAGTATAGCCTCCAAACAGTGAAAGGTTGTTAACGAAGCAATGTCCTATAAAAAGAGTCCCAGGCTTGGTATCGCAATCCTACCAAACCTAGGACTTTTTTAACTCTAAACACAAAACCCTAAACGCAACACGTAAACTAAACAAAGAGTCCCGGGTTAGGTATGTTTATGATACCTAACCCGGGACTCTTTTTAACTCTAAACGTAAAAACTCAAAACCCTAAACTCACTTGATTTGACCCACCATGTCCAGCACTGGTTTACCTACGCAACCACTAGGTTCGAGGATGTCGAGCAGGTAGGATACCGTTGCAGCAATGTCGGCTACGTGAGTCGAGGCCCCCGTACGACCGTGCGGGATTTTCCAGCCGTAGAACAGGCAAGGTACGTGTGAATCGTAGTTGTAGAGCGTACCGTGGCCCGTACCCGCTTTGGTGTAGCCATCCTGCCAGCCGGGTTCCGACACCAGCATAAAATCCCCACCCCGACGCGGGTGATAGCCATTCTTTACAAAGTACGCCTGATTGTCGTTCATGGAAACGGCTTCCAGTGAATGCAGGTTGATGAAGTTTGCTACCCCTTTCATTTGCACGATGGAATCACGTAGCATGGGATATACATCTGAATACGTCAGCTTTTTTGCTTTTAGTACGGCCGGGTTCAGGTATAACTGATAGTTGCCGTAGTACTGAATCCAATCGGCTTCACCGTACGCTTTGTTCAATACATCGCGGGCCTTCACCGTCACTTTGTCCAGTGAACCAGCGGCAATGTGGTGTTCGTTCGAGAAGCCCCATACGTCTGCTACGCCGTGATCCGCGGAGAGGAAAACGAGTACATTCTCCTTACCCACCCAGCTGTCGAGAAAGGTTAATAATTCTTCAATATCCTTGTCCAGACGCAGATAGGTATCCTGGGTTTCAATTGAGTTAGGACCAAAACTGTGACCTACGTAATCCGTCGAGGAAAAGCTGACGGCCAAGAAATCCGTAACGCTGCCTTTGCCCAACTTCTCGTTTTTGAGAGCCTCTATAGCAAAGTCTTTCGTAATACTATTGCCAAAAGGCGTTTTCCGGAAGTTCTCGTAGAAGCCCTGGAACGTACCACCTACTTCGTGCGGGAATACGGGTTTCTTTTCGCCCGGAATCGGCTGTTCGTAGGGCATATCATCGGCGGTACTTTCGGTGTATTGCTCGATGGGCAACAGCGTCGTCCAGGGTTTTTCCAGGTATTTGTTGGCCAGTTTTTTCGCATTGAAATCTTTCACCCACTGGGGAACGTCTTTCATATAAAACGTACTGGTGATGAAACTTCCATCGCGGGAATCGAACCAGTAGGCTCCGTCGGCCGTGTGGCCCGCCGGAATGATCGCTCCCCGATCTTTCTGCGAAACGCCAATGACTTTCGATTTAAAGTTGGTCGCGATTTTCAGCTGGTCGGTAATCGTGCTGGCGAGTACATTGCGGGGGGACATCCGACCCGCTGGGGAAGGATTATTACCTGCGGTAACGACCGTGGTATCTTCCGTACAATAGACATCTCGACCCAAGCTACGGTCAAACCAGTCATTGCCCACAATCCCGTGAATAGCTGGAACGGAGCCCGTATAAATAGAGGTATGGCCGGGTGCCGTAATCGTCGGCATGTAATTGTAATGCGTGTACGCACAGTTGAAGCCTTCGCCTAAAAGCCGCTTGAAACCGCCTTTTCCGTATTTTTCTGAATACCGGAACAGAAAGTCATATCGCATCTGATCGACCACAATCCCTACCACCAGCTTGGGACGGTCAGGCATGGTTCGCTGTACGCTTTTCTTGGTTTGTGCCACTAACAACAGAGGACTTAGCAGCAATAGAAAACTAAGTTTGAAAGAATGCATGTGGAAATCGTTTGTAACAAAATTAATAATAAGGCGTTTACTCTTCCCAGTTTTTGCGACTACGTGACGCTTTCCGCTCCGAAGCCAGCCGTTTGGACTGGAGCCTTTCCTGCGTGGAGGCTTTGGTGGGTTTAGTGGCTTTGCGTACGCGAGGTTCGCGAAAAGCTTTTTCCAAAACCGCGTATAACTTCTTGACGGCCTGTTCTTTATTCGTAAGCTGACTACGCGACTGTTGAGCCGTTATAATGAGTTCACCCTGGGTACTGAGCTGAGAGGCCAGACGTTGGAATAACTTCTGTTTTTGCTCATCCGTTAGAATTTGGGAAGTTTGAATATTGAGACGAACTTCCACTTTGCTTTCAACCTTATTTACATTCTGTCCACCCGGTCCGGAGGAACGACTGGTCTGAAATTGGAGTTCAGGGTATAGATCGGGTAACATGGTTTGCGTTTAGCGTTCTGGGTTTAGCGTTGTTGATTCCTTTGGACCCTATCGATATAGCTACACAACATTCCACAAAGGAAGCAATCACTGTGTTAAGGATATACGCTGTGTTAAAATCGAATCGCAGTGGTAAACCACCCAAAACTCCAAACACAAAACCCTAGACCCAAAGGTACACACTGAATTTTGGCAACATTTAGGAAAATCATACATATTGACATGGACGCTTTCTACGCCAGCGTCGAACAGCGGGATAATCCGGAGCTGCGGGGGAAACCGCTGGCGGTGGGGGGTAGCCGTGAACGGGGTGTGGTGGCGGCAGCTAGTTACGAAGCCCGTAAGTACGGCGTTCGCTCGGCAATGGCCTCGGTAACGGCGTTGCGGAAGTGTCCGCACCTTCTTTTTGTCCGGCCGCGATTTGATGTGTACAAGGCGGTTTCGGTTCAAATTCGCGAAATTTTCGCCCGCTATACGCCTATGATTGAACCGCTTTCGCTGGATGAAGCCTACCTCGACGTTACCGAAAACCTGAAAGGGATCGAAACGGCTACGCAAATTGCTCAGGAGATCAAAAACCAGATTCGGGAAGAAACCGGACTGACGGCTTCAGCGGGGGTATCCTTTAACAAATTTCTGGCCAAAATCGCCTCCGACTATAACAAGCCGGATGGTCTTTTCATCATTAAACCCAAACAGGCAGAAGCGTTTGTGGCGGGCTTACACGTCAAGGATTTTCACGGGATTGGTAAGGTTACTGCCGATAAAATGCACAAGATGGGCATTTTTACCGGAGCCGATCTGAAAGCTCAGCCGCTGGAGGTACTGGTGAAACATTTTGGAAAAGTGGGTCGTTGGTATTACCAGATTGCCCGGGGACAGGATGATCGGCTGGTCAACCCCGATCGGATTCGGAAGTCCATCGGAGCGGAAGAAACCTTTTCGACGGATCTGGAAGACGTGGAATTATTGCTGAATGAACTCTGGCCCATTACGGAGGAAGTGTGGCGACGAGCCGAGCGGGCTCAGGCGTACGGCAAAACGGTAACGCTGAAAGTGAAGTTCGGTGATTTTGAACAGATTACTCGCAGTCGAACCAGCCTGCAACCCATTACCGAACAGGCGTTTTACGAACGCATGGTACGGGAGCTGTTCGAGGGGATTTTCCCCCTCCGCATGGGGATTCGGCTTATGGGAGTCACGCTGTCGAACCTGGAGCGGGCAGATGAATGGGATGGGCGGCAGCTGACGTTTCATTTTTGAAGACTTGGGTCGGGTTGAAATTCGGTTCACTCTTTTTAACCCGCTCTTACCCAAATAAAAGGGTGCCCTCCTTTCGAAAGACACCCTTATTTTCACGGCTTAAACAGGTACTGACTCTAATTCTTCTACTTTTTTCTTTTGCTTACTCCCCCACTTTTCCCGAACCCGATCGACTAGGTAATAAATCATGGGTACCAGGAATATGGTCAAAATCATCGAACTGGTTAATCCACCAATCAACACCCAGGCCAAGGAGTTTTTCCACTCCGAACCAGCCCCGGCCGCCAGTGCGATGGGTAACATCCCGATTACCATGGCGATGGTGGTCATCAGAATGGGTCGCAGACGTTCTTCTCCGGCGTGAATGATGGCCTCCTTGTAATGCATGCCCTGAGCTTTGAGCTGGTTGGCAAAGTCCACAATCAAAATGGCGTTTTTCATAACCAGACCCATCAACATCAACATACCCAGCATCGCGAAGATGCTCATGTTGGAGGACGACAGAGCCAGAGCAATCATCGCTCCAATGATGGCCACGGGGATGGAGAACAATACGACCAGCGGATAAATAAAGCTGTCGTACAGCAAGACCATGATGAAGTACACCAGCATCAGAGCGGCCACCATGGCGAGTCCCAACGAGCCGAATCCTTCACTCTGACTCTTGGCGTCCCCACCCCAACTCAGCGTTACGTTAGCCGGAAGCGGATTTTTCGTTAGATCTTCATTGATTGTGTTGATCAGCGTACCGGATCCTACGCCAAGCGTATTCCCCGTAATCGTAACGGAGGTACGGCGATTTTTACGTTCGAGCAACGAAGGCCCGCTACCCAGACGCACGTCGGCAAACTCGGCCAGCCGTACCGGACGATTCGCGATCGGGCTGAAGAACGTAATGTTCTTCACCGCTTCGGGATCTTTCCGGTCAAAGGCATCTAGCATAATCCGAATGTCGTAATCTTCGCTACCCTCGCGGTATTTCGAATCATCGTTACCAGCAAAGGCGTTTTGCAGCAAGCCACCTACGGTCTGAATGTTCAGGCCCAGTTTTGCCATCTTCTCCCGGTCGATGTTCACTTGTACTTCGGGATTTCCGGCTTCTACTGAAACCTTCACATCGTTGGCACCCGGCGTCTTCTTCAGGCGATCGGCTACCTGCCCTGCGGTTTTCATTAACTCGTCGAGGTTATCCCCGCTCAGAATCATTTCAATCGGTGAACCTCCGGAGTTGACCATCCCGATTACGGAAGAGGTAAATTCAATACCCGGGAAACGCTCCGACAGCTCCTTACGCGTTTCAATCATGTACTTTTCCGTCGGCAACTGGTTCGGTCGCTCTTCCGCCGGAGCCAGCTCAATGGTTAACTCCGTCCGGTTGGTTTCGCCCTGACCCGTACTCGACATGCCCGTACTGGCACCCGCCACGTTAGCGAAAATGGTTTCTACTTCCGGTTTCTTCCGCAGGTAATCTTCAATGCTACGGGCCGTCAGGTTGTTTTGCTGCAGGGAAGCACTTTTATCCAGTTTCATCGTCAGCAGAAACTTGCCCTGATCGCCCTGAGCCACGAATTCCTGTCCGATAATACCCAGACCCATCACCCAGCCCGTTGCCACGAAAATGGCGATCAGGATTCCGGTAAAGGCGATTTTGTGACCAATCACCCAAACGAGCGTACGCTGGTACCAGTTGGATAAACCCGTCAGTCCGCGTTCAAACCACAACAGAAAAGCGTGGAAAGGATTCTTCGGATTCAGGTGTTCCAGCCGGGCAATTCGGGACGTCAGGTACGGCGTCAGCGTAAAACTGACCAGCAAACTGACCATCGTCGAAAACGCTACCGTCAACGAGAACTGGCGTAACAGGTCGGCAATGATGGAGCTAACCATGGTAATGGGCACGAATACCACCACAATCACCAGCGTCAGAGCTACGGCCGCAAAGCCAATTTCCTTCACCCCATCGAGCGTCGCCTGCCAGCGATTTTTACCCATCTCCAGGTGCCGCTGAATGTTTTCCAGTACTACAATCGAGTCATCGACCAGAATACCGATTACCAGCGAAAGGGCCAGCAGGGTCATCAGGTTGAGCGAATAGCCCATGACGTACATAAAAAGGAAGGCCGAAACCAGCGAAGCCGGTACAGAAATCATGACAATAATGGCGTTCCGGATACTATGCAGGAAGAGTAGCATCACGACCGCCACCAGCACAACGGCCAGAATCAAATCGTGCGTAACGGCCTCCACGGACTCCAACGTAAACGTGCTGCTGTCATAGGCAATCGTAAAATGTACGTTGTCTTTGGCGTTCTCTTTTTCAATAGTTGCTAGTCGTTCCTGAATCAGGCGACTGATTTCCACCGCGTTGGCATCAGATTGTTTCTTGATGAACATCCCAATCCCGTTTTGTCCGTTGAAACGACTGATACTTTCCGTATCGGCCAGTCCATCCGTAACTGTAGCCACGTCTTTTACGCGAATCGGACTTCCGTTGGGGGGCGTTGCCACCACCAGATTCCGAATGTCGTCCATGGAGGAAAACTTACCGGCCAGCTTCAGCGTAATCTGCTCGGACGAGCTTTTGACTTTCCCCGTCGGGAACTCCATGTTGGCCTGATTAATGGCTTGGGTTACCTGGAGCAGCGATATGCCGTAATAGTTGAGTTTATCGTCGTTGACGTTCACCCGTACTTCGCGTTTATCACCCCCCACCATTGTGATTTCAGCGACACCGGGGACCTGTTGCATCAGAGGCAGGTATCGGTCCTCTACCTGCTGGTAGAACACTTCATTAGGCAGACTCGACGTAGCCAGTAACTGCATAATCGGCTGATCGCTGGGTGAGATTTTGGACAGCGAAGGCGTTTCGGCGTCGTCTGGAAGGTCGCTCACCATGTTGTTGATCTTCCGCTGGGTTTCATCCAGAGCATTGTCAATGTCCGTACCCGCTTTGAATTCCACAATCACCAGCGAAGCACTTTCCAGCGACTTGGTGGTAATGTTATCGATGTTGTCGAGGCCCGATACGGCGTCCTCGATTTTCTTACTTACTTCCGATTCTACTTCGGACGGAGCCGCTCCGGGATACACCGTGGTAATGGTTACGACCGGAATGGAAAACTCGGGCATCAGCTCGTAGCTGAGCAGCCGATACGAAGCAAACCCTCCGAGCGTGAGTATCGCAAACAATACGATAATCATGGAAGGTCGCTTGATGATGGTTTCTATAAAATTCATATCCTGTGCTAGTTGTGCCGGAAAGCTTTGCCTGATAGTTGGAGGATGCTTTAAGAAGGTTTGATTCGTTTAATAGTATGAGGCTTGGCGTCACTTTTCTGTATTCGCTGCACTGAAGGGCTTCTCCTGTTCTCCCAGTCAAACCATTCCAGTCTACCTTTTTACCAACCGCTCAAACCTTCTCAAACGAATCAAACTTCTCAAACTACTACCTTATTGAGCAACCACCGGGGTACCGTTCTGGAGGTTGATTTGTCCACTAACGACGACCTGTTCGCCCGCCTGCAAGCCTTTCGTAATCTCGTAGTAATCGTTCGTCGTTGCTCCAATTTGTACGTCACGCAGGATGGCTGTTCCGTTTTCAACGACGTACAGTTGCGGCTGTTTGGTCGAACCGATGATCGCTTGACGCGGTACGGACAGACTCTGACCTTTCAATTCGCTGGTATTGGCAATCGTACCGTACATACCCGCCCGCAAGGCATGAGCATTGGAATTGGCGACGGAAATTTCGATGGGATAATTGTGAGCGGCATCGCCCTGAGCACCGATCAGAGAAACCCGGCCTTTAAATTCAGTATCGGGGTAGACCTCGGTTTTTACCGCAATACTTTGTCCCATCCGGAATTGGTTGATGGCTTTTTCCGGGACCTGTACGACCAGTTTCAGCGTAGAGATATCTGTTACTTTAGCCAGCGGCGTACCCGGTGACACAACCGATCCTTTCTCCACCATTTTGGACGTTACAATACCCGAAAACGGTGCCGTAATTGTGGTATTCGCCAGTTGTTTCTGTAACTGCTTTACCTGAGCCTGCGTAGCCCGGATGTTGAGCTGCGTTTTCTCGATGTTGACCGCGGGCGTTGCATCCCCTTTCACCAACGCTTCGTAGCGTTTCAGGTCATTTTTGTATCCTTCAATCTGTACTTCCAAAGCCTCGATCTGGTAGCGGAGTTGATCGTCGTCGAGCTTAGCAACGAGCTTTCCGGCTCCTACGACCTGTCCTTCCACGATGGGTAACTGGACAATTTCACCACCGGCTTGCGGACGAATTTCAATTTCCCGATTCGCCTCAAACGAACCTAAAAACTGCGATTCGAGGGATAGATCGCGTACTTCGGCCTTGGCCGTACGCACGCCCACTTTCAGGTTTGGATTGGGTTTGTATACTTTTTCGGCAACTTTTTCCTTGTTGTCTAGCAGTTTCCAGGCCGTCAGCCCCAGCGTAGACACGAGGGCAATGGCTACAATTATTCGTTTCATAGGAGTGTTTTGATCTATTTAGTGATGAGATTTCCGGTTGCTTTCCGCCAGTCGAGTTCGGCCGTACGGAGTTTGACCAACGAACTCAGGTAGTTATTTTGAGCTTCCCGTAGGGAGTTTTCCGTCTGGATGAGGTTGCTGATGTCAATCGTTCCTTCCTTGAATTGCAGCTGCGTTTGCTCGTATACTTTCTGAGCCAGTCGCACCTGTTCATCGGATGTTTTCAGGTTTTGCTGCTGAACGGTCATCTGTGTACGAGCATTCGAAATATCCATACTGATGGACTCTTTGGTCTTCTGAAGATCAAGTGATAACTGCTGTCCTTCCAGTTGTTTCTGAGCCAGCTTGTTGCGGCGGGTAAACCCATCAAAAATGCTCCAGTTCACCTGTAAGCCCAACCAGTAGGCGGGGATTCCTTTGATGTAGGATTCATTGCCGCCAATGGCAAACACGCTGTGATTGGCTACGCCATATGCGGAAACCGTCGGCAGGAATCCCGCTTTGATGTTGCGTTGCTCCAGCGTATTAGCCACCTGCTGACGATCCAGCAACAGTAGTTCGGTACGGTTCAGTCCACTTTCTTCGGCCGTCGGTACGACAATCGCCGTTTCCTCGATTCGTTGTTCAATTTCGATCGTTTCGGTCTGTGGAATACCGGCCAGAAACTTGAGCATATTCAGCATACGAGCGTAATCGGCTTTCAGCGATTCAATCTGCGTTTGCATGGAAACCTTATTCAGCCGCAGCCGATCTACGTCGATGCCTTTGGCCATTTGTTGCTGAAACTGCAAATCCGTAATTTGAATAGAGCGATCCAGGGCCTTGATGTTTCCTTCAAGAAACTGAACCTGCTGAGCTACGGTCTGAGCATTGAAATATGTAGCTCCGACATTATAAGCGATGTCTTCTCGAGTGCGACGAATCTGTAAATCAGCGACTTCCCGACCCACTTTCGCGGCTTTCAGACCAATCATCAGCGAAGGATTATACAGAATCTGATTGGCTTGTACCGTACTTCCCAGGTTCCAGGGCAGTCCAAACGCTGCCGCCGAGTACGATCCTTCCGGTCCGCCAAAAGCCGATAAAGGAATGACCTGAGCCGGAATCTTGAGGTAATACTTATAGTCGCCCGCAAAATTTACCTGCGGTAAGGCTGACGAACGAACTTCTTTGATACGAGCGTCCGTAATCTCGCGTTCGAGCTGAATAGACCGGACGTCCAGATTGTGCGTCAGAGCTCTGTCGGTTAGGTCGGCCAGCGTCAGTTTCTGAGCCCAAACGCCCGAACTGAGCAGGAATAGGCCAACAATCAGGGGAAGGCGTAACATTGTATTATTTGATTAAAATAAATAATTTAAACGCTTGTTTAAATTGGGGTTAAAAGAAAAGCCCCACGTAAACCGGGGCTTGTATAGGGGAAAAAAGACTAATCTATTTCTTGAACAAATACGTACAGAGCATGTCTTTGATGATCCGCTTTTGTTCGCGGGCAAACGTTAAAAACTCGGATTCATCGACCTGAAACAAATGCATATGGAGTTCCCGTCCGACAAAAATCTGCTGGATGAGTCCAAATACCAGCGGTAGCATGTGTTCTGCAGATACATTCGTGATGGTGCCCTTTTCCACTTCTTCCTGAAACTGTTGTATAAAACCACCTTCCAGCAAGTGGCACCCTACGCCCGTTTTCTCCGCGAAACTCTTCGGATCCCGACGGCACTCGTTCATCAGGAACATGGATAGATTGGGATTAGCCGCCTGCGTTTCAAACATGTGATCGATCAGTCCCATCAACTTCTCTTCCATCGGAATGGGCTTGTCCAGAATTGCCTGAACACTCTGTATCGCCTCTTTCAACAAGGATTCGTACACCAGCCAGAACAGCTTCTCCTTACTTCGAAAATAGTAATTCGTCAAAGCCGTATTGATCTGGGCCGCTTCGGCAATATCCCGAATCGTTGTACCCTCATAACCTTTCTCCAGGAAGATGCGTTGAGCCGCTTCCTTAATCTTTTCCTCGGTATCGTTTTGGTTGGTCGTCATACAGTGATGCAAATAAAAACCAGAAGAATAGATTCTTCCAAATAAAATTTAAACAATCGTTTAAAATAAACGTTCAATTATAGAATTTGTTTTTAAAGTTCAATTATACAATTTATCGCCAATGATTTTCAGACCATTAAGCGTCAGGTTGATGTCTACTTCTTCAAACAATTCGTGTAAAGGCTTCAGGACGGAGGAAAGACCACCCGTGGCCAGTACCTTACACGGACCCACTTCATTCTGAATCTGAAATAATTGTTCCTTCACTAAACCTACGTAGCCCCACAAGATTCCGGCCTGAATGGCGTGTACGGTGTTCTTGCCAATGGCTGACTCGGGCATTTCCAGCGGCACTTCGGGCAGCTGGGCGGTATTGGCAAAGAGGGATCGCAGGGCCGTTTTAATCCCCGGTACGATATTCACGCCCACAATTCGGGCCTCGCTGACGACGGTAAACGTGAGAGCCGTACCAAAATCCACAACGACACTATTTTGTTGGTACGTTTCCCAGGCATAGACGGCATTGCACACCAGGTCAGTACCGATCTCGCGGGGGCTGGCGATACCGAGGCCCAGTAGCGGATACAGATCCGGCCCTACCACAAAAGGGTCAAGCTGGAATAATTCCGTGACCAGGCTACGGATTAATGCGGTTTCACCCGGCACCACGCTACTGATACCTACGCGGGTGATGTCACTGATTTTCAGATCATTTTCCAGAAAAAGCGTACGTACACGTACTTCGTAGTCCGCCGAACGTGTGCTATAATGCGTGGGAATGCGAAACTGGCACCGCCAGCCCGAACCCGGATGGATTCCAAAAACAATGTCAGTATTACCGACGTCGATGGCGAGAAACATGCAGTGATCTAAATGTTGAAGCGGTTGCCGAATCGGCAATAACCGGACAAAGCTACAGTCGTTTAGCGATATTTCGTCGATTCCAGCGGCTTTGCAATTGCCGTACCTAAGGCTCCGTCTTAACTTGCGTATATTCTTGCTCTAAACCCAGCACTGCATGCGTATCCAGTTTCTTTTTTTACTGTTCCTTGTAAGCGGCACGCTAGCGGCCCAGACACCCACCGAATCCATTCAGCTCAACCAGATTGGTTTTTATCCGAACGCACCGAAACACGCCATTGTACCCGAAACCGGTCGGACCTTTGCAGTGATAGCCGGACGGGATACCGTATTCAGGGGTACACTGAGCGAGGTACGAACCAATCCGTACGCCTCCCGGCAAACCCGCGTGGCTGATTTTACGGCTTTTCAAAAACCCGGTACCTATCAGCTAGTCATCCCGGAGGTTGGTACTTCGTATCCGTTCAAAATTCAGGGCAATATTCACCGAAGCGTCGCCCAGGCCAGTATTAAGATGTTTTACTACAACCGGGTTTCGGCCCCCCTAACAAAAGCCTACGCGGGCAAATGGGCCCGCCCCGTAGGTCATCCGGATACGAAGGTGGTGGTACACCCCTCAGCGGCATCGAAGGAGCGTCCAGCGGGTACGGTGCTGTCTTCGCCCGGCGGCTGGTATGATGCGGGTGATTATAACAAGTACATCGTGAATTCGGGTATTACGGTAGGAACGTTGCTTTCGCTGTATGAAGATCATCCGGCTTTTGTTCAGAAACTTTCGCTGGATATTCCCGAGAAAACGAATGCTATTCCGGATTTACTGGATGAAGTACTCGTTAATCTTCGCTGGATGCTCACCATGCAGGATCCCAACGACGGCGGTGTGTATCATAAGCTCACCAACGCCAAATTTGATGGGATGATTATGCCGCAGAATGCTCACACCGTACGGTACGTCGTTCAGAAAAGTACCGCCGCCACGCTCGATTTTGCGGCGGTGATGGCTCAGGCGGCCCGGGTATTCAAGCCTTTCTCCAAAGCATTGCCGGGTCTGTCGGACTCCTGCCGGGTCATGGCGGTACAGGCCTGGAACTGGGCCAAGGAAAATCCCAAAGTTTTGTATGATCAGGATGCCATCAATAAGTCCTTCGATCCTGACATCAGTACCGGAACGTACGGCGACCGTGACGTGAGCGATGAGTGGATCTGGGCTGCTGCCGAGTTGTATGCCCTGACGAAAGACAAACAATACCGACTAGCCTGGCTACCCGACCCCAAAGCTCCCTTGCCCTCCTGGAATCAGGTCCGGACCCTGGGTTATTATACCCTTACCCGTTTGCAAAAGCAATTGCCCGAAGCAGCTCAGGGCGAAGTGTCGGGACTTCGGGCTTTGTTACTGAAGGAAGCTGATGCGTTGGTGGCTGACTATGCGGCCAGTGCTAACGCCACCGTAATGGGCCAGACGGCGAAAGATTTCATTTGGGGAAGCAGTTCGGTTGCGGCCAATCAGGGGATTGCTTTACTGCACGCGTATCGACTGAGTCCGCGGAAAGAGTATTTAGCGGGAGCCTTGTCGAATCTGAATTATTTGCTCGGACAAAATGCGACGGGCTACTGCTTCCTGACGGGCTTTGGAAGTAAGCGGGTCATGCACCCCCACCATCGATTGTCGGAAGCGGATGGCGTCGTAGACCCCATACCCGGTATGATTTCGGGGGGGGCCAATCCGGGACAGCAGGATAAGTGTACAACCTATCCTTCAAAAATTCCCGATGTTTCGTTTACGGATGATGTTTGCTCGTACGCTTCTAATGAGATTGCCATCAACTGGAATGCTCCGTTGGTGTATCTGGCGGTAGCGATGGAAGCGTTGCAGGGGAAGTTTTAATACTTACAGTTCTTCGTCATCTTCATTTGTAAGCGTTTTAAAAATAGCTGGGGACGCGTCTTTGACGCGTCCCCAGCCAATTCACTCATTCTGTAACGACAGCAAACCCAGCCGAACTACTTCGTTAATTTCCAAATCCAATCCGGCGGCGTCCCAAAGGAGTATTCGCCTCTTCCCGCAGTTCAGCCAGTTCTTTTTCGAAACCGCCCGACAGAATAGGAAAACGAAGCCAGGTACGCGGATCGAGATTCCGGTCGTCGATGTGGAAGCTGGGAGCATACCGTTCGCGTTTCCATTGATTACGGCTCCAGAGGCGGAAAAACCGTTCCGTCCAGGCAACCAACTCTTCCCGCGTATAAATGCCTTCGAAATCCAGTTCCAGCTTTTTCAAAACTTCCTTCGGCGGCTGTTTATCGCGGAAGCCGTAAGTTTCAATTGCATTGAGCACCTCGTAAGGCATCAAATCAGCCTCATCCGTTTGCTTCCGGTCTGCGGGGCGTAACTCGGCCGTAGGTTGCAGATTGTTCATGGCATTCAGGCCTTTTACTTGCAGGGTCCCCCCCAGCCCTACTTCTTCCAGCCACAGGAGCCATTTCCGCAGAAACGTTTTATCGATACCCGCCAGCGGCGAGATACTCCCCGCGGTATCCCCATCCATGGTCGCATAGCCTACGGATGCTTCCGAACGGTTGGAGGTGGACAGTAACAAACAGTTGTAAATATTAGTCAGCAACCAGGCACTTGGAGCCCGTACCCGAGCCTGTATGTTTTGCAGGGCAATGTCATCCGTATCCCAGCTCAGCTTCCGATCCAGGCCCGACTCGATGAGTTCTTTGTAGGTTTCAACGAGGCCATTGATGTTGACATCGTAGAAACGGGCGTTCAGATCCTCGGCCAGTGAGGTTGCCGAAAACTTCGTCTCAGCCGAAGAATTTTCCGTTCCCTGCCAGATGCAGTACAGCAACTCATGCACGATTTCCTTGGTCGAAGTCGCCTGCTGAATTTTTTCAATATAGCTGAGTCGTTGTTTGAATCGCTCGATTCCAATACTTTCTATGCCCAGTTCTACCATCAGATAGACCAGAGCGGCACAGGCCGACGAGTCAGCACCCCCCGAGAGCGATACGACAAAGCCCTGCGAACGACTTTTCCGCAGGTAGTCAAACAAGGCCAGCGATACCGCCCGGGCAAATTCCTCTTCTTTTTGGTAACCTTTGGCTTCCCAGTCTTCCAGTACGTACTGGTTGCGGGCCGGACGAATCTCGGGCCACTGGAAGGGTACGGAAACCATCAATGCATCGGCAGTTTTGCTGAACACCGCCCGGTTCTGCATTTGCTCGAGGCGACCTTTTTCCAGATCGACCGTTGCCGTGACCATGTAATGATCGGTATAGCTGAAACGTGTACCCGAAGCCAGCATTTCTCCCGACTGAGCAATCATGGCATCCCCATCGTAGATGGCCCGTCCCGCTTCGTTGCCCAGCAGGTTCGTATACACGTACACGCAACCGAAGGAACGACTACCATCCTGGACAAACCGTTCGCGGGTCTGGCTTTTGAAGAAGCTAAAGTGGCTGGCGGAAGGATTCAGAATGATGTCCACGCCACGAGCGTATAACTCGCGACCGGGACGATTGGCAATCCAGGCATCTTCGCAGATTTCAAAACCGATCTTGGCTCCGGCTACCTCGAAGAGCAGATCGCCCGCGGGGTAATCAATTCCGTTTATTTTTACATTGGTTCGATCCCCGGCTGACCACGCGTGAAACCAGCGGGTTTCGTAATGGATTCCGTTATTAGCCAGATTTTTCTTGAGTGCAAAACCCCGAATCTGCCGATTGACGATAAAACAGGAAGCGTTGTACAGCTTGTTGTTCAGCATTAAAGGCAAACCCACCGATACGGCCAGATCGGAAGTATACGGAACGATTTCCTGCAACTGACTCAGGGCCGTTTCCGCTACGTAGGGTGCGTAAAACATATCTTCGCAGCCATATCCACTCAAGCTTAGTTCGGGTAAACATAAAAGCGTAACCTCCTGATTACGGGCTTCCTCAATACAGGAAAGAATATTTTGAAGATTGCCATTCCAGTCCAGCGGAATGGTATTCACTACGCCTGCGGCTAATTTAATGAGCTTCATACCCAGTCAATTTCGATAGAAAAAACCGTTCGCACCATCCGGTACGAACGGCTAAAGAAGTAACCATTCCGTTTACTAAAAGATTACACCAGGCCGCAAATTGACCGTACTAGTTAAGGGTAGCCGCCAATTTGTCGAGTTGATCCGAGCCAATGTAATCGAGTCCAATTTTCTGAAGGGTCTGGTATGCCAGAGCCGTGTTCGGAGTTCCCCATACGCGGGTTTTCTGCCCATTGGCGTGAGCCTGAGCGACGAAGGTTTTTAGTTTTGACTCTACCTCCTTCGGGAGCGGTGTAATACCATCCCAGGCTTGCGTGCTGAATTCTTTAAAGTCGGCACTAATCAAGGGTACGCGTGCCTTTGCGTCAGCCGCATAGCTTTGAGAGCGACGGCCATCAAAATTGATGATCGGATCGTAATTTTTGAATTCTTCTGGACGAGGCATATTACCACTCACCACAAAGCGAACCTGCTTCAGTTCAAATTGATGTGATTTGAGTAAGTGCTCCAGCAGGGGCAACGCTTCCGCATCCTTCAGATCAACCATCAATTGCAAGGGATGATGGCCCGGGTACGGATAACCTTCGTGCTGCCGTACTAATTTGAGCAAGGGCGTCAGATACAATTGACGGAAGGTACGCTCGGGTTTGATTTCGTTGCGTTCGTGAGCCACCATCAATTCCCCATTTTGTACGTATACATCTGCTTCAATCGAGCCAAAGCCTAAAGCATACGCATTTTCCAGAGGTTTAATTTGTTCGTAATCGTTGTGCGAATGGGCGGATGGCCGATATTTAAAGTTCGTTTGGGACAGACCCGCTTGGATTGTTCCCAGCAAAAGACAGGCGGTAAATAGGCGTTTCATTGCACGGATAATTTTTTAAAAAAGAGCATTTTCGTTCAAATATGGCTTTTAATGCTTAGGTCTAAGCGGTGGCGGAGACAAAAATTTAAATGTGGATAGCCGCATGCGACGCTCCAGACGAATATACCCGCTCTGTAATCCTATGATTTCATAGACAGTAGCGTGTCATTGATACAAAGCGTTCAGGAAAGATCTTTTAATGTATCAAAAGGATTCATTTGTTACGTATTCTTCGCTTTACTGCGGATAAACACTGCCGCTTTCCATTCCCGTAAAAATAAAAAACGCGACTCAGCAGTACTGAGTCGCGTTTTATCTATTCATAGCCTTTCCCTACCAGCTCCACTTCCGTACCTACGGAGCTTAGAAACTCCTGATGCGTCATGGGCTGACTAAACATGGGGAAATCCTTTGTCAGAGCGTTGTCGTGTTCCTCCTGACTTAGTGTTGCACAACAATCGGTCAGAGTCATGACGTAATAACCTTTTTCGTAGGCTGTCCGCATCGTCGATTCCACGCAGCAATTGGTGAGAAAACCCGCCAGAGCGATGTTTTGTAACCCTCGGCTTCGCAGGATAAAATCGAGGTTTGTGCTAGCAAACCCACACAGCCCCCGTTTTCCTTCGATGACGATATCCTCGGGATGCGGATGCAAATCCGAAATAATTTCGGCACCCCAGGTTCCCTTTTTGAAGGCTCCGGCATCTTTGACCCCTTTCAGAATTCCGTACGGCGTCGGATTCAATTCATGGTAATCTTCCGTGAAAGAAATCGGTACGTGTACAATCTGTACACCCGCTTCCCGAGCCTGACGAACCAGTTCGATGGTATGCGGGAGCATCTGAGTCGATTCCATAACGGCCTTTACGCCGTCGTGCAAAACACCTCCTTCGGTCGTAAAATCATTCTGAAACTCAATCAGGACGAGAGCCGTCCGGTCTGCTGAAAGTTGCATGGCTGTACGAGGTTTAATTTTGAATAAATGAGAGATATTTATTACAAAAGAGCTGCTCCAAAAACGCCCGCACTATCGCCTAACACGTTTTTCACTACTAACACATCAGGCTTAGGCGTAAAGATGTGCTTTTGTGCCCGCTGTACGCCTTCGGTATACAGCAGATCAATGTTAGAGACGCCCCCCCCAATCACAATCACGTCCGGATCAAGCAAATTGGTAATGATCGACAACGCCTTTCCGAACTGATTCAGCATACGTTCAACGGTAGCCGTTGCGGCCGCATCCGTACCGGCCTGATGGCGGGCCAAAATGTCAGGCATACTGCGTTTTTCACCGGCTTCCTGCGTGTAAAAACGTTGAAGCGAAGGTCCTGATAATACCGTTTCTACGCAACCTACATTTCCGCAGTAGCAAGGCCCTCCGGATTCATCCAGAAAGATATGCCCCCATTCACCGCCAATTCCTTGACGACCGCCCCATACTTTTCCGTTGATTACTACGCCCCCACCGACGCCCGTACCCATAATGATACCGAATACAACCTGAGCATTCGGATGTACTTCAGGTGCAGCACCCAAAAGGGCCTCGGCTAAGGCAAAACAGTTGGCATCATTGGCAATCAAACAGGATACGCCCAGCCGTGCTTCAAGATCTTTCTGCATGGGCTGGTCATTCATTACTACGGTATTACAGCCCCGCATCGTTTGCGTAACAGGATCAAGCGTACCGGGAGTAGCAAAGCCAATTTTCTCCGGCCGTTCACCTAACTCTTCAATAACCTGGTTAACCAGTTTTTCAATCTGATTAAGAATATGTTCGTACCCTTGGTCGGCTTCGGTAGGAATCCGGCGACGAACCCGGACTTCTTTGATGTTGTCGGCGTTTAATACGGCACACTCAATTTTGGTGCCTCCCAAATCTATACCCCAAAGATGATTCACTACTTGAAATGTTTAGTTAAGCAGAGGCGAATAAAAGGGCTTTTGCTCGTGTCGGCAAATTTACCCTTACTTTATCCCATACCTAGGAATAAAAAACCTCTGTCGAGCCGTTTAACTGCGGGCTTGACAGAGGTACATATGCGGATACTCCTAAAAGGCTAGTTTGCTACGGAACAGTTATAAGTTCTTAGTGAATCTGGCTGAACGAAAAGACGGTCAACAATAAACCTAAAAATAAAACTGCGGCAATTAGATAGTCCGTCGGACTGATGGATTTGGAGGAAACAGGTGCTTTCATAGTTGGGTATCGTTATTTAAGGCTGAAGAGCTTTAGGTCACTCAAGAATTACTATTGCAAAAGTACAATTTAAAAATTTACATTTCAAAGTCGCCCGCCGCTCTGTGAGTACCGATACTAACGTAATTCATCATTAAAGTGTTTTGAGCTTTTTTGTAGTCGGCAACGTTTTTCAAGGCTTTTCTGCATTATAAGACTCATTTACAGAAGTTTACATAAGTAAAAACACTCATTTATCTTTAAAATATGTCTCCTCTTCGCGGCATTTTCACATTTTAATAATAAAAAAATATTTTCAATACCTTGGTAAACAGTAGCCTTTAATTCTCTTGCTTAAGTAAAGCTTTATACACTGAGACACTGTTCAAAGTAATGCAGTACGGAAAATTTTTAAAAAAGGATCATTCCCAAACCCTATGGAAAATAAAACAGACGGCACTTTTTATGCCGTCTGTTCATAGGTTATACATACGAATTGTTCGAGGTAAAGCAGGATAAGCAATTAATATGCAATTTTAACTTATTTTTATACCAATGTTATTACCTTTTTTTCACCGTACCTGATACGATTTTGTCTTTGCCTGTCAATATGACATTTTATTTAGTTAGGAATAACCTTTGCTAGACTGTTACCTGATTCACCATCATTCCAACTTATTACATACCAATGGATACAACCACTTTTCATGAAAAGGGGAATATTTCGATTCACACGGAGAATATTTTCCCCATCATTAAGAAATTTCTGTATTCCGACCATGAGATTTTTCTTCGCGAATTAGTATCCAACGCCGTTGATGCCACGCAGAAAATCAAGCGATTAGCGTCTTTGGGCGAATATGGCGGAGAATTAGGAGATTTGACGATCAAAGTTTCCGTTGATAAAGAAGCCAAAACCATTACCATTAGTGATAAAGGTTTGGGCATGACCGCCGACGAGATTAAAAAGTATATCAATCAGATTGCTTTCTCCGGTGCTCTGGAATTCGTGGAAAAATACAAAGATCAGGGTGTGGAGCGGGGAGCGATTATTGGTCAGTTTGGCCTGGGCTTCTACTCGGCATTTATGGTGGCCTCGCAGGTAGAAATCGTTACCAAGTCGTATCAGGATGCTCCAGCAGCCCGCTGGATTTGCGATGGTTCAACGGAATTTGAGATTACGTCGGCTGACAAAACCGAACGTGGCACGGACATTATTCTGCACGTAGCTCCGGACTCAGAAGAATTTCTGGAACAGTACCGTTTGAATACCATTCTGGAGAAATACGGCAAATTCCTGCCCATCCCCGTCGAATTCGACGGTAAGGTGATCAACGAAACCGAACCCATCTGGACGAAAAATCCGAACGACCTGACGGACGAGGACTACCTGAAGTTCTACGAAACTCTGTACCCGTTCTCAGAAAAACCGCTGTTCTGGATTCACCTCAACGTAGATTATCCCTTCAACCTGACGGGTATTCTCTACTTCCCCAAAATCAAGAATGAACTGCAACTGAGCCGTGAGAAGATTCAGTTGTACAGCCGTCAGGTCTTCATCACGGATGAAGTAAAAGACGTCGTGCCCGATTTCCTGATGCTGCTGCACGGGGTAATCGACTCACCAGACATTCCGCTAAACGTAAGCCGTAGCTTCCTGCAAGCTGACGCGAACGTGAAGAAAATTAACGGGTACATTACCCGTAAAGTAGCGGATAAGCTGAATGAACTCTTCAAGAATGACCGTACGGGTTACGAAGAGAAGTTCAGTGATATCGGCCTCTTCATCAAGTACGGTATGGTGTCGGACGACAAGTTTTACGACAAAGCCAAAGATTTTGTCCTGCTGCAAAGTGCGGATGAGAAGTACTATACGCTGGAAGAGTACAAAACCAAAACCGAAGCGACGCAGAAAGATAAAGACGATTCGCTGGTGTGGCTATATACTACCGACGCTGGTAAACAGGATGCGTACATTCAAACGGCTCTGACCCGGGGGTACGATGTCCTGAAGCTGGAAGGTGCGATTGACCCGCACTTCATCGGCAAGATGGAGCAGAAGTTGGAGAAAACGTCCTTCAAACGTGTAGATGCCGACAGTCTGGATCGCCTGATCGACAAAGGTGTTACGGTGGAAAGCGTACTGAGTGAAGACGAGAAAACGTCCCTGAAATCCCTGTTCGAAGGCGTAGCCGGAGCCGGCTATTCCGTAGACGTACAACCGCTAAGTTCGGACGAGCTTCCGGTAGTATTGACCCAGAATGAGTTCATGCGTCGGATGAATGATATGTCTAAAATGGGAGGTCAGCCGGCCTTCTTTGGTTCGATGCCCATGACGTACAATCTGATCATCAACGCGAACCACCCGGCCATCTTACGCGTGAAAGATTCCGCGGATTCGAATCTGGCCAAGCAACTGATTGACCTGGCCCTGTTGTCACAAGGCTTACTGAGCGGCCCAAGCCTGACGGAGTTTATTAAACGGACGGTAGCAACCGTATAGTTGATAGCTGGTAGATTACAGGAAAGGCCCGTTCTCTTCAGAACGGGCCTTTCTTATTGACATATCCCATGAATTTGAACCAAGGTATGTCTTACTAATGGTCTGCGGACTATAGGTGTTCATGACTATCCTCAATAGAACACTTCAATTTTAACAACGCCATTTGGGGTGATTTCGCCCTTTTAGACCTATCCCACCCTACGCTTGATTTTTGCCTTCAATCATTTTTTGCAGTTGCTCAAGCTGCTCCGACGTGATCTGTTCTTCCTTGGCCATGAAAGAAAGTAAGCTCGTTGTAGAACCATCGAAGTAATCGCTAAGCAACTTGCGAAACCCACTTTTCCGGTAATCTTCCTTGGGAATTTTGGCGAAGTATTCGTACGTACGACCGTAGGCTTTATACCCCAGAAAGCCCTTCGATTCCAGTATTCGCACGACCGATAAGAGGGTATTGTAGGGCGGTTTGCCCGGCATCCGCTCCACCAGATCTTTGATAAAGAATGGCGTATCCAAATCCCAGATGGCCTGCATGACGCGTTCTTCGGTGCGGGTGAGTTCTTCCATGAGCATCTGTTTTTTAACAAAGCCAAAGGTTTAACGTATTTTTCAATTATACAACTGATTTTACAGTTTTATAACTAAACTTTTAATTATAAAAATCCGGCTATAAAAAATGGCCGGCTATCAGACCGACCATTTTGAGCTTCCGTTGGGAAAATCTATTGTTTCGCTGCGGGTTCCCAAACGTTGTCCTTACGGTTTACGTCCGGAATCATCAAACCGCTGAGGGTAATTTTCTTGATGGGTTTACCAAATTTCTTATCTACTTCAAAGGTTTTCGCTCCATCTTTCCAGTACCGGGCTGTTTCGTTGATTTCTTCAGTAGAATCGTCGTTGAACAGCACGATCAGACGAATCGGTACGGGCAATGAACCTTTACGGGTTACGACGATCTTTGTCTTTCCCTTCTTGTCACTGACATCGCTCAGAGCCAGATCGGGATAGCCTTTTTCGAAGAACCAAGGTTTCCAATACCAGGACAAATCCTCTTTCAGGTAATCATTGAATGAGAAAAAGAAGTCGTACGGCATGGGGTGTTTGCCATTCCAGCGAGCCATGTACTCCTGCAGGGTGGCCTTGAATTTATCATGGCCCAGCATATCCCGCAGGAAGGTATACGCCTGGGAAGGACGCATATAGGTGGCGAACGTATATGCCGATCCGTTGAGCAGGTTGGTCGGTACCATCATGGGTTGCTCCTGCTCTTTTCCGGCAAACTGGTCAAAGTAAGCGGCGTTGGTTTGCTGCGGCATGAACTTCTTAGGCATTCCGGCAATGTCGAATTCCAGCCAGTTGGGCAGGGTTTGAGCCCATCCTTCGTCCATCCACGCGTACTTCCGCTCGTTGATTCCCATGTAAAAAGGGAAATACGTGTGAGCGATTTCGTGAGCCGTCACTTCGGCCGCAAAAGCCGGAGGATATGAACCATCGTTCACGAACATCGGGAATTCCATCCCTCCCGACCCGTTGAATACGGTCTCATTCGGATACGGAAATGGTACGCCGGGCAGGTAGGTCGAGAAGTACTCCACGCACTGCTTAGCATACCGGCATACGTCGTAAAAATCCTTACTGGATGGGTGATATACCGCGGCAACGCCCGTCCGACGACCCGTTTTTGGATC
The DNA here is from genome assembly GCF_002943425.1 of Siphonobacter curvatus. Taxonomy (NCBI): domain Bacteria; kingdom Pseudomonadati; phylum Bacteroidota; class Cytophagia; order Cytophagales; family Cytophagaceae; genus Siphonobacter; species Siphonobacter curvatus. The sequence goes on from NZ_PTRA01000001.1 coordinate 2,919,432, forward strand.
AGCTACGGCACTGGCTGCATCCCAGAGATAGGTATCCGAAGCGGCAAACACGAAGTCAGGTACGTGCTCGGCCTTGAAATGGTAAGTATGCGTACCCGTTTTGGCGAGGGTGATTCCACCTTTTTCGCGATCCGTAGACGAAACGATTTTCACGACTTCACTGGATGTACGTGAATTTTTGTACCGGTTCAAATATTCCGTGGAAAGAATCTTATCCGGATTTTGCCATTCCCCCGTTGCCCAAACCAGGTGACTGGCCGGAACGGTAATGTTCACGTCGTAGGTATTAAAGTCGTTGTAAAACTCCTTCTGACCCGTATAATCCTGTTTGTCCCAACCATCGATGTCGTCGTAAACAGCAATCTGCGGATACCAGTACGCCACCATGTACGAAGTATTGAAATAGATTCCTTCGCGGATGTGCGTCTTGGCAGGAATCAGGTAATTCCACTTCACATCCAGGGTCAGTTTTTCACCCGGTGCCAGTCCTCCCCGAACGCTCACGAACATATTGGTACCATTCCGCTGAATTTTGGCTTCAGTACCATTAATGCTGATGCTTTCTACATCAACCCCACTTTCATTAATATCCGAAGGGTCGATTTCACGTTCATCGCGGTTGGCGTCTTTCTTAAAAATGTCCGGATACAGTCGAACCACCAGATTTTGCAGACGGGTCGTACTATTGTTGGTATAGACAACCTGTTCCGTACCGCTCAGTCGACGCGTAGCCGGATTTAGGTCTACCTGAATTTTATAGTCTGAATGATTTTGCCAGTATTTCGCACCCGGCTTGCCATCCGTGCTCCGCGTGCCGTTTTCGTAGGCTTTCTGAATTTCCAGGGGTACGGGCAGGTTCTGCACTTCCTGGCTCAAAGCAGCAAAGGAGGTCAGGAAGGCCGCCGCCAGCAAACCAGATTTTTTACTCGTGAGAAACATGATGAAGGAATGATTTAATGTGAAAATCTGGTCTAATGTACGGAAGAGTTTTCAGTTTACCGTTGGGGTTTTGAGTTTTGGGGTTGGCGTCGAAACCTCATTCGTATCCCGCAATTTATACGGAACTATTCTATAGTGAACCCCTCCAGGGTTGGGTATGTCGAGCTTTTGTAAACGCTGCTGCTGGTTTCTAATCAGTATTATACCATTTGGGCGTTTCTAACTCCCTATCCTTTTCTTTCCATTACTCCAACGATACACTACCCGATTAGCCGTATAAGTAGGGAAACTTGCATTTGTAGTAGTACGAAGATTTGAGTGTATTGTTTCCTGTTCTTGTACAAAAACGGGGAGTCACCCCAACGCCCTGCCTGTTTAAATTGCGTTTACTTCAAAACGAAAGAAGGCTCCCGGGTATACCAGAAGCCTTCGAGAGCGATCTACTAGATTGCGATCAGAATTTATAAGTAATGCCCATCCGAGAATTCCGTCCGGGTTCAGCTTGCCAGTAGTAATAGGAAGCGTAGGCCGATCCACTGTAGAGGTATTTATCCAGGATGTTGAATACGTTGGCGGTAATGGTGATGTGCTCTTTTTCCCAGAATACGCCGCCGTCCAGACGGAAGTAGTTAGGTAAGGCTCGTTGGTTAGCCGCAAACCAGGACCAGGTCGTGCGATCACCCTGATAGGAGAAGCCTGCTGAAAGCCCCAGTCCTTTCAGAACACCTTTGGGAGCTTGGTAGCTCAACCAGGCATTGGCTACATGTTTAGCGTAACCCGCTACTTTATCACCTACGTTCGCCTCGCTCGTTTGCTTGGTAATTTTCGAATCGGTCAAAGCATAGTTCGCTACTAAGCTCAAGCCTGGTAGAATTTCCCCTTTAAGGTCAAATTCGATGCCTTCAGTCTGCGTTTGTCCTAGTTGCAACACGTAGGTTTCGTTAGCTACGTTGGTAGGATCGGGTGAAAGTTGATTGTTTTTCAGAATCCGATAAACCGACAAGCTCGTATTCCATTTACCACCGAACCAATCTCGTTTCACGCCGGCTTCTAAGTTATTACCCGAAATGGGTTTCACTGTACCACCGTTTCGAATTAAGCCCGTTTGTGGTACAAAAGTCTGGTCGTATAGACCATAAACAGTAGTTTGCGGATCAATCGAAATGCTCAAACCAACGCGGGGGGTAAAGCGTTTGCCCGTTGTAAAGGTGTTGTAGGCATTGTCTTTCACGTATGTGTACCGACCCGCCAGTGTCAGGCGAATGCGGTTGTCCAGGAAGCCTAGTTCATCCTGCAAGTATAAGGCTGTATAGGTTTGCGTAACCGTTCCATAGATACCCGCCCGCTGGGCTAGACTTTTGCTACGGTCAAATTGCGAATAACCGTACTTTGGTGATCCGTACGTCGGACGATAGACATTAAATGTTCCAGCTGAATCCAGGATATGCGATTGACCCCAATCGGCGAGATATTCCTTATTCCCCAGGTCCAAGCCCCCCAAAATACGGTGGTGGATAAAACCCGTTTGCTCTTCGCCATTTACAAAAACCTGACCAAATTTAGAAACATTGGAAGCGTCCCAGATCCCTACGCTACGAATCAAATTACCGGCACTGTCCGGCTCAGTACCCGTAGCAGGCCATAATGAGCTGCCTTTCTGTTTGTAATTGAAGTACGAAGCCTGAGCCGTTAATTTCCAGTTTTTACTGAGCTGATGTTGTACATTCAGCGTCAGGTTATGGTCGTCTACGTAAGTCGGATCCAGACCAGGGTCCAATAGCGTAAAATCGCGGGGCAATACGGCGTAGCCTGCTTTTGCAAACGAATAATAGCTTCCTACGTCCGACATTTTCACGTGTTGATAAATGTATTCAGCCGTTAAGGTCGTGCGGTCATCCACTTTGTAACTGATCACCGGGGCAATACTATAGCGATTATTGAATTCATACGCCCGGAACGAGTTCTTCGTTTGGCCCATCACATTGAAGCGATACCAGACTTTGTCTGAAAGTTTACCATCCAAATCGGCCGAGGCCCGGTACATATCGTAGCTACCGAGTAACAGGCTGGCTTCACCCTTTGTTACACCCGTCGGGCGTTTCGTAACGACGTTGTACATACCCGCCGGTTCGCCATTCGACATCATAAAGCCCGCCGGCCCTTTTACAAATTCAATGTGATCCACTACGCTCATGTCTTCCGTCAATGGACCCCAGCTGGACGTAACATTCATTCCATTACGGAATGCCGAAGCACGAGACCCCCGCATGTTGATCCGAGCGTACAGGTCACCCCAGTGTTCTAGCCGCGTGGCTCCGCTAATGTTGCGAATTACGCCGTCGTTCATTGTCGTTACCTGCTGAATCTGCAAAACCTTACCCGTAATCACCTGAATGTTCTGCGGCGTTTCCAGGATGGGTTCATTGATGCGTAACGTCGAAGAAACCTGATTGGAATGGTACGGATTCTGAGCCGAGCGAACCACGACCTCATCAAGCTGGCTGGACGTTTCCTGAAGCATAAAGGATACATTTACCGTCTGCCCTTCCGTCACTTCCACGGATTGCTCTTGTGATTTCAGACCCACAAAACTGGCTACTAACGTATACTTGCCAACCTTGATTTTCTGAATCGTAAACTTCCCTTCGTGGTCGGACATCGTTCCGATTGCCCGGCCTTTAACGCCTACCGAAACATTTTCAGCCGCTTTACCATCGGCCGTTAGCACCTGCCCCGTGATTTGCCCCGTCTGGGCAAATCCACTGAAACCAAGAAGAAGAAAAATGAGTGTGTATAGTGATCTCACAGATATGAATTGTTTGGGGAGAAAAAACTCGCCACAAATCTATACCTATTTAGACCAATTAAAAACAAGAATGATTATTTAATTTATACGACTACTTTTTCATGAGGCCTTTTCCTTGTTTAACCAGCGAATCGATCAGGCCATTGATTTCGGGTGAAATGCGTAAGCCCACCACCATCGATGCAAAAACAACCGTTGTTACAATGCCCCGCAGCACCATATTCACAATCCGGGTGCCGACCGTAGTCCCAAAATCAGGAATGGCGAGGGTGATTAAGTACGCCACAAGTCCGATTCCAATGGCTCCGAGGGTTTGCTGCGTGAAAGGCAGAATTTTAAATTTCCAGTACACAAATCCGGCCCGCAAGGCACTGTAAAACAAAATCGTGATCGTAGTTGCCATGGCTGATCCGTCGATTCCGTACTTCGGTACCAGCCATTGGTTGGTGAGAATCGTCAGTACGCCCAGCACCAGTACAAAGGCTGTTGATACGCGGTAGTACTGCGAATACCCCATGATTTCACCACTCATACCGCCCGCCATATCCAGCAGTCGGGTCATCAGAAACAGAAAAACGACGTTTGTCCCCTGAGCGAAAACGGCTCCCTTGGGCATGATTCCGAACAGATCATCCAGGTTCGTCCAGATGCCCACGAACAGAAACATCCCCGCCAGTAGCTGGTGCAGAGCCACTTTCTGGTGCATGTTTTCGGTGGTTACGTAATCCTGCTGTCGAATGGACTGGGCCACCAATGGGATGGCAATTTGCGTAAGGGCTTTTTTGGGAATCTCGATGAGCGAGGCGATTAGTACGGCAATGGCAAATACCCCGGCGTAGTCCTGCCCCAGGTAATGGCTGATCATGGCCTGATCGATGTAATTACAAATCGTCGTTCCGATGGCTCCCAGAGCCGCAATGGAACCGAACCGCATCATTTCATTGAGGACGGGTCGTACCAGATCCCAAGAGATGCGATGGAGGTACAGCTTGCCCATCAGCCGTAGATACACCAGTAGTCCCAGACTGATCAGTCCGTACGACCAGACGTATAAACGAATAAACACCTCGAAATCAATCACTTTAAAACCGTACAGCAGGATCACCACCATATTGGCCAGCTTCAGTCCTACTTCCCGGAACAGAGCCGGAACTGCAATCCGTTGCAAATTGCGACAATATGCTTCCAGGATGCCCTGCAATAGATTAAAGCCCGTCAACCAGATCAGTAGCTGATAATAGCGAACCAGCTCCGGCGACTTTTCCTGAAAAAAATGGATAAACCAGCGGTGACCGCCCAGGTATACGACTACAAAGAGCAGGAAATACACCGCGGCATACCCGAGCAAAAACGTCAGGAACCCGTGGTGTTTCTCTTCATCGTTACGAAACCGGCTGAAATAGCGGTCCGCAATGGAAGGACCACCGAAGGTAAAAATGGCGTAAAACAACAGACTGAACGTAAGCAGCGAACGCGTAAGGCCCAGCTGACTTTCGCTCAGAAAATGCGTAGCGACAAAAAGCTGATTGATCGTTCCAACGGCCACACCGGCATACGTAACGGCACTAGCTTTCAGGCTTTGACGAATGACAATTCCCAAGGGTTTGTAATGGTTTATTTTCTGTATGGGGGTAGCTCAAGGCCCTTATTTCTTACTTCAACGTTCGGCTTTCGTCCGAAAAACCTTTGAGGTAGGCCAGTGTCTGCCGGTACTTCACCCACTCGGTTTTCATCGGATGTTTCGTGGTTGCCAGCGATTTGAGCAAACGAAACGTGGACTTTACCCCAAAAGCTAGCACCCGCCAGTATTCCCAGGAATACGGCTTTACCTGCATCATCCAGGCCCGGGCGGCTCCGCTGGCGTGACTGCGTTGCAAGCGGTACGGAATCTGCCAGTTGCGGGCGGGCGTCCAGTGCTGAATCCGGGCCGCCGGTTCGAACCAGAAAATACGGTCTGCTTCGTCCTGATGATCTTTGTAAATACGGAAAAATAGATCGGTTTCTTCACCCATGCGTGGCATATGCTCGCCACCGCCGCCGAGTTCTTCCTGAAAACCGCCATACTGCTGCAATACTTTTTTCGCGATACCCATATTTCCTCCGGCAAACCCAAACGGAGCCCGCTGGGCCGGAATGTAACCGGGCTGATCGCCCCAGCTGCGAAGTTCAAAGTCGCGAACAAACCAAGTCGGCGGTGTTTCGGCGTACCAAGGTTCTACCAGTCCACCCACGGCCAGCGGTCGGGGCGTTTGCTGCAAAGCTCTAAGCATAGCCGTCGCCCACTGCGGATCGACGCGAATGTCGTCGTCGAGGTACGCCACAAACTCGCCCCGGGCTTCCTGCCAACCCCGATTTCGGGCGATACTACGTCCCGGCTTTCCTTCGAAAAAGTACCGAATATGCGGATATTGTTCCGTAAAGGACTGCACGACCTCCGGTGTGGTATCGCGGGAATTATTATCAATGACGATGATTTCAAATTCACGGGTATCCAGCGTTTGTCGGGTTAAATCCGCCAGAGCCAGCCCAATCAGATCAGCCCGGTTGTAGGTACAGATGACCACCGAAAGCGGCAACTCATTCATGCAGATCCTTGCGTTTGAGGCCCAAAAGGCGATATTTAACGAACATGACCGTTTTGATGTACCAGTGCCGGAAACCGAATTTACGACGGTTTCGGATTAACGCTTCCGTACCCGCGGGAATAGGTCCGTAAAAACCCGCCGCCCGAATTTCATCGACCGATTGTACGTTGAGCCGCCAGAACCAGTAGCCGTACGCTCCGGCGTAGGGTTCCTCCCGGAGATCGAGATTGAATTTCTCGGCCACCGTAAAGTACTCAAACAGCAGTAAATTTTTGTTTTTCGTTACCGAAGCCGTCACCTGTTTTTCGTGGATGGCCACCCCTACCAAAGCCTGAGGGATGTACGCCGCCTGGGGCTGTTGTCGCAAGGCCCGTACGTAAAAGTCCACATCAACGAGCCACTTGAGCTGAGAATCGAAGAAAAGTCCGGCGGATTTTCGGAACATAACCGTACTCGGCACGCCCACAAAATCAGCCGTAATGAGTACTTCGGGTTCCGTGCGGAGCTGAGCCAGTTGGATTTCTGAAGGTCGATTCAGACGAATGCGTTCGTCCGTACTCAGTCGACGAATATCGGTATTGGCAAAGGCGAAAACCGCGTCGGGCTGTTCATCCAAAGCCTGTACAAACAAAGCCAGACTATCCGGACGTAGCAGCCAGTCGTCGTGGTGGTGAATCAGGATGTACGCTCCCTGAGCCAGACGAATGCCCGAATTCCAGTTTTCGGGAGTACCTAACGCGGGCCGATTGGCCTGGTATCGCAGGGGCAAACGAGACTGCCATTGTTCGGCGAGCTGCCGGACGGAATCATCGGGCGTATCGTCCGTTAAAATCAATTCGTAATCGCGAAAAGTCTGCGTTTCCAGTGCCTGAAGGGCTTTTTCGAGTAAAGCCGGCTCCTTATACGCAGGAATACAAACCGAAAGTTTCGGCATAGAAAAGCCTTTTTACCGGCGAAGGTACGCACGTCAAACCCTACTCCATTCCAAAGTATTTGAAAAATTGGCTGTTACTTTACAGAAGTTTTCAGGAAAAAGCCGTAATCGTACGCGTCGATTCGCTCATAAATCACTGATTGTCAGAGATAGTCTTTAATGCAAGAGGAAAGTACCCGACGCGTGGGCTGATTCCATCAAAAAAAGAAGGATTCGTCGTCTCTTTTTCCTGAAAACCTGGATTTGAAGACTGAACACATCGCATGGCTCTTACATTTTTATCGAAGATTGTCCCTGAACCCTGGATTCCGTACCTGAAATTCATCCGGGCTCCCTGGAATTTTCACCTGCTGCAAAAAGATAAATTTCATTACGCGACGGATAAACTCTATACCGAAGTCAATACAGAATTCAAACAGGACCCCCGCTTTGCCGCCGCGTATGCCTGGGTGACAAAGCTGGGCGGTACGCTGGTTCCCAAAAACGGGATGGAATGGCGGATTTATATGCTCTGCTGGGCAGCCGATCAGGTCAAGCACCTGCCGGGTGATTTTGTGGCCTGCGGGGTTTTCTCGGGGTTTTGTGACCGGGCCATCATGCAGTACATCGATTTTGCCAAAACCGACAAGCGATACTACCTCATGGATACCTTTCAGGGGCTGGATCCGCGGTATAGTTCGGATTATGAAATCCAGCGGAACCATACGATGGGTTATGAACAAAGTCGGAATCTGTACGAACAGGTGCAGGAAACGTTCAAAGATTTCAACGTTCGTATTATCAAAGGAGCCATTCCCGATACTCTTCCCCAGGCCGATACCGAGCAGATTTGTTTTCTGTCGATTGATATGAACGCGGTGGTACCCGAAGTAGCCGCCCTGGAACACTTCTGGCCTAAACTGGTACGCGGGGCCGTCGTCATTTTCGATGATTACGGCTTCCCTACCTGCGAAGCCCAGAAGCACGGGCACGACGCTTTCGCCAAAAAGGTCGGACACACCATTTTCACCTCTCCCACGGGTCAGGGTATTTTGATTAAGCAGTTTTAGGCAGAAGGACGTTTGAGAGGGTTTGAAAAGGTTTAAATAGTTTAAGGTTTGAGTGCGTTTGAAAGTTGGGGATTTAAGAGGTTTGAATCATTAGTTAGCATTAGTGATGCATTGAAGAGCATTTTACTAATGACTAGTTTAGGTAAGAATTATTGATATACAAGCCCGAAACAATCACTGCCTAAACCCACTCCAACTTTAAACTTCCTCAAACTACTTCAAACCTTAAACTTCCTCAAACCCCTTCAAACCTCACCCCCCTTTACCCGACATTGCCTTCCAACCAACGTTTTTCATGTACGCACCCATTGCTCTATTTTGTTATAACCGTCCGGAACATTTTCGAAAGACTGTCAAGAGCTTACTTCGCTGTCCAGAAGCTGCGTTTAGTACCTTATATATTTTTTCCGATGGACCCAAAACGGCCGCTGATGAAGCCAACGTAGCCATCGTTCGTGAATACGCCCAGTCTATTCGCGGGTTCGAGAGCATTCACCTGGATTTCAGCGAAGAAAACCGTGGGCTGGCCGCTTCTATCATTCGGGGGGTTACGCAGGTGCTCCAGCAACACGATAAAATTGTGGTGATGGAGGACGATTTGCTTTGTACCCGCGATTATTTACGCTTCATGAACGAGGCCCTGGAATACTACCGAAAAGACATTCGCGTTTTTTCTATTTCGGGCTACCTCTACCCCATTGAGATTCCGCTGGACTATCCGCACGATGTCCTCTTACTGGCCCGGGGCTGTTCGTACGGCTGGGGCACCTGGCCCGACCGCTGGGCGAAAGTTGACTGGGAGGTACGCGATTTTCCGGAGTTTATGAAAAATAAAGCGGGCCGGCGGGAATTCATGCGGGGAGGTGAAGACCTGTTACCCATGCTGAAAAAACAGCAGGTGGGTGTACTCAACTCCTGGGCCATTCGTTGGACCTATGCCCATTACAAGCATCAGGCCTACAACCTGCACCCCCGGGCCTCCAAGCTGGAAAGCACGGGCATGGATGGCTCGGGCACGAATTTTGGTCGGGGCACGCACCGCTACGATGTACAGCGGGTGGAACGGTTCAGTCGACTGACCAAGGCCGTTTCTCCCGACGAGGTTATTCATCAGCGATTACGCAAACACTTCCGTCTCAGCTGGATACGGAAGATTATTAACTTTGTTCGGTACGGGGTGTAAACGCACGCAGTACTATTTGAATCCCATGCCAACTTCCGTTACGCTACTGAGTACTTCCGATAATATGGGCGGGGCATCCATCGGAGCCGTGCGGTTGCAGCAGGCTCTGAGTCGTTACTCGCCCCTGTATTCCCAAATTTTAGTACAGGAAAAAAATACCCAAAATCCAGCCATTGCCGCTTTAGACGACTCCTGGCTGGGTAAAAAGAAAACGTTAGCTCGTTTTGCCGGTGAACGTCTATACCTGAAAGCTTACGAGGCCTCCAAAAAGCAACACTGGGCTTTCGATCCTGCGGTACTGGGCGTAGACGTAACCGAGCACCCGTTTGTACAAAAAGCCCAGATTCTGCATTTACACTGGATCAATCACGGATTTCTTTCCACCCAATCCTTTCAGAAACTGGTGGAAACGCAAAAGCCGCTGGTCTGGACCATGCACGACATGTGGCCTTTTACGGGGGGCTGCCACCACAGCGGCGAATGCGATCACTTTATCAATAAATGCGGCAACTGTAAGTTTTTGCGGTATCCTTCGGAGGTGGATTTGTCAAACCAGATCTGGGAACGGAAACAGAAAGTCATGGATCCGGCCCACCTCACCACCGTAGCCTGTAGCGACTGGCTGGCCAATCGGGCCCGGAGAAGTAGTTTACTGAAAAAACATACGATTGTCAGCATTCCCAATCCGCTGGATACGGATGTTTTCAAGCCGACCGAAAAAAAAGCAGCCCGCTGGAAGCTCAATCTGCCCCAGCATAAACACCTGATTTTGTTTGCCGCCATGCGGGTGGATGCTCCCATGAAGGGATTTTCGTATTTTAAGGAAGCTCTGGAACGGCTGGCTACGGCTCATCCCGAAACGAAAGAGCAGATTGAACTCGTCATTTTCGGACAAACCGAAGGGCTATCCAAACTTCCCTATCCCGCTCATCATCTGGGTCGTTTGTCAAATCCGGAGCGAATTGCCCTGGCGTATTCAGCGGCTTCGGTCTTTGTGATTCCTTCGCTGGAAGAAAACCTGCCGTATACCATCATGGAAGCCATGGCCTGCGGTACGCCTTCGGTGGGTTTCAACATTGGCGGCATTCCCGAGCTTATTGACGATGGGGTAAACGGGGCATTGGCCGAATACCGTTCTTCCGAAGACCTCATGCGGGCCCTGTATCAAACGCTTTACCAGTCGGATTATGAATCCTTACGCCGAAATGCCCGGCAAAAGGTACTGACGCAGTACGCGGAACCCGTCATCGCCCGACGTTACCAGACTCTGTACGAAGACGTATTGGGACGCTCCAAAAGAAAACCTTTGGAAGGTTCCAATACCTAAACTTAAATGCCTTGACAACCAAGGATTTGTTTGTATTTATCTGCTTTTCAAGTTATGTCTTTTTACGCCGAACGTCTGGCTCAGTTTCAGGGGGAATCCGAGCAATTGAGCCGTCGCTATAACTGGATTGGTACCCTTCGCTTTCTAACCGTGGTCCTGGCCGGAGCACTGATTTATCTGGCTCAGCGATCCAACGAAAGCGGGTACTGGTTACTACTGCTCTTGCCAGCGGTTTTTTTTCGGTACCTGATGTATCGGCATGAACGACTGTCCGACCGGATTGCCCTCACCCGTCAACTTATTCAAATTAACCAGGATGAGCTGGATTACCTCAACGGCAGCCGCATTCCGTTTCAGGCGGGGACGGAACATCTGCAAACGGCTCATTCGTATTCGTATGACCTCGATATTTTCGGTGAAAAATCGCTGTATCAGCACCTGAACCGTACGGCTACCAGCATCGGGCAGGCGGCCCTGGCCCAACAACTCCTCCACCGTTTGCCGGATGCGGCCATCACGCCACGCCAGCGAGCCGTTCAGGCATTGGCGACTCGTCCCGAGTGGCGGCAGGAATTTCTGGCCCTGGGTACAATGGGTCAGGATACGGCAGAGGAATACGCCGCTCTGGTTGAATGGAGCGAACGGAAAAGCCCGCCCGTCTCGGTTTTGACCCGTACATTAGCCATTATTTTTCCAGCCTTACTGGCCCTTTGTTTGGGTGGGTTTGTATGGACCTGGGACGATGATTTTCTCACCCTGGCTGGTTTCATGGGACTCATTAACCTGTTTATTCTTTCCCGAAATCTGAAACAGGTGAAAGCCGAAACGGTGGATTCGGAACGCATCGGACTGATTATTAAAAAGTACAGTACACTCATCGCCGCCATTGAATCGCAAACCTTTCAATCGGAGGAATTACAGGATTTGCAACAACGCCTACGGACGAACGGCTCCCTGGCCAGCACGCAGGTACGCCAACTTTCGTCCTTACTGGCGGCTATGAACGGGATTAACCATGCCCTGGCCGCCGTGCTCACCAACGGACTGTACGTTTCGCACGTGCATACCCTGCACCGGTTGTTGCAATGGAAAGCTCAGTATGCGGCATCGCTACGTAGCTGGCTTGAAACGATTGGTACGTTCGAATCGATTAACAGCTTTGCTAATCTTTCGTACAACAACCCGGATTTTGTATTTCCGTCGTTGTCGGATTCGGGCGAAATTGCGTTTAAAAGCCTGGGGCACCCGCTGCTCAACCGTACCAAACGCGTTACTAATGACGTACGTTTTTCGCCCCGATTCATGATTCTGACGGGTTCGAATATGTCCGGAAAGAGTACTTTTCTGCGGACACTGGGCATCAATATGTTACTGACCAACGTGGGTTCCTGCGTGTGTGCCACCGAAGCCCGGGTTCAGCCGCTGGACATTCTGGTATCGATGCGATTGAACGACTCGCTGGCCGATAGTGAATCATACTTTTTTGCGGAAGTAAAGCGACTTCAATCCATTTTGCAGACGCTGCAAACGAAGCCCTGTTTCATTTTGCTGGATGAGTTATTCAGGGGTACCAACTCCGACGATAAACGGAACGGCACGATTGAAGTGATCAAGAAAATTATCCAGTACAATGCCTGGGGGGTGATTGCCACGCACGACCTGGAGGTTTGCGAGATTACCGAACAGTATCCGCAAAAACTGATCAACAAACGCTTTGAAGTAGAAATTGTCAATGATGAACTGGTCTTCCCCTACCAGTTACTTGACGGCATTTGCCAGAACCGCAGTGCGACGTTTCTGATGCAAAAGATGGGAGTGATTTGAGGAGTTTTGAGTTGTGGGTTTTGAGTTTAGTGTTTTGAGAGTGTCCCTCATATTACAGACGGGGCTATTCACATTAAACCCCCTTCGGGGTTATCATTGGCACTTGGCGTTTAGTCTGCTTGCTTGTGCAAAAACTGCGTTTAACACGCTCACCCCGATTTATAATCGGGGTGGATTGGTCTAGCGTCTGCGACGCGAAACCACACCAACCCAATCATTCCATGACGGTTACAAACCAATCGGGGTGAGCTGCGTTCGTGCGTAGCTTGTTTTTCTCCTTACTCCTTCGGGGTCATCAGATCTACGATTTCGTGAGAAATGCCCACCGCCGAAAAGCCGCCGTCGTGGTACAGATTCTGCATGGTAACCGAACGCGTCAGGTCTGAAAACAGCGTTACGGCATATTCCGCACAGGCTTCGGCGGAGGCGTTACCGAGCGGAGACATTTTGTTGGCGTAATCAAAAAAGGCGTCGAAACCGCCGATTCCCGTCCCCGCCGTCGTTTTCGTGGGCGATTGCGAAATCGTATTCACCCGCACTTTTTTCAGGCGTCCGTAGCGATATCCGTAACTACGGGCAATGCTTTCGAGCATGGCCTTGGCCTGGGCCATGTCCGTATAGTCGGGAAAGGAACGCTGGGCCGCAATGTAGCTGAGGGCAACTACGGAACCATATTCGGCCATAGCATCCAGCTTCTCGGCCGTTTGCAGCATTTTATGCAGGGATAAAGCCGATACGTCCAGTGATTTCAGGAACCATTCGTAGTTCAGATCGCCGTACTCCCGACCTTTCCGAATATTGGTACTCATGCCGATGGAATGCAGAACGAAATCGATTTTACCGCCCAATATTTCCTGCGACTGCGTAAAGAGTTTTTCCAAATCTGCCACATCGGTGGCATCCGCCGGAATGATCTGGGCCTCGCACTGCTCGGCGAGCTGGTTGATGGCTCCCATTCGCATCGCAATGGGAGCATTGGTCAGTACAAAACGGGCTCCTTCTTCGTACGCTTTTAAAGCCGTCTTCCAAGCGATGGAATTTTCATCCAAGGCTCCGGAAATGATTCCCCGTTTCCCTTTCAGTAAGCCGTAAGCCATAGTATCTAACGTTAGTGTTTAGTCGATGTAAAGATTCTGACGTTTTTCATTTCATCTCGGTTTTCAGGCGAATATTGAAAAACCAGTCGCAAAGAAACGGCTTTCGCTCAGGTCATCCAAGTATCTTTTCTTCCCGAAAATCTGGAATTAACCCGAAGCGATTCTTAGCTTTGATTCCATCAAATCAGCCGAAATTCAGGCCCGTCATTTCAACCTGTTTCTTGTATGTTAACCATTCGTCCGGCCCAGGCGGAGGACCTCTCCGCCGTTCTGGCCCTGTACCAAAACGCCCTTGAAGACCCGGAAATCCTGAGTCCCGAACAGGCTCTGGCGACTTTTCAACGCATGCAGTCGTACCCGGATTACACCCTATACATAGCCGAACAAGAACAGGTAATTCTGGGCACTTTTGCTCTACTGATTATGGATAATCTGGGCCACGCCGGAGCCCGCTCGGGTGTTGTCGAGGATGTGGCCGTGCATACCTCCGCCCAGGGTCAGGGCATTGGCCGGGAAATGATGACCTTTGCGATGGAGCGTTGCCGGGAGAAACAGTGCTACAAAATGGCCCTTTCCAGCAATCTAAAACGCGAAAGAACCCATGCTTTTTATGAATCGCTGGGATTCCAGAAGCATGGGTTCAGTTTTCTAATTCAGCTTTAAATCTGGAGCTAAGCCTCTACTTCTTCCCGTTTTTCGACGGTAGACTGTTGTTGCCGCAGCTGCCGTGAAGTAAGCGTATGGCCGTCGTGCGACCAACCCGGAGCAGCGAATACGTAACGGAGTTTATCCGACCAAGAAAGCCCCGGCTGCGATACATCCTGAGCCAGGTGTTTCCATTCATCGAAGGCTACGTGTACAAAGTTCTGGCTGGGCAGCGGGTGCGTGAGGCCAAAACGGGTCGGTTCCTCCGCTCTTTCTTCGGCATAGGTACCAAATAGTTTATCCCAGATGATGAGCACCTGACCCATATTCTTGTCGAGATACGCGACGTTCGAGGCGTGGTGTACACGGTGGTGCGAAGGGGTAACCAGCACGCGTTCCAGTAAGCCCAACTTGCCGACCGTCTCGGTATGGAGGAAGAACTGATACGCCTGATTGACCGCATAGATGAACAGAATGTGGACGCCATCGAAGCCTAACAAAGCCGCGGGTACATAAAACACATACCGGTACAAGGGTTGAAACATCGACGATCGCAGGGCTACCGTCAGATTGTACCGTTCGGCGGAATGGTGCGTGGAATGCACCGCCCAGAGCACGCGGCAATAGTGCTCTGCCCGGTGTAACCAGTAGAAGCAAAAGTCCTGGGCAAAGAATACGCCCACCCAGGCCGCTACGGGATGCTCCTGCCAATACGTCCACAGAAAAGAGTGGCGAGCCAGCCCGTCGAGTACGAAAAATGAGACGCCTTTCATGGCGACATCCAGTACTAAACCCCCTAATCCGAGCAATAAGCTATTACGGGTTTCCTTGAAATTATACAATCCTAGTCGTTCACGATGTGAGATGTAAAGTTCTAAGAGAATAAAAAAAAGGTAGGTAGGAGTAGTAATTAAGGTAAATATACGTTCCATGGCAATCAAGGTAAAACATCAATGGTCTTACAAAAATGCAACAAAACGCTTTTGCTTATACTTTTAAAATATTAAAACGAAATTAGAAGTTAAGGTAAGCTCAGCGTAGCTCGAACAGGTAAGTGATCAGAAGCGTAGGTTTCCTGAATGACGCGATGTTCGGTTACTTTCCAGGGACCGCTGGTTAAAATGAAGTCGATGGTCTTACGAGGGTTTTCGACCGGAATGGTCGGAGCACAGTTCTGACACGTTGATTGCAAGGACTGATTTAAAATTCGTAAGGTCTCACTTTCAGGCGTATCGTTCAGATCACCGGCCAGAATAATGGGCATGGGTACGGCTTTTAAAATCCGAGCGATTTCTTTTGCCTGTAAAATCCGACTGGCGGGACCTCGCTGGGCATCCAGGTGCGTACAGGCCACGGTGATGCTACGCCCCGAGGGTAATTTCAGCTCGGCCATTCCCAGTACCCGTGGCTCACCGGGTTTCTGCGGATCCAAAGGTAACGGATAGCGGCGTTGATTTCGGAGGGGATATTTCGAGAGCAGGGCGACACCGTAATCTCCGCCATCGTGATCAATGGCTTTGACAAAGTACGCCTGCAAACCCGTGAGCTGAGCCAGTTTTTCGGCTTCATCGACCTGTCCGGAGCGGCGGGTACGTACGTCCACCTCCTGTATCATGACTACGTCCGGCTGGTCGCTTTTAATGACCCGGGCAATGGCCTCCAGATCAATAATCTCAGGTTTGGAAGGGGGATTGGCGTGGTGAATGTTGTAGGTCAGAACGCGAACCGTATCAGCACCCGAATGACTCGATGGACGGGTGCAACCTAGTAATACAACCAGCAGGGAAAGAGAAAGAACCGTTTTCATCAATAGAGCGTATTAAGCCCGTAAATAACACGCGAAACGGTACTTCTGCAAGCGATGCTTACCATGGTAATACTAGGATAACATATTTGCTTCCAGCTTTTACTTCCTCCCACTAACACCGATGTAGTAATGGGAGGAAGTAAAGTCGATTGCATTTTTAGGATTACTAACAAACAAGCGAGGCTATTGTGAATATTATTTTTTACCCTTTTTGCTTTCACTCAAATCCATGATTTCCACTTTACGGAAATCGATGGGTTGCCCTTCACTCTGTAGAGCAATGAAGCCCGAACTCAGAATTTTGCCATCTACTTTCTGGGCTGGGTCGTACCGGTTTGCTACATCGCCGCCAATCTGCGGTTTCGAGTATTCCAAAACCGTTTCACCATTGATGATGTGCTTTACGAGCGAATCGCCTAGTACGATAAGTTCAGCCCGCACCCATTCGTCCTTGCCATAAGTCTTGGATTTAGAGTCGATACAATGCCGCGTATCTAGTTTACCTTCGTATACAATGTTGGTACCCGGCGAGCACATATTACCCGTCGGTCGGGGTTTCCCATCCCCCAGCCCGGCCAAAAACTGCATTTCTATTGATATGGGCCAATCCTGTTCCTTGGGCATGGTGCGTGGATCCTGCGAGTGAAACATCACGCCGCTATTCAGAATCGTGTACGAAGGAGCGTCCTTCCGCCAGGGATCGGCGAATTTATATTCAATGACCAGGTGGTAATGCGAAAAAGGCGTTTTGTAGTACAAATGCCCGTATTGTTCGTTGAAGTGATCGTACTGATCGTAACGGACTTTAATCATGCCGTCTTCAACCCGAAAGGTATTTCCGTAATTCACGTTTACATCGTGATGGTGAATCTTGACGATCCAGTCTTTAATGTCTTTGCCATTGAACAGCGAAACCCATTTTTTCTTTTGGGCCTGAACGGAGGAAGCGGCCAGTAGAGCCAGGCATACGAGGGTGTAGCGAATCTTCATTGAGGAAAAGCAGGTCTTTATTCCGATTAGACGTTTTCAGAAGCGGCATACCCTTCTACAGCTTTCGGTTTTGTGGCCTGTAAGGCAAAAACCATCGGAATTTTGGCATCGAGGTGCCGAATCCGGAATTTGCCGGGTTCTACTTCTACGGTTTCGGCAAAGCAGTCGTAGGGCGAATAATCGTACTCCTGAAAAAAATCAATCTGTAACCCCTGACCAATCAGGCTGCTCAGTACCTCGCCCAGCGAATGATTCCAACCCACCGAGTCGGTCGTAATGGGAGCATCCGGATCGGCGTAGGTTCCCTGCGTAGTCTCTTCGATGGCTTCGGTATTAAAATACGAATACTGCACGTACCGGAAATGGCTGTCGAACATCCAGACTACGGGATGAAATTCTGCAAAAACCAGACGTCCGCCCGGCTTCAGATGGCGGGCAATGACTTCCGCCCAGCGATCCAGGTCGGGTAGCCAGCCGATAACTCCATAACTGGTAAAAACCAGATCAAACTGCTGATTGAGGTTAAGATCGTAAACATCCGAACAAATGAACTGAGGCGTCAGCAGATCCATCTGAATCGCCAGTGATTCCGCCGAATAAATGGCAATATCTGACAAATCAACGCCCGTTACCTTCGCTCCCAGGCGAGCCAGCGACAGGGTATCCTGACCGAAATGGCACTGCAAATGCAGGATCGTTTTCCCCGCAACCTCCCCCAACAAGCCGAGTTCGATGTCTTTGAGCGAAGTAGCTCCTTTCATGAACCCTTCCAGATCGTAAAAATCCGATTGCAAATGGTACAGGGTTCGCTGATTCCAGGTATTCCGGTTTTTTTCGAGGTAATCCATCCCTTCGGTTGTTTGGGCAATCAAGATAGGAAAAATCCTGAAAAGCAAAGCCGCCGTACTCCCCAGCGGAACTACGGCGGCTTCGGAAAAACGTGAAGGCTTAGTTGGCTTGCAGACAAGTCACTTTCCCGTCCATGGTACTAACCAGCACCTTTCCCCGGCCTAAAGGAGTAATACCACTCACCAGGGCGTTGGAAAGCTTATGCTGCCAGCGGGTTTGTCCGGTTTGCCGATCAATGGCCGTGAGCAAGCCCGAATTGCCGGGTACGTAGACAACTCCGTCTTTTTCGACAATTGCCGTCGGGCAAATTTCGTAGTCTAACTGTACCTCTGCTTTCCAGGGCAATTCCATGGCCGTGGCCGTCGTCGAAACGCCGTAGACGTTGCCCTGCATGGTTTTCACGTACACCAGCGAGCCATCCGTGGAAAGGCCCATCGACTCGCGTACCCGTACGTCTGGATTCTGTTTCCGCCAGATGACCTGTCCCGTTGCGGCATCCAGGGCGGTCATGTACCGATCGGGAGCGACGATAAAAATGCGATTATTCGTTCCGACCGGATAGCAGGCGGCGGGCGAATACATGCGATTGGGCGAACCATTGTTCCACTTCCAGACCAGTTTTCCCGTTTTCAAGTCCAACGCGTAGAAATCATTCGCCCAACAACCGAAGTAGATCTTGTTCTGGTAAATCAGAGGTTTGGTCACGATAAAACCTTTGACCCCGTCAAAATCCCAAAGTACCTTTCCCGTCTTCAAATCGAAAGCCCGAAAATGGCCATCCGAACCGCCGACGTATACGGCGTTTTCGTAAATGACCGGACTGCCTACCGCGGCCTTGCCCGTCTCGTACTTCCAGCGTAAGCTTCCATTTTTTCGGTTTACGGCGTAAACCCAGCGATCACTGGAGGCAATGACGGCGTATTTTTTATTCGCCGCTGGCGTCGCGTATACTTTACCTGCGGTCTGGAAGCTCCATTTTTTCTGGCCTTTTTCGTCCAGAGCATACAGCAGTCCATTCGTATTCGAGCACAGAATCAGGTCATTCTGTACGGTTATTCCCGAACCGATGTCGCTGTTATCCTGATACTGCCAGAGCGTTTTGACCTGAGCGTACTGCTCATTAACGGCGTAGGAAGGACGCGGAAAATGCGTCGTATCCTTACTGAATTCGTGATCGTACAACGGGATGGTTGCCCAGGAACGTAGCTGATCGGTACCCGGCGTTTTCTCCGTGAATACTGCTTCGTTCTTCGTCAGCGTAACAATGTTGTAGCCCCCAATTTCGGCCTTGGCCCGCAGGTTCGAACGACCCATAACCCCCGGAATGTGTTCAAAATCGTAAACCTTGTTCTGGTGCCCGTGACCACAGAGAAAGAGTTGTACATTCCGTTTTTTCACCCGATCCAGAGCATCGTACCAGTTATTGAGCGAGGCATCCTGCGGATAGTGGTTAATGTAGATAATCGGAATTTTCGGATTGGGCAGATGATTCAACGTGCTATCCAGCCAGACCAGATGTTCGCGGGGAACCTGCCCCGGCCCCATCCGCATGTTCGGTCCTGAGGCCGTCGCAATGAAGGCAAAACCGCCGTACTCGAAGGAGAACGATTCGCCTTTGAATACGCGTTTGAAAGTATTACTGCCGCTCTCCGACCAGTTGGCGTCATGGTTTCCGGGAATGGCGTACCAGGGTTTTTGCAGGCTGTCGATGATGTTTTTGGCCAGTTGCAGCTCTTCGTCTGAACCGAATTCAGTCAGATCACCCGTAAGTAATACAAACTTCAGATTAGGATTGGCGTTGATGTCTTTCACCGTACGCCGTAAGTCATCGGCTCCGGTTGCTCCGCCGACGTGCAAATCCGTCACAAAAGCAAACTGGAAGCTCTGAGCCGAGGTGTGTAGGGCGAGCCAGCAGAGGAGCAGCGTGAATATGGGTTTCATACAGGGATGTTTAATTTCATTAGTAGGGTTTAGATGGGATTTCGTTTTGCTTAGACTTGAATGGGCTGGTGAGTTTTCCATTCCATAACGTTTCGTTATTCAGCTAGACGAAGTTTGGTGCCGTTAGCAGGGCTGTTCGGTAGCCATTAAGCCTTCCAGGCTGGACCTCTCTACGTCTGACCATTCCATGGCGGTTTCATCCGCAACGCGGTGGCCCTTAGCAGGATGAAAAGAGCGGTGGGCGTGCCGGCATGGGATGCCCCGCATGCGATGCCCGGCGAATGCATAGGGACTAAAAATCAGCCGTGCTTGCGGGACGAAGTAGTGACACTGGAATACTAGTTAGAAAAGTTTCTATGCTAGGATGGTATATGGGTTAAAATATCTCCTCCTATTTAACTCAAAACACAACTGCCAGCGATATGCTGGCAGTTGAATCACTTCATAACATTTTACTCCCAGCCCGGATTTTGTTTGAGTTCGTATCCGGCGGCTCGGTACAGGGTAATCTGATCTAGGGGAATGGGCGTCAGATACACTTTAGGATCGGTAAATAAGCGTTGCGATTCGAGTTTCGGAGCTGGAATGATGTAGCCTTCCGTCGTGCCCTCGATGATGGCATCGGTATTGGGGTAATCGGCCTTGCGAATCCAGGCTCCCCGGTTGATGTCCGAATTTGCCTGCGTATCGACATATTCCATCTTCTTCCAGCGAGTCAGATCGTCCAGACGGAAGCCTTCCAGCATCAGTTCGATCCGGCGTTCGCGACGAATTTCCCAAATCAAAGCAGGTACGGAAGGATCGCGGGATGGATCATCGTAGACTTTACCATTGACCGCCGGACTTGTACCACTGACTTCCAGTTTCGGAATCGCAATACCCGGACGTTGCCGCAAGGCGTTAATCGATTTGTCCAGATCGGCCTGCGTGAGCGTACCCAGTTCGGCACTGGCTTCTGCGTAGTTAACCAGCACTTCTCCGTAGCGAATAACGGGGGCGTCGGTCTGGTTGAGCGAGCCGCTGCCTTCGGGTAATTCCTTGGTTTCTTCGTTCAGAAATTTATGGGTCGCGTAGCCACTCGACGAAAAGTTAGGGGCGTACTTGCTGACCCGCAATTGCCCGACAATCGTCGCCGGAAGCCGGGGGTCGCGATCTGCTATGACATTATCGATGCCCTTGTCGCCCTTGTACAGCGGCGAAAGTTGGATGGGCAATCCATCCTTGCTCAGATACGATTCGATGGCATCTTTCGATACGCCCGTTTGCGGCTCTTTGTTGTTGTAACTATTCAGCGAGTGCGTCAGCATACCGGTTTCGTATTTCCGGTACAGAATCATTTCCTTCGAGGCCGCCAGACTCAGCGAACTAAACATCGAACGGTAATTATCCGTAGCCGCGTACCGACCCGAAGTGATGACTTCATTCGCCGCCCATTTCGCCGCTTCCAGATAGGTTTTAGCCCGGTTCTGATCGACGTTATGGTACTTCAGGAACGTGCCGTGGTAGAGCATAATTCGGGACATAAACGCCAGTACAACGCTCTTGTTCACCGTCAGGCCTTTCTCGCCGTCGTCCGCCCGTACGTTGGCCGCCGCGTATTGCAAATCGGCCAGCATACTATCCGCTACCACCGTACGCGGGTCGCGGGGTTTGTAGAGTTGGGCAAAATCGGTTTCCCCAATGACTTGGTCAAAGAACGGCACATCGCCGTACTGACGCACTAGTTCGTGGTATTCCATCGCCCGGAAAAAGCGGGCAATGCCTGTCCAGTGACGGATCGCTTCAGCTTCCATGGGTACGCGTTGAATCCGCTCTTTGAAGAGATTAGCCTTGCGTACCCAGGTAAACCCATTCCAAGGGGTGGTAGTAGTTGTTACAGCCGGTACGTTTCGGGTAAACTGGGTTGGACTCGCCGGAGCAAAATCGTCGTTTAACGTTTGCCCGTTGAAATATCGTCCCGCTGTAAAGCCGGATCCGTAGCCGTCAAAATATCGGGTATAAAAGCCCCAGGCAAAAGTTCGGACGTTGGCTTCGTTGGTCCAGTAGGTTTCGTCCGACAGGGCATCGAGGGGCGAACGGGTTAGTAAATCTTCCTTACAACCCACCAGAAAAAGCAGGGCTGCGGATAGTAAAATCGCTATTTTTTTCATCGCTGGCTCTGATTAAAACGTAAGTTGAAGACCGAATGAGAACGTGCGACGGTACGGATATACCCGGCCAAAGGTGGCGGGTTGACTACTCGCATTTAGATAAGCTACCTCAGGATCAATCGGGATGGATAGGTTATCGAACGTCAGCAGGTTTTCTCCATTCACATATACGCGGCAACGCTCAATCCGAATCCGTTCGGTTAGCGTTTTGGGAAGGGTATAGCCCAGCGTCATGTTCTTCAACCGTAAGTAGGCCATATTCAGCAGATACTTGCTTTGAATCAGGAAGTTCTGCGTATTGTTAGATTGGCCCGTATTGGTCGGACGCGGGTAAAACGCATTCGGATTTTCTTCCGTCCAGTAATCCATCTGGTGAGCGTACATGGCATCGTTCGGGTTGAAGCCAGGGATGAAAATACCACCCGAAGGCCACAATTCGCGTTTGCCAACGCCCTGCCAGAACATGTTAAAGTCGAAGCCTTTCCAATCGGCTCCCAGTCGCACCCCGTACTGATAGCGGGGGGTCGAGTTGCCAATGACTTTCAAATCGCCGTGATCTTCCAGACTGCTGCTCCCCGTGAAAATAGTACCATCACCGTTGAGGTCTTTGTACTTCACATCCCCAGGTCCGTAGAAGAACCAGCCGGATTCGTGTCGGGTTTGGGTGGGGATACCGTCTTTCAGGATGTACTTCCCAGCGGCATCGCGGGTAAGGTTTCCGTTGGCATCCTGCAGAAAATCATCTTTGGTAAAAAAGCGGTCAGTCTCGTAGCCCCAGATTTCACCCAGCTTCTTTCCGGCGTAGTTCCCGTTCACCAGAGTACCATCGAAGCGGGTAATTTTCTCGGTAAAGTCCGACAGATTTACGCCCAGGTTGATATTCAGTCCATTGCTAAAACCGTGATTGAAGTCAACGGCCAGTTCCCAGCCCGTCGTTTGCATTTCACCGTAGTTTCGGCGGGGAGCCGCTGCACCAAAGCTACTCGGCAACTGGATACCCGTCGTAATCATATCGCTGGTGGTCCGGCGGTACCAGTCAAAGGTCACCCCCACTTTATTCTTCAACAGCTTGGCATCTGCCCCAAAATCAAGGGTACTGATCGTTTCCCAGGTGAGCGAAGCGGGTACGAGAGCTGGCGTATTCACCGTCAGCATGTTCGTACTGCCGATCCACCAGTTGGAGTTAGAAGTAGCCATCGTCGGACGGAACGTCGTTGAGCCCACGTCCGTATTACCCAATGAACCGTAGGAACCCCGAATTTTCAGTGAGCTTACAATGGGTTCGATAGGTTTCATGAACGGCTCTTCCGAAATCACGTACCCCGCCGAGACCGAGGGGAAAAAGGCCCACTGCGTTCGGGTGGGAAAGAACGAAGAACCGTCGTAACGACCGTTTAATTCTACCAGGAATTTGTCTTTGTAGCTGTAGTTCAAACGGCCAAAGAAACCCTGCGTAGCCCAATGTCCACGGCCTCCGTCCACGTACTGATCGCCCGTAGCCAAGGGTAATTCGCCCAGATTCATGTCCAGCAAATTGCGTCGTTCGGAACGTTGATCCCAGTTTTGCTTGATGTCCATGTCCATCCCGGCAATCACCTTGATGGAGTGGTTGGTCAATTCTTTCTGGTAGGTACCGAAGGCTTTCACCGTATGCATTTCATCCCACAGGGAGCGGTACACCACGCGATCGTAGGAAGCACTGGCGTAAGATTCGTACTTGAGCGGTACGCCATTCCACTGGTTCCAAGCCATTACTTTCCCACCGACATCCCGAATGTGCCGGTTGGTGTTGGAATACGTATAATTCGCATCGATGGTCAACCCTTCCATCAGTTTCAGTCGGCCTCCGATGGTGGCACGCAGGAAGTTCTCGGTTGTATTGATCATCTGAGCCTGTTGTACTTCACTTACGGCACTGCGGAAGGGTTTGCCTTCGTAGGTTCCGTAAGGGTACACGCGTTGCCAGCGATAGAGGTAATACAGCGGATCGAAGGCCGTACCGGTAAAGGAGAACGGTGTCTCGAATACGCTTTTCGAAAACAGAATTTTTCCGTTGATGTCCAGCCATTTATTGATGGAAGAATTGATACTGAACGTACCATTGTAGCGGTCAAATCGATCGGTTTTATCCTTGAGTACCCCCTGTTGATCGAGGTAACCCAGACTCAGATTGTAGCTGGTTTTATCTGAACCGCCCGTAATGCCCAGGTTATGGGTTTGCTGAGGAGCCCATTTCCGCATGAACATGGCTTCGGCGTCCCAGGGGCGGTAGAAGTACAAACGACCGTCCTTGATTTCAAAATCACGACCCAGTACCATGTCGTTACCCAGGTTTTGTCCGCCGTACTGAGCTTCCCAGTCGCGGATTTTCTGGATACTTTCATCGGTAAAATACATCCCTACGGTACCAAACGTCGTAGCGGCGGGGTTCGAGCGGCGAGCCGCAGCCAGAGCGTACTCGGGTCCTTCGGCGGCACCGGCGATTTTAGGCGTCGTGGTGGGGGTACTGTAGGAAAAGTTCGTCGAGTACGTCACCTGACTCCGGGTGTTTTTCTTTCCGGATTTGGTGGTAATCAGCACGACACCCCAGGCAGCCCGGCTTCCGTAAATCGACGTAGAGGCCGCATCCTTCAGTACCGAAATGGATTCGATATCATCGGGATTGACCATTTGCAGACTCTGAATTTCGACGTTATCGACCAGAATCAGGGGTTGGGCCCCGTTTCCGGCGTTGAGCGAGCCCGTTAGTCCCCGCAACCGGATCTGAGGATTCGTCCCCAGGTCACCGCTCGTCGTCGAGATCGTCAGCCCCGGTACCGCTCCCTGCAAGCCGCGAGCGACGTCGGTAACTGGACGGGATTTCAGAAATTTATCGGTTTCTACCGTGGATACGGCTCCGGTCAGGTTTCCTTTCTTCTGGGTTCCGTACCCTACGACGACCACTTCGTCCAATCCTTTGATGGATTCATCGAGTACGACTTCCAGCTCTACGCGATTCCCCAGTACGACTTCCTGGGTTTTGAAACCAACGAAGGTAAAAATCAGTACATCCGTTTCTTTGACGTTATCAAGCGTAAACTCCCCCTTCTGATCGGTGAGCGTACCCCGTTGTGTATCCTTAATGACGACGCTAACGCCGGGCAGCGTAACACCCTTACTATCAATTACTTTCCCTTTGACCCGAACGGCCATTTCTTTCACCGTTGCCGCGACTAGGGGTTGATGAACCGGCGTTGGCGATACGGGCAGGGCCTCCCGACGTTTAAAAATAACAATGCTGTGATCGGTTTCGCGGTACGCGTACGCCGTGTGGTCTAATAGAGCAGTGAGGACATGACCGACATTATCATTGGTAAATGTTCCCGCCGGTATCTTAATTTTTCTTAGTTCGTTGTTGTTATAGGTAAAATCAATGTGGCTCGTTTTCCGAAGGGTTTCGATGGCTTTTTCCAGCGAGGTTTCCCGGAGTTCAAGCGTTACTTTCTTACTGATCAGATGCTGGCTGTAGCTTTTTTCGGCCAGCAGGCTCCCCGCCGCCGTAAGCATAATGCCGCACGCAATCAATCCAACCCTCATGAGTTTGATTCGTTTGCTTTTTCTCATACATTTAAGTGTGTTTAATCCCTGTATTAAACCCAGCGGCGGTTTTCCGGTGTCCGACTCCTACCTCATTCACCGGGCCGCTGGCTGAACCGTACCTGTTTCCGCGGGTACGGTTCCTTTCGTTACTGACATTCAGTTCCTGAAATCAGCACCTCCTTTCCTTTAATTTCATACTGAATTCCCTGGATATCTTTCACTAAATCAAGCACTTCACTGAGTTTTTGCGATTGGGGTTGAAAGGCAAGGCTGCTGACACAATTGCGGAAAGTGGCTCGGTTGAAACTGACCCGAACGCCGTAGGCATTCTCAATCGCTAAGGCAATGTCGGCGAAACTTACGGCCTTGAGTACGACATTTCCCGTTTGCCATTCCACGGTTTCGGCGGCATCGATGGTTCGTTCGATGGCCTTGTGTTCCGTTTTCAGGTAGGTTATTTCCTGATTTTTTTCGAGTACGGCCAGCGATTTCGTGCCTTCGCTCACGGCTACTTTACCCGTTACTACCGAGACCTGCATGGTTTCGAGAGCCTGGTACGCTTTTACGCGAAAAGTGGTTCCCAGCACGCGGGTCTGTACGTTTCCGGCGTGGACCACAAAGGGTCGTTTTTCATCGTGAACGACCCGGAAGAAGGCCTCGCCATCTTCCAGAAAGACTTCCCGGTTCTGATTAAAATCCGGAGCGTAATGCAGAGCCGTGGCCGCATTGAGCCAGACTACGGAGCCGTCGGGTAGCGTAATCTCCCGCACTTTGCCAGCGGGAATTTGAATACTAATGGCCTGCGTATCGCGAGCCATCCAGTAGTAGACGCATACGCTACTGATGAGCAACACAATACTGGCCGCCAGTCCATAGGCCCAGCGAAAGCGTCGCACCTTGGGTGCTTCAAAGCCCAGCGTACCATGAATACGCTGTAAAATTTCCTGTTCCAGTTCACGACTCGAAGGTTCCTCATCAGGCTCCTCCATCCCAAACTGTCGGTATAAATCGTCTTTATCCATGTACGGTAGAAGGTTCAACACTTCGTATACCACCATGACGAAGTCGGGGGCGGATCGTACCAGAAGGCGTACGTTATTTTTTAATTGCTGCTTGGTTGTTGATCGTTATTGGGGAGTGAGAAGATTGGATTAACAGGTGAGATACGCTCCTCTCCTAGCCTGTTTCCTACTTAAAAATCTAGCGTGCAACGGGTACTGGTATTGGTCGGTATGGGGAGGTAAGACGTGTAACGTAAGAACCAGGTATGCTGGATGCGTGAGCGAGTTCAGTTACCAACCGAACCGAAATAGCTATAGCTATACGTCAAAAGAAAGATTCCGCTTACTTCTCCAGCTGAAACTCCTTGAGACGAAGCAGGGCGTTTTGAATTTGGTTCTTAACCGTTTGGGTGGAAAGGGATAATCGTTCGGCGATTTCCTGCGGCGATAATTGTTCCTGCCGACTGAGTAGAAAGATTTGTCGCATGGCCGGGGGCAGGTGCTCAATACGATGCATGAGTCGCGTTTCCAGCTCCGTGTAAATGAAGGAATCGTGCACGCTTTCACTGGCGGTTTCGTGCGTTTTGAGCAACTCGTTCTGAGCCCGCGTGTGGACGGCTTTTCTACGTTGCAGGTCAATGAACCGATGGTTGAGCATCGTATAGAGATAGCCCGCAAACGTTGTATGAATGACTAGCGTATGGCGTTTGTACCAGAGTTCGACAAACAAATCATGCACTACATCCTTGGCCAGGTCCGGATCTTGTAATTTTTTCGCGGCAATGTCGTAGATCACCTTCCAGTACCGTAGATACAGCTCATTAAAAGCAGCCCGATCGTCCTCTGCTTTCAATTGATTTACGAGTACTAGATCCGAAAAAGCTTTCAAGTAAATGTTTTGATCAAGGTAAAATTCATTCTGCGAATTGCTAACTTATGGATTCTATGGCTTTTTACCAAAGAATAAGGCTGTATAAATATTTTGTTAAATCTGCGACTGACCAAGTAAAATAGGGTTTACAGCCGCAAAAACCTGTTCGGCATTAGGAATTAATGCTAATTTTGGTCCAAAGTCTTGACGTACACCCCACGTTAGACCACGGTTATTATAATCTCATTTAGTATGCAAAAAGTGTATTTGAGTGACTCCGGACCCAAAGTTTCGGAAGCAATTTATGGATTCTGGCGTTGGGAAGACAAAGGTGCCGAAACCCTCACGTCGATGGAAAAAGTGGTCAACTTATGTCTAGAACTCGGGGTCAATACCTTCGACCACGCTGATCATTATGGCAACCACACTATCGAAGAATATTTCGGTAAAATCATTCAGCAGAAGTCCGTCAAACGCGAGGATCTGGTTCTTTTCAGCAAGTGCGGCATTCGCCAGTCGGCTCACGGTTTTACGTATTACGACAATACCAGTGCGTACATTACCGAGAGCGTGGACAATTCCCTGCGAAGACTCAAAACGGATTACCTCGATATTTTCCTGCTCAACCAGCTGGACCGCCTCTGCCCACCCGAAGAGACGGCCCGTACGTTGATGGAACTCGTCAAATCCGGTAAAATCAAGCACCTGGGAGTCAGTAATTTTACAGTGTTCCAGCACCAGTTACTGGAATCGAACCTGAAGCGACCCATCGTCACGAACCACATCGAGCTGAACCTGTCGAATACCACGGCCATTGAAGACGGACGCCTTGATTTTATCAAGCAACGGTTCAGCAAACCGCTGGCCTGGGCTCCCCTGGCCGGTGGACGTATTCTGAATGGTTCGGACGCAAAATCGGTCGTACTCCGCTCGAAACTCGAAGAAATGGGGCGTAAATACGACGCCAATGTCGAGCAGATTGCCGTAGCCTGGCTGTATCAGCTGGGAACCTTACCCATCATTGGTTCGCTGTCAGAAGAACGCATTCGTAATGCCGTCAGTGCGGCCGACATCAAGCTTTCGCACGAAGACTGGTATGAATTGTATAACCTTGCCCTGCTGAAATAAGTTAGGTAGACAGATCGGCGTTATAACATCCCGATCAGTCAGGCTTCCAGTCTGCTAATCAGGCTGGAAGCTTTTTCCTATCATTCTCTGTATCCCATTGGCATGAAACCGTATTCCCTGATTCTGTTTGATTACGACGGTACGCTTTGTGATTCCCGCCAGGCTATTCTAGCCACCTTCCCGCCTACGTTTGCTCATTACGGCGTGCCGGTCCCGCCCCTGCCCGAATTAGAGGCCGTGGTAAGTAAAGGCCTGGTGATGGGTGAGGCGTTTCAGGTTCTGAATCCGGCATTGTCGATCGATGAAGTCAACGAATGGGTAACTACCTACCGGGCCATTTACGATCAGGATGCGTACCGATTGGTGGAGTGTTATCCAGGAGCCAAAGACCTGATGGAGCACTTAGTTGAACAGGGAAAACACGTGGTTGTGATTAGTAATAAGGGCATTCGTTCCATCGAAACTTCGCTAGATTATCTGGGATTGACGCCTTACGTTTCACTGATTCTGGGCGATGGTAGTCCTTTACTGCGGGGGATGCCTAAGAAGCCCAGCCCGGAGAGTTATACCAAAGTCATTCTGCCGCATTTCGATCTCCATTCGGGCAGCAGTACCCTGATGATTGGCGATACCAGCATGGATCTGCAATACGCCAACAACTGTGCCATTGACTCCTGCTGGGCCACGTACGGATTTGGTGATCCCGAAGCTTGCCGATCGCTCCATCCTACCTACGAAATCAGTAGTTTACTGCAATTGAAGAAGGTGATTCAGTAATCCAGCTAGTCGTCGATCTCGTTACAGGCTGACGATTTCCGGCGGCCCACCCTCCCCTTTTTCCGGCAAAACGGCCTTCTAGGGTCCTAAAGCGAGTCGTCGATCTCCCAGTAAAATCGTATCATTGTTGATCGACGCAGTAAGGTCTTGTTTTCTGACGAAGAAATATCCATTTTTAAACGCCCTGAGGGGGGTCGAGGGGCTCAGTAGTCGGGGGGGGGTTAATCGTACCTAGTTGGAATGAAATTTCTACGACACGGAAAACAATCGCTGGCGGTGTACAGGTTTTAATCGTACCTAGTTGGAATGAAATTCTATGTGCCGGTTCAGGTTCTCCCTACCCTAATTGTCTTAATCGTATCTCATCGGAATCCTCCAGCCTCAACCGAAACCTACTTCTGCACCTCAAACGTCATCCGCTGACTTCCGGCGTCTCCTTGGGCGGAGAGCCCTTGAATGACTACCTGATAGGTACCGGACAGATCGGACGTGTAAAAATCGAGGGCTTGAGTTGCTTTTATCTGCGGAGCCCAGTACAAAAGCGTTCGAAAATCGGCGGTGCGGCTTTGGCGTTGCTGAGGCGTGTCGTAACGGGGTGAATAAAACTCCCGTTGAGCCTGTACGCCCTCGTAGGAAGTCACTAGTCCCTCGGGTTGCAATCCGGCCAGGTCACCTTTATAACTCCGAAAACTGACAATTCCTTCAAACAGTAAGGGTCCCAGAAAATACCGCCGATTCACGACATCAAGTCGTCTGATTCTCAGCGGATCAAGGGCTAGTACTTTATTCACGTCAAATACGGGTACGCCATCCATCAGCACCAGCGGGGGTTGCGTAAAGCTGTACTCCGCCCGACCCAGCATCAGAAAGGAAAATTGGGACTGATGCCGCCGCACGTCTACTTCGGGCACGTACTCCCGCATCACTTCTTCCAGTACCGGAAAACGCGTGTAGTCATCCAGCTTATACGTCTTTTCGGCAATTCCGTAAAAAGCCACCGTATCGGTTACGGGTACGGCTTGGTACAGGGGCTGGTAGGCATTGCGTACCTGCATCTGGATACTGCGATCCAGCAGGGCATTTTTCAGCGTTTGGTCAAACGAAAAAGCGGGTAATGGCCGCGAAGAAAACTGGTTCGAAAACGAACTCTCCAGCTCCACCCGCTGCAAGGTATCCGCCGTTTGTACCACGACTTCATTCATTCCCTCAAAGTGCTTCATCTGAAAAAAGATCCGTCCGGCTGAATCGCTTAACGCCGGGTACAACCAGACGTCCTTGCCTGGAGCCGCCAGATACACTGGTACCTTCGCCACGGGTTGTTGATTGACGGTGACTTTTCCGTACAGCAAGTGCGTTTCGTATTCAGGGATGTACCGAAAGGGAACGGGACGCATCACTTCGTTCCAGCGAAACCGGCTCCATCCATGCGTCAGCATTACTAAATCGACGTTGGTCGTCGGATCAGTCAGGTAGTCAGCAGGGGCTTCAACCGTACCTTTCAAGTCAGAATTTAGCCAGAGATAACTATAAATATCTTCGCTTGCGTCACCTTGCAGGGAATCGAGTCGATATACGGCCACCGAAACATCCGCCGAATCGGGCAGTTGCAAAGACAGGGCTATTTTTTCCCGCCGTACATAGGCCGCCTTGTCGCTTTTGACGCCGAGCTTCATGGCGGGTCGTTGCGGACGTTTAAAATACAGCCGTTCGCATAGGGGTTGTCGATTGGCATTGAATAAGGTCAAGTGCGTAATCCCTTCTAGCAAGTCACTTTTTTTAACCCAGAACTGCGTTTCCCCCTGGCGAACGATACTGCTTTCACTTTGCTGTACCGACCGCTGGGTGTGCACCAGTAACGACACGCGACCGTCGGGTCCAGCGATTAGTACTTCCAGTTCATCTTTGCCCGTATCCTGTACGGTCAGTACGTAACCCGATTTCTGTACGTCCGGCAGCGTGTAAATTCGCTGAGTTCCGGCGGCATCTTTCACCACCGCCCGGTACGTTTCGCCAGCCTTAGGCGTCAGTACAAAGGAACCCATGCCCAAATGTTCGGGACGGAAGGTCGCAACCGTTTCGCCAGCGGCATTGAGAATCGTCCCGCTGAACGTACTGCCTAATCCATTTTCATTGATACCGCGAAAAGCAACCCGGCTGGGTAAGGATTCGACCAGGTGGCCGCCTTCCGGGAAAAACTGTAGATCCAGTTGAGGCTCTTTCTCCTGCGTCGGTACTTTCGTAAAGCTGTTAACGATGGTTAGTGGTTTTTCAAAGTACAAATCCGCCCCGAAGTTTTTCATCCAGTTGGTATACGCCCGCAGATGATACCGCCCCGAATTCAGGGTAGCCGGTAAAATGAGCATCCCGTGCCCCTTGCCTTTTTCGAGCGAAACCTTGCTTTGCAATACGGGAGCGTGACTCGCATCCAGCAATTCGAGGTACGCAACCTTACTCAGATCGGCGGGTTGATGCGTCGTTCCATCAACGACGTAAAGTTTAAACCAGAGCGTTTCGCCAACGATGTAAAACGAACGGTCACTGTGCAGATATACTTTTTCCTGAAATGCTTTCTGACTGTATTGCTCAAAGGCCTGCCGAACGGCATCCTGAGCGAATACCTGCCCGGCCCATAACATCAGAAAAAGCCCTATTAACTTTCGTGCAATCATACCATTTAAAACCAGCTAGGTTTATTGAGACTTCCTCCCAGTGAACGGCAATCGGCACAGTTACTGGGAACGAGCAGATACCGCAGGGGCATATCGAGCGAGCCAATAATCTTCCTGCTATTGTCGGAGGTTAATATCGTTTCTTGGGGCGACAAGGTGTCGGGCTCGACTAAGCAGCGAGGATAGGTACCAGGGAACCAGCCGTTAAAATCGTACGGTCTTACCGTCAGGCGTAAGGTTTGCTCGGTACCCGCCGAAAAGAATCCGAACGCCAGCTCTTCGGGATGACTTTCGCAGCGGATATTTCCCGTCACTAACGAAGGGAGCGGATCGAACAAGCCACCCGTCGTTTCGGAAGTCTTGGCCAGCATGTCCCAGTATTCGTAGGCCGCCTGCGTCAAGGCATACTGTTTCACCAACAGACTGTATTTGACGAGTAACTTATTGCTGGAACTATGAACCATAAGCAGCGGATAACTCTGAATGCGGTCCTGGCTTAGTTTAGCCGAAGTCCCGATCAGGATGTTGGTAGGGCGGTCCGTTCGCCAGCAGGAGTATACGTCCACCGTACGCGGAACAATTTCTTTGTTCACGACTTCTAGGCCCGAATAATAAGCACTTTGGTATTGATACGTCTCTTCGACTTTCCAGCGATAAAAGCGGGTATTATTGCTCGGATCGTGGGTATGCACGAGAAAACGCATGACGTTATTGGGCCGATCGGGCTGCCAGGTTATACTGTCAATAGCCGGGCTCTGCTTGGCCGGTACATAATCAGAAACGTAGGTTTTGCCGTCGTAGGTAGTGATCTGAATCCGGAAATTCTCGCTGCCTATGTAGTTTCGTGGGGGCAAGATATAGGTACCCGCTTGGATTTCAACCAAGGGCAACGTTGTACCTTGATCCCCTGCCACTTGTACACGGGCCCCGCTTTCGGCCATCGGTGGGGTAACATCGTTTACGGGTTGCGTTCGTGACAGGGTAATAACCGTGGTATCCCCGCTGGTATTCAAAAATCCGCTCACAACCAGATGCCGGTTGCTCAGGGAAGAATCGGCGGGCTTGAAGGGATCAATACAGCTACTGACCGCCAGCAGGATTCCGAAAAAAAGTCCCCAGTATTTCATCAGAATTTGAAATTATACGTAATACTTGGAATGGGCTGGCCGAAGATGGACAGTTGATACCCATTGATTTTCCCGTTTTCGGTAACGAAATAGACCGAATACGGATTTTTACGCCCGAGCAGGTTGTACACCGATAAGGTCCAGGAGCTGTGAGCCAGCTTGCGTACCCGGTGATTCCCCTCAATATTGATTCCAAAATCGGCCCGGATGTAATCGGGAATGCGATTCTGATTGCGGTCGGCGTAATACGGCCGTACCACGCCATCCATCACGTACTTACCCACGGGCGGCGTATAAGGTCGCCCGGTACTGTAGGTAAAGTTGAAGGAAAAGCTCAAGCGGCGATTGACTTTATAATTACTGATCAGGCTGAAGTCGTGCGGTTTATCGTAGTTGGCCGGATAGAATTTGCCCCGGTTCGGTGCATCGGGCAAGGAAGGATCGCTGGCCCGTAGCAAGGTCCGCGAGTAGGTATAACTCGCCCAACCGTTAAGTTTCCCGCGTAGTTTCTTCAACAGTACTTCGACCCCGTACGCCTGACCGATGGTCGAAATTACTGCCGTTTCGATTTGCTTATTCAGTATCAGCGAATCGCCACTTTTGTAATCCAGCACGTTTTTGAGGTCTTTGTAATAGCCTTCCACCGACAATTCAATCACACCTGCCCGCAGGTTTTTGTATACGCCCAACGAATACTGCGTGCCCTGTTGCGGCTTGAGGTACGGATCACTCAACTTCCAGACGTCCGTTGGCGAAATGGCCGCTGTATTCGACAGCATTTGAATGTACTGCCGGGTCGTATTAAAGCCCGCTTTGACCGACAAGGTCGGCGTAGGCATGTACCGCAGCGAGAACCGGTACTCGGGTCCCATGTAATGCTGAATGATCGCTCCCGAGCCGTAGGACCGAAAACCCGTGATGTATTGCTTGTCGAAGGGCAGGTTTTCGGCGTACTGGGCTACCTGTTTCGGACCAAGGTACTGAAACATGGATACGCGCAGGCCTCCCGTAATGGCTAGCTTCGGAGTAATGTCGTACCGCTCGGAGAAATACAGAGCCGTTTCCAGTCCCTGTTCGGGCTGAACCTCCTCGGGCATCACTAGCGAAGCTTCTCCTTTCGGGAAAAACGATCCCGGATAGACTTTGTATAAAATACTGCTGATCCCCATATCCATCGTATGACGGGTATTGGGAATGTAACTCATATCCGCCTTGACGTTGTACTGACGGATACCGAATTTCAGCTGGTAAGCATTTTCGGGAAATTGGTCTCCCTGAATATCGTAGCGGTAGCGACTGTACGAAGCCGTGAACGTTCCGAACAGCTTGGGGTGGAAAATCCGTTTCCACTTCAGAGCTGCCAACTGACTCTGGTAGCGATAGACGGTATCACTGTTGAACTTGAACTGATCGTTGCTGAGATAGCCCGTTAGGGTCAGACTATTACGTTGATTAATTTCATGATTGACCTGTACGTTAACGTCGTAAAAGGAGGCCCGACTCTGATTGTACCGCACGTCAGAGACCTGCTTGAGCAACCAGTTGGAATATGATGAGCGACCGCTCACCATAAGCGAAGTTCGTTCCTTAATTAGAGGCCCTTCGAGCGTCAAGCGACCCGTTAGCAACCCAATGCCTCCGGAACCGGCGAATTTCTTCTTGTTGCCCTCCCGGGTACTAATATCCAGTACCGACGACAGACGACCTCCCAGGCGGGCGGGCATATCGCTCTTGTACAGTTCGATTTCCTTAAGAATATCGGGGTTGAAGGCCGAGAAAAAGCCGAATAAGTGCGAAGGATTGTACACCGTAGCATCATTGAACAGAATCAGGTTCTGGTCCGTGGATCCGCCGCGTACGTTCAGACCCGTACTGCTTTCCCCCACCGATTTTACCCCCGGCAGCGTCAGTACCACCCGCAAGGCATCGGTTTCGCCAAAAGCCGTCGGTACCTGCTTCATGGTGGTAATGGTCAGCTTGGATACGCCCATTTGGTTACTGGCCACGGTGGCATCCAGATCAGACTTCACCTGAATTTCCTTCAAAGCCACAATGTTCTCAATGAGCTCGATATTTAGCTTTCCGTTTGAATACAGCACAATCTGCCGATGCCCTTCCCGCATGCCTACACTTCGAACTTTCAGGGTATGCCGCCCCCGGGGCAAGGTGAGTGTATAGTAACCCAACGCATCCGTTGCGACGCCAATGGACGGTTTTTCGATGAATACGGCCGCTCCGACCACGGGTTCTCCCGTCACGATGTTTCGAACGTAACCGCTCACGGTCGCGACACCTTCCCGAATGCGGTAGGTTTTCACGCCAATATCGTAGACTTTATTTTCGGCCGTTGAGAGCAGGCGAGCGGTGATTTCGCGGTCGTGAAAGCTGTACGAGATGCTGGTGTCCACGTCCTGATCTACCTCAAATACACCGATGGGCAGGGAGGTGATGATGGGTCGCTCTTTGGTGATGAAAACGTGATGCCGGGTGTCGATGGCAAATTTCAGGTCGGTTTCCCGTAGTACTTCCGTTAGAAAGTTCGTCAAGGGCTGGTTCCGTACCTGAGCCGTAATTCGCACGCTATCCGTATCGGCTTTCGTATAGTAAAAATAATAGTCTGAAGAAGCTTCCAGCGTGCGTACCAGTTCGTCGAATTTCAGATCGGTACAACTGCCGTTTACCACCCGTCCATCAAACGTTAATTGTCCGAATGAACGCGATTGAAACACCAGTAAAAGAAAGATGCAGAATAAAAGTGCTCTCATTTGATCTGATCGTAATAAGCGACTACGTTGCGGATAGCGTTTTCCCGGTCCTCTCTAAAATTCAGGGCACGGGCGTATTTTCGAAGCTCTTTTTTACGATCACTCAAGGCCGTTAAAATTGATTTTTTGCTATTTACCGGAATGTATTGACCGTCTTTTAGAAGGTAATAATAATCGTGAGGAGTGTAAATAATCAGAACGCGTTGCTGCGACAAATCTTCCGTTCGATCTTTGGTTCGTTTACAAAAAATTTTCGTTTTTCCGTCGTACAGCCGTTCATAAAAGCCGGGTTTTAATCCCTGCCGAATGCGTACAAAGGTATGTGTTCCAATGGTTACATTTTCGAGTAAGCTTTGGTCGGGAATAACGCGGTGTAAGCCGTCATGATTTCGCAGAATAAATAAATCCCGGTTAATATCATACAGCAGCGGCAGATTATCATAACGAATCCCATCGTACGACAGAGACGCTGATAACCAATCCATTGACTCAAAAAACTGATGACCTTGGGGGCGAAACTCCTGGATAGTATATTCTTTACCATTGTAATAACTAGCCGAAGTACTGGTAGCTTTTTGGTAAAGGTGTTGGGCATAGGCCGAAGCTGGAGGCGTACTACCCTGACTGTACCCATCGGTTAGATGGCCCGTCAGAAAGCATAGCAAAAGCATCCAGTAGACCTGCGGCATATTCGTTTTACACTTAAGATTTAGAAGCTGTATTTTCACCAGATCACTGGCTTTTGAATGTCCGAATGTAGGTAATTTTACGGGAAGCTGTACGCTTGCTTCTTTGATTAGCGATACAAAAGCTCTTTTCTGCGACGCTTTATCGCACGTCTTCTACTCGAATTGCTATACGTTAAAATCGCAAGATCAAACCATCCATATCTACTAAAAAATCTTTTCATAAATCGTCTGCTAACTTGGTATGTTCAAGTTCTTTAACTTTCGTTTGTTTCTACAAACGAAAGTTATTACAGCTGATATTCACCATCCAGCATTACTGACTTCTTCCTAGCGTTCTTTTTGCTGAGTTATTCTTGCATCGTAAGGACGCACGCCCTTAAAACTCAGCTATTACCAACCGCGACCAGTGCCATTCATTCTTATTGATGACAATTGCTACACCCGCCATTGGAGGTCTGTAACACGACCAAATCGCAGGACTGTCTTTTAGCGTATATCCTAATCCGTGAAATTACGTACAGGTCGGCGACGCTGATTTGCGTATGGTCCACGTGCATGGTCTTGCGAGGCTCAAGTGAAAGGTATCTTTTAAAAGTTAGCAAAAGCTTCCTTCTGATTTGCATTAGATCAAAGCTTCCAGGTGTATCCTGCCCCAATCCGATAAATGGCTAATTACGAACGAAGAAGGGTTTGCGGGAACGAGACATTCCCGCAAACCCTCAACCAAGCTATTTTTAAGTAGCATTCAGGAAAAAGTCCTCTGCTATCCGTTATACTTCTCCACCATCTTCCGCATAAATTCCAGACTGCCCTTGGCCAGTTCTGCCGCTCCGTACCGCGACGGTCGCCAAAGCGATGTAGCCGAAGCCATGCCCTCTACCTGGGAGGAAAAGTTTTCCAGCACCAATGGGCCGCTGTAGTTGATTTCCGATAGAGCTCGGAACAGATCATCCCAGTGTACATTACCTTCCCCTAGCATGCCCCGGTCACTTTCCGTCATGTGTACGTGTCGCAACTGGCTACCCGCCTGAAGTACAGGCTCGTAGAAATTACGCTCTTCAATATTCATGTGAAAGGTGTCCAGGTGCAGGGCCAGATTGGGATGGTTTACTTTCGCAAGCATTGTTAACACTTCCTCGGCAGACGTGCAAACGTAGCTTTCGTACCGATTAATGGGTTCAATGGCTACGGTTATCCCTAATTGAGCAGCATAATCGGCAACGTCAGCCCACACCTCGCATACGGTTTGTTCTTCGGCTTCGGTACGAGGCTGTCCGGTGAATACGCCGATGGCCGCGTGTAAAACGCCCACCAGTTGGGTGGCTCCTACCCCGGCTGTTTTCTCAAGAGCCGTTTTGATTAGTTGTGTCGCTTCTTTGGGGTGAAAGGGAATGTGGTACGGCTTCGACAAATTCAGGCCGCATACGACCCCAATCCCCGCCTGACGAAGCTGGACCTTCACTGTTGGGGCATCAAACTCCATACTAGTCGGCAAGAGAATTTCCAGCAGATCAAAACCCGCATTGGCCGTTTGGGTAATGGCGTATTTTCCGGATTCAGCCGTCCAGACGGGATGTACCCAGGACAGCAGCGAAGCTCCCAATTGAGATTGTATCATGTCGCGATTGATTCGTAAATAGGCGGCAAGATAGGGGAAGTCGTCCACAGATATACTTCTGCTAAAACTCCAATCCTTATTTTCACGTTTTCGTTGTGATAGTATTATTTAGATTAAAAGTTTAACATTCCTCACCTTAAAAGCTTGAAATCAACACCATCTTCCCGAATTTGCACGCTTATTCGATTTCTCCATCTTTCAAATCTATTTTATTCCATGAGCGTATCTACTTGGCGACGCCTGCTAGTGCTGGGGTTGTTGTGGTTGCCTACCCTAGTTTGGGCTCAGAATCTCGACAATCCGCTGAAGGGTCAGCGGGTACTGGTTTTCTCTAAAACGGTGAAGTTTCGGCATAGCTCCATTCCTCAAGGCATTCGTTGCGTAGAGGCTTTGGGCCGTAAGCACGGCTTCACGGTGGATGCT
This sequence comes from Siphonobacter curvatus, assembly GCF_002943425.1. NCBI lineage: Bacteria > Pseudomonadati > Bacteroidota > Cytophagia > Cytophagales > Cytophagaceae > Siphonobacter > Siphonobacter curvatus. Next base: position 2,958,205 of record NZ_PTRA01000001.1, read on the forward strand.
ACCGAAAACTCCACCGCTTTCACCGAAGACAATCTGAAAAAATATAAAGTCGTCGTCTTTCTGAGTACGACGGGCGATGTGCTCAACGACAGCCAGCAGGCTGCTTTCGAGCGGTACATTCAAGCGGGTGGTGGCTACGTGGGTATCCACGCGGCGGCCGATACGGAATACGACTGGCCCTGGTACGGGAAAATGGTCGGTGGCTGGTTTCTCTCCCACCCCGGCAATCCGAACGTGCGGACGGGCGACATGACCGTACGCGACAAAAACCATCCGGCCACGGCGGAATTACCCACGACGTTTAAACGGACGGATGAATTCTACGATTACAAAAACGTGAATCCCGACATCAAGGTGCTGATTACGGTAGACGAAAAATCGTATGGAGATGCGAAGATGAATGCCGGGGAGAATCATCCGATGGCCTGGTACCACGAATACGACGGAGGCCGGATTTTCTATACGGCTTACGGTCACACGGATGAAACGTTCATGGAGCCGCTGTTCCTGCAACACCTCTGGGGCGGCTTACGCTGGGCCGGAGCCGGCATGCCTGTCGATTACAAAAAAGCGAAAACGCAGCGAGCTCCCGAAGAAAACCGCTTCTCCCGCGAGGTACTCGATGAAAAGCTGTACGAACCCACCGAGCTGGCGGTACGCGACGGCAAAGTATTCTTCACGCACCGTCGGGGCGAGATTCGTTATTACAATCCCAAGAATTCACCCAAAGTAAAAACGCTCGATACGGTCAGCGTTTTCTCGACTTTTGAATACGGTTTGATGGGCCTGAATCTGGATCCGAAGTTCGAAGAAAATCACTGGATGTATCTATACTATTCGCCCTCGGCCAGCCATTACGGAGCCGATACGGCGAACCGCCTGGTACGGGTGAAATTCAACCCCACGCAGGAAACGATTGACTGGAAAACTGAACAGGTGCTGCTTCGCGTGCCCGTGAAACGTTCGGGCTGCTGCCACACGGGTGGTTCGATTGAATTCGATAAAGTCGGTAACCTCTATCTTTCAACGGGTGATGATACCAACCCTTTCGATTCCGATGGATTTAGTCCCAGTGACGAACGCCCCGACCGCCGGGGCTGGGATGCCCGGGCAACCTCTTCCAATACGAATGACTACCGCGGAAAAATTCTGCGTATTAAGCCGAACGATGATGGTACCGCAGGGTACAGCATTCCCGCCGGTAACTTGTTCAAGCCCGGCACCGACAAAGCCTTACCCGAAATTTACGTCATGGGTAACCGGAACCCGTACCGGATTTCAGTAGACAAACACACGGGTTATCTGTACTGGGGTGAAGTAGGTCCCGATGCGGCGAACAATATTGAAGGTCGTGGGCCACGGGGGCACGACGAGGTAAACCAGGCTCGCCAGGCCGGATACTTTGGCTGGCCGCTGTTTGTGGCGGACAACCGGGCGTACAACCGCTATAATTTCGAAAAGAAGCAATCCGGAGAAAAATACGATCCGGCCAAGCCGATTAACGATTCGCCGCACAACACGGGCCTGAAGGAATTACCGCCCGCTCAGAAACCCATTATCTATTATCCGTACGCCGATTCACCGGAGTTTGGGGAAATCGTAGGTAAAGGCGGTCGTAACGCGATGGCCGGACCAGTCTTCTACGCGGAAGATTACGACGCGAATTCTAAAGTACGATTCCCGGACTTTTATCAGGGAAAATTCTTTGCCTACGACTGGGTTCGGGATTACATCAACGTCGTAACCCTGAAGCCCAACGGTGACCTCCAGAGCATGGAACGTTTCCTGCCCGACTGGAAATTCTCCCACCCGATTGACATGCAATTCGACCGGGATGGTTCCCTGTACATGCTGGAATACGGCCCTAACTGGTTTGCCCAGAACGATGACGCCCGCCTAACGCGAATTACGTATAATGCGGGTAATCGTCCACCCGTAGCTGTGGCCAGTGCCAGCAAAACGGCCGGAGCCGCTCCGCTACAGGTAACCCTCTCCAGCAAAGGTTCGATGGACTACGACGGCGATGCCTTGCGGTACGAGTGGACCATAAACGGTAAAAAATTCACTACGCCAACCGCCTCATATACATTTGCGAAGCCGGGCATCTACAAGCCCGTCTTGAAAGTAACGGACGCGGCCGGAAAGGTCAGCCAGAAAACGCTGGAAATTCAGGTTGGTAATGAATTGCCGAAAGTAGAAGTAGCCGTGAAAGGCAACCAGACGTTCTACTTCGACCAGCAGCCCGTAGCTTACGAAGTGAAAGTATCCGATAAGGAAGATGGCTCGCTGGCCAACAAAAAAATCGCGGCAGAAGACGTAAACGTAGATATCAATTTCCTGGAAGGGTACGACAAAACCGTCATTGCCCAGGGTCATCAGATGAATACGAGCTTCTCGACGGGTAAACGCCTCATGGAGCTTTCGGACTGCAAAGCCTGCCACGCCATTGACAAGAAATCCATTGGCCCCGCGTACCGCGACGTAGCGAAAAAGTACAAAGGCAAGAATGCCGAAGCGAAACTGGTAGCGAAGGTCATTAACGGTGGTGCGGGCGTATGGGGCGAACAACCCATGAGTGCTCACCCTCAGCTTTCAAAAGCCGACGTTAGTGAAATGGTGAAGTATATTCTCAGTTTAACGGACGACAAAAAGAAGAGTCAGCCACTGAAGGGTAACTACACTCCGGAAGACAATGGTAAGAATGGTACGTACATTTTTGCGGCTAGCTATACGGATAAGGGCAACGGCAGCATTGCTCCGCAAACCGCCCAACAGGCCGTAACGCTACGGAGTGCGAAAGTACCCGCCCTAAGCAATGATGTATCCAAGTACATTCAAACGTCGAAGTCCAAAGAACTGAAGAAAGATCTGGCCGTAGCGACAACGAGTGGTAGCTATCTGGGATTCAAGAAGATCGATCTGTCGGAGATTACGTCTGTCGTCTTTAACGCGTATACCACACCCGGCAAAGCCAGCGGCGGTCAGGTCGAAATTCGCCTGGGCTCCCCCACCGGAAAGCTGATTGGTCAAACCAGTATTCGGGAGACGGGCCAGATTCAGGCTCCGCTCACGGGCGTGCCCACTACTGGGTTGACGGACGTCTACTTTGTATTCCTCAATCCCGATGCCAAAGACGATCAGGACTTGTTTGCTCTGGACACCATTGAGTTTCAGAAAAAACGGACCGAACACTCGTCAATGGGTAAATAAGGTACCAGTTCATTGATTTAAATCCGGGCGAAGCATTCGTCCGGATTTTTTTATTTTAAACCGTTTAGTAATAAATCAAAGCAGTGACTTCCTGATTTACAACCTATTATCGTTTACAATCTTTCTATTCCATCCATTCTGTTTCAGCAAGGGTTTCGGTTTGGAATCGTTTTTTAAGTGTTTTTCCTCATTAATCCAACTCGCTTATGAAACGTTTCTCTCTTATAGCCCTTCTTTTGTTCACGATAGTTTCTTTCGCGGAAGCTCAATCGTATCGACGGTATTCTCCGTATGATCGAGATTATTCCTCCTACGACCGCCGGTCTTCCGATCGTCGGTACTCTTCAGATGACCGTCGGTATTCGTCTTATAATCGTCGGTACTCCTCAGACGACCGTCGTTATTCTTCCTATGACCGTCGTCCCCGGTATGATCGCTATTCATACTCCCGTTCCCGGTACAAAAAAGAAGATTATCGGGGTCGCAGTTATTTAGGCGTAAAGGCTAGCGGTAATCACTCCCTACTGATCAATAAAACGCTTCCGGTGGAATTGGGGCTGGCTCCCGAGTACGATGGCGGGCTGGTCTTTAATTTCTCGCTGGGTAACGTACTCTCCTTACAGCCGGAGATTCTATACAGTCGAAACTCACTGGTTACCTATAGCCGGGGTGGCGATTTGAAAACGACTACTTCCAGTATTGATGTGCCGGTATTGTTTCGTTTTTCGTTCGGTAACAAAACGCAATTCTTCATTAATGCCGGTGGAGCAGCCCGTTACGCTCTGGAGACGAAAGAACGTTATGCCGGAGGAATGGAACAAACCACTGATTACGAAGGTCAGGATTTCGATCAACGCACGACATACGGAGCTGCCGGAGGCATGGGTATTGCCCTCAATAGTTACGGGGGACAGTTTTTCATCGAGGCCCGCGGCTACTATCCCATGGGTAGTTTCCGGGATGGATGGCTGGAAGGTAGCGAAAACCGTCGTCTGAACGTAGGGCTTTCGCTGGGGTATCTGGCACGGTTCGGTCGGTAATTTTTTCATACTTAGTCACAAAAATAGCCGGGCAATTGACCCGGCTATTTTTATGTTCAATGAAATTCATTCGCCGACTTCTGGTACGACAAACGATTCAGGTAAACTATACAGGAACGCCAGACGGCTATGCTTCTTCGCTTTTTTTTACCTAAATATCGTTCTTTAGCCTCGGTAAACTCTTCGAGAATTTCCAAAATTCCCTTATCGTTGCAGACGTAGGTTTTTCCCGTTTTAAAGTCAATAATAAAGCCCTCCCCTGCGTTGGCATTCATTTGTGAAGCAGCCAAACCTGCGATAGCTCCGCCAATTAAGCCCCCGCCTATTCCAACAACCATCATCCCATTCGAAGCTGGATTTTGCGTTCCCAGATAATCTTCAATCAGGAAAAAACGGCCCGTTTCACGTACGGGAGCAAAGTAATGAACCATCTGTCGGGATTGATACTGAGCGGAGGACATGTACAATTGCTGCCCATCGGAATAGGCAAACACTCGCTTTTTTCCAACCACATCTACCAGATTTTTGATCTTGATCTTGTGATCCTGAAAATCACTTATTTTCAATCGTTCAGCCGCAATACCGGGTTTAGCCTTCAATAGTTCGCCTACATTCTGATAAAGTCCAGCCGGAAAGGTTTGCATTTCGTGCAGGGATGCTACCTCCGCGTTCAATTCAACACCGATCTCATATAATTCTCCGGGATTTTTCTTCCAGTCCGAAGTCGTAACATTTCCCAGAAAGAGCGTTAGCCATTGCCTGATACGGTTGGCATGTGCTGCGGTTACGTCCATTCCTCCAGACTGCACCCGATCAGACAGGGTATAGAGTGCTCGTAGCTGACCCGTCGTATCGCGTCGGCATAAAGTCATGGTTGCTTCTACAAAACCCTTTTCAGAGAGGGCTTTTGTTTCTTCACCAACCCAGAAATCGGAGATGATCAGGATCAACGGTTCACCCGTGGACGAATAGTTTCTTTCCAGATATTGATCAACATAGGACGCAAGTCCATCCGGAAAGTTGATTTCTACTTTTTTGTTCCCCAGACCTTTCTGAATTACTCCGATATGATCCCTAAAATGCCGGAGATCAATCACCGTTTCAATTTTAAAACTGTCCTGGCGGACGGGCAGAGGTTCTTCCGGTAAAGTGATGAGTTGCTGGGCTTGAGCATGACAAACGGCCCAAAGAATGGCCAAAACCAGGAAAAGGTTTTTGCGTAACATGGATTAAGAAGGGGACAGTATAGGTTAGGAATGCAAAGGGTATATTGAAAGGCAAGTATAAGCAGTAACTAAAGATTATTTCTTCGGAAATGGAGGAATGGCTATAAGAAAGCTTTACCATCAATAACCTTGAGCCGGGCGACCAAAAGGCCTAACAAGCAAAAAGCCTGAGAATATACATTCTCAGGCTTTTGCGGTCCGGACGGGGCTCGAACCCGCGACCCCCTGCGTGACAGGCAGGTATTCTAACCAACTGAACTACCGGACCTTTTGGGTACTCGTACTTTACTCGTTAATGCGTCACTGTTGCGGTCCGGACGGGGCTCGAACCCGCGACCCCCTGCGTGACAGGCAGGTATTCTAACCAACTGAACTACCGGACCATTCTCTTTGTTCTGACGACTTATCCGTCGAACTGGGTTGCAAATATAAGGGCCAAAAAAGGCGTTTGGCAAGTCCCAGAGCAAAGAAAATTCATTTTTGAACTTATTTTCTTTCGGCCAGATTGATTACCAACCATTTACCGACGAAAAATTTTTTAACTATTTTTCGTCACCCGGATAAACCACTCCGATCTGACGGCGAATTTCTACCAGGCTCTCCATTAATTCGATACTGAAGGCGTGCGGCAGTAGTGGACTTTCGGTCAATCCCTGCCGGATGCAATCCTGTACGTGTTCGGCTTCGTAGGCATAGCCCCAGCCTTTTCGCTCCGTAGAAATGCTCTGCGGCATCGCCTCTTCCGGATAAAACGTCAGGCCCGTAGTTTCGTGAAAACGGCTTTGAATAAACAATTGCCCCTTGCTACCGTAAATCGTGCAGGTCGTATCGGTTTTCGCCGCAAAGGTAGAAAACAGACTCGCCGTTGCTCCACTGGCATACCGCAGGGCCATGGAACAATTCATATCCACCCCCGTTTCCGTCAGCGTACCGACGGCTTTAATTTCGTCAGGAATACCCAGCAGGAGCTTACTGATGAAGAGTGGGTAGAGTCCGATGTCGTACAAGGAACCACCCGCCAGATCCCGATTAAACAATCGTTTGGTAACGTCGTATTCGGCTTTAAAGCCAAAATCAGCCTGTACGTGGACAACCTCTCCAATTTGACCCGACTGAACGATTTCTAGCGTTTGTAGGATGGCCGGATGAAAACGTGACCAGATGGCCTCCATCAGGAACAACCCCTTTTCTTTTGCCAGAGTCGTCATTTCGCGTACCTGTTGCGTCTGGAGAGCAAAAGCTTTTTCGCACAGTAGGGGCTTACCCGCATTCAGACACAACAGCGTATGCTCGTAATGTTCGGAGTGCGGCGAAGCGACGTAAATCACGTCTACTTTCGGATCAGCCACCAATTCCTCATAGGATCCGTATGCTTTTTCCACGCCAAATTCTTCCGCGAAAGCCAGGGCCCGATCCAGGCTACGGGAACCAACCGCCGCGATTCTAGCCCCCGGAACGTACTGTAAATCTTCCGCAAATTTGCGGGCAATGTGCCCCGGTGCAAGTATTCCCCAATTCATAGTGTTTGTTGATAGTTACTGGTTGTTTGTTGCTGGTTTGGTCAGGTACTTCGAAATCGTTCAAACATTCTCAAACGCAATCAAACCTTCGAGTGCTAAACCGGCTTCATCGCCTGTAAAAGCGTTTCTACTTGTTCCATTGATACCGCAGGGAAGTTGGCGATCCGCACCTGCGTTTCCTTCGCTTTACCGTAGCCGCTGCCCAGGATCATGCCCTGCGTTTTCAGTCGTTCGATGAGTTGTTTCGAAGGTTCGGTGGTATTGGCAACGGCAACCGTAGGACTGCGGTGTTCCGGATTTTTCACGTAAGGTTCGTATCCTTCCGTTTTTTCCAGGAAATCGTAAATCTTCTTCGCTTTGGCATCCGTCTCCTTCCGAATCGCTTCTACGCCGATGCGGTTCATGTCTTCGGCGACTTTACCCAACAAATAAATATTCCAGACGTTGGGCGTCTCAGGCGTTTCGAAGTTTTTGTAATTTTTCCAGAGACTGGGCAGGCTATGGTACGAGCCGATACTGAGGTCTTTCTCGCGTAACTGCTCGGCTTTAGCAAGGCATTTTTCACTGGCGATCCAGACGCCCAGTCCGGCTGGCAGACCAAAGGATTTCTGAACGGAGAAAAAGGCCGAATCCACTTCTTCAAAGTCCAAAGAGTGATACGGAGCCGAGGAAACCATGTCCACGCAGAAAAGCTTCGAGCGGTAACTACGCTTGAGTTTGTTAATGTCTACACCACGCATCTGTACGCCCGTCGAGGTTTCGTTGGCCGTCAGACATACCAGTTCCACGTAATCCGGAATTTTTACTTTTCCGTTATTGTCCTCGCCTTTCGCCGCGGTGCCGTCGGTGACTTTCACGAAATCTTCGTAGTCGAATCCCTGCCCCAGCGGCTTTTCGAAACGGTGCGTAAACTTTTTCAGATCATTGGCCGTATCGTAAAATTTCTGCGAAAAAGAGCCGTTGATGCAGTGAAAGCTTTCAAACTCCACGCAGTTCTGGATCATTCGTTCCCAGATCTCTGTAGCCGAGCCCGTAAACAGGATGGCGTGCGTCGCGGGAATATTCAGTAAGGTCCGGAGTTGCTCGTCGGTATGCTGGTAGATTTTCCGGAAAGCGGCTGAACGGTGGGAAATAGACCCAATGTGTTCGTCCAGAGCCGTTTTGATGTGCTGACTGACGGTCGGATACAATTCCGCCGGACCGGGGGTAAAATAGACTTGAGCCATGAATAATGGAAATAAGGACTGTACTAATGAAAGACCAACGTTCGCTTCTCACCTCGGAAAAGCGAACGTTGACCCGTACTCAACACTGGTACGTTTTAGTATAACATCCGAAACTTGATCGTCTCTTCGATTTCTTTCAATTCCTGTACGATTTCCTTCGAGTAATTTTTCGCTACGTCGGTAATCACGTAACCAATTTTCTCGGACGTTTTCAGGTACTGACCTACAATGTTGACGCCGTACTTGGCAAAGATGCCGTTCACTTTCGACAGTACGCCGGGTACGTTTTGGTGAATGTGCAGGAGTCGGTGAGCATCGTGCAGCGGCGGCAGGGTTACTTCGGGGAAGTTCACCACCCCGTAGGTACTACCGGTGTTGACGTAGCTGAGCAGTTTGTTGGGGACGAACTCGCCGATGCTGGCTTGAGCTTCTTCCGTACTACCGCCAATGTGCGGCGTCAGGATGACGTTGGGCAGGCCGCGTAATTCGCTTTCGAACACTTCGTCGTTGGTTTTGGGCTCCTGCGGGAATACGTCCACGGCCGCTCCGCGAATCTTGCCTGACTTGATGGCGTTAGCCAGTGCTTTCACGTCCACGACGTGCCCGCGGGAAAGGTTTAGGAATACGACGCCGTCTTTCATCTGACTGAATTCCTTCTCACCGATGAGCATGGCGTTGCTCTTGCGACCATCCACGTGCAGGGTTACGACGTCCGACTGGCTCAGCAGTTCTTCCAGTGTATGGCATTGACGGGCGTTGGAAAGCGGAAGTTTTTCCACGAGATCGTAGAACAGTACTTCCATACCCAAAGCCTCGGCTACCACAGACAGCTGAATACCGATGTTTCCGTAGCCAATCATACCGATTTTCTTGCCGCGAACTTCGTTGGAATTGTTGGCCGACTTGTCCCAGACGCCGTTGTGCAGTTTGACGGATTTCTCGTAAATGCCCCGCATCAGCAGGATCATTTCGCCGACTGCCATTTCTACTACTGACCGCGTATTGGAATACGGAGCGTTGAATACGGCCACGCCGCGTTCTTCCGCCGTTGCTAGATCAATCTGGTTGGTACCGATGCAAAATGCCCCAATGACCATCAAACGCGGAGCATTTTCCAGTACGCGTTTCGTGACCATGGTTTTGGAACGAATCCCGAGGATACTAACGTCCTTGATTTTTTCGATCAGTTCGTCTTCATCCAGTGCCCCTTTCAGGAGTTCTACCTGGAATCCTTCGCGACTGAACATCTCCACCGCCCGGGCGTGTACGTTTTCAAGCAGCAATACTTTCAGCTTGCTTTTGGGGTACGACTGACTGCGGCTTAAGTTATTGAGATACAGAAATTCATCGAGGGACGTCACGATGTGATCGGCCTTTTCAATGACCTTCTGGCGTTCGATGTTTTCGGTAAAGGCAAAGAATTTATTCGCCAGTCCCGATTCGCGTAATTCGTAATCAGTATAGCCATCGCCGATGACGTACACGTCGCCGGGCAGACTCAGTTGTTGCAACAGCCGTACTTTACCTCCGTTTTTGGAAAGAACGTTGGTATCGTCATAACCGATGATGGTACCAGCCTCGTCAAAGCGGAAGGTATTGGCAAAGACGTGATCTTCGCGAACGCCCATTTCCGTAACGATGGGTTCGATAAATTCCCGGAAACCACTCGATACGATGTAGATCTGGTCGCGGTATTCGCTGATGAATTCCTTATTCCGGGTAAACGAATCCGAGACTTTCCCCCGCAGAAAATCCACGAGTAGTTCGACGTGTTCGCGGTTGGCACTCAGCAGTTCGATCCGCATCTGCAGAGCCTGTTCGAACGAAAGCTCGCCCGCCATACCCCGATCGGTAAGTTCTTTAATTTTTCCCACGACCTCGTCGCGGTTCTTCTGACCAGCCAGGCTAATGGCCGCCAGCTCATCGAGTCCTTCAACTTTCGTGAACGTTGAATCGAAATCAATCACGAAGTAGGTTTGTTCCAGGGTTTTTGTCAACATAATCAAATGGACCGCTGCTTACACGGATGATTAATCAATTTTGCAGTCCCTACCTAAGGGTGTTGCATCCTGCAATAACTCTGTATTAGATTTAGTACGCTTTTAACAAATACCTTAAGGCCAAGTCCTCCGACCACAGAATACCTTGATAGCCGGCCTGATAAAATCCACAATGCCCCCCCTGCGGCGGAGCCTGAAACCAGACCTGTTTTAACGTTTTTATGCGTGCATACGGGTAGCAATCTCTGGAGAGAAAGGGATCGTTCTGGGCGTTAACGATCCGGGTAGGCAGCCGGATTTGATCCAGGAAGTATAACGAAGAATTGGCTTCGTAGTACTCTTCTGCGTCTTTGTACCCGTGTAGTTGTGAAGTGTAAAAATTATCGAAATCGCGAATGGTACGCACTTTATCCACGTGACTGGCATCAACCAGCTCGGGAAGCAGGGCGGCTTTCTGCCGGATTTTATCCTTCAGTGACCGATTGAAACGGTCGGTATATACCCAGGCCTGCCAGCGTTCGAGGTACGCACTTCCGCTCGACAAATGCAAAGGTACGGAGAAGACTAGTGCTTTGCGGAGTTCGGGGTACGCATTTTGTCCCAATTCGCCCAAATATTTAAGCGTTAGGTTGCCTCCCAGGCTAAAACCCATCAAGTACACGTCCTGATAGCCTTTAGTTAATGCATAGCGAACGACGGTGTCCAGATCATCCGTGGCTCCGCTGTGGTAAAATCGCGGCAGACGGTTCATTTCACCCGAGCAACCCCGGAAATTCCAGGCCAGGCAATCGAAACCATTTGCGTTGAGGTGCTTGACCATCCCCCGGATGTACTGACTGGACGAATTACCTTCCAGTCCGTGACTGAGAATGACCAGCGGTGTCTGACCGGAAACGGGTTGCTGGGTGAATCGCCAGTCTAAATCCAGGAAATCGTCGTCGGGAGTAGTGATGCGTTCGCGTTCGTACACGACCCCGGTCACTTTGCGAAATAAAGCGGGGAAAATGCTTTGGGCATGTCCATCAGGCAGCCAAAACGGGGGACGGTAATCGGATTGTTCAAGTAATGGCATGGGGAACGCCGACCAATGTACCCCACAAAGGTAGCAGCTTATTCGGTTTCCGCGGTACGTAACCATCCTGGTACATCCTTTTCCTACTGAATTTATATACTACAAGCCCTTTTGCCTTGAAAAAACTCCTCTCCTTACTGGCCTTGTGCGTAGGTACGCAACGGCCATCGAAAGCTCAAACCGAACCCCTTCGCTCCTTTGATCAGCAGCGGGTCGACCTCACCCAACGAGGTATGTACGTGCTAGGTGGCTGGGCCGTGGGAAACCTGGTCTATAGTGCTACCCAGCTCGGCAAAAGCAGCGGCGAAGCCAAAGCCTTTCACCAGATGAATATCGGCTGGGCAGCCATTGATCTGGTCCTGGCGGGGGCTAGTCTGCTCAGTAATCGCAAGCCCCTCCCCGCCCGCTCCGCAGATGAAGTATTGAAGCAGCAACGGAAATTCGAGAAAATCTTTCTAATCAATACGGCTCTGGACGTGGTGTACGTGGGCGGAGGCGTGTATCTGAACCAACGCGGAGAACGTCAGGATAAAGCTCAGCTTCGCGGGTTCGGTAAGGCGGTGATCCTTCAGGGAGCTTTTCTGTTTTTGTTCGACGGTGTAATGTACGCTGCTCACCGAACGCATTACCGGAAGAATGAGTCGCTCTGGAAAAACCTGGAACCGGCGGATGAAGGTGTGGGGGTAAAGGTGAAGTTTTAACCGGGGGATTGGGAATCCTTTGGTTGGAAAGGCTTTGTAACCCCACCACCTGGGGTTACACCCCAAGCTATTAATGGTTGAACCCCGCTGGGGTTCTTAGGTCGTTTTCGGAAATGAGGTTGATTTGAAAACTTTGGGGTAAACGAACTGCCCGTCAGCGGTTGAAGTCTATCCTGGGCTGTATTCTACCATCCAACTGCACTGATTCACCTCGCTCAAACCATTCAAACCTTACACGATTTAAACCTTCACACTACCCCCACCACTCCTTCCAACACGAACAGAAATACCTATTTTTGCGAAAATCCGGTCAAATCCGGTACGGGTGTATGCTGGAATATAGCTGGTTTATTGACTACGCGGGAACGGTTTCGTTTGCGGTTTCGGGTTCTTTTGCGGCGATGCAGCGTCGGTTGGACCCGTTTGGGGTGTTGATTATTGCCTTTGTAACGGCCGTCGGTGGGGGTACTATTCGTGATATACTGCTGGGCAATACACCCGTTACCTGGATGCGAACCACTACTACGCCCCTGATCATTCTGGTGGCCGCTCTGATTTCGATGTTTCTGCGGCGGGGAACCGAACGGCTTCAGAAACCCCTGTTACTTTTTGACTCGCTGGGACTCGGCTTTTTTACGCTGGTGGGTATCGAGCAGGCCAGTCGCTACGGTCTGCATCCAGGCATTTGCGTTGCTCTGGGAACGATTACGGGTTGCTTCGGCGGTGTGATCCGGGATATTTTATTGAATGACATTCCCATCGTATTTCGGCAGGAAATCTACGCTACCGCCAGTATTCTGGGCGGCATCTTGTACTACTTATTTTTGGAATTTTCACTTACCATTCCACTGGCTAAACTCCTGACCATCGGATTCATTTTTGTCTTTCGACTACTGGTTGTCAGGTACCGCTGGGCGTTACCGCGGTTTTATGAATAGGTTTTTTAGTTGTTGGTTGATCGTTGTTAGCAAGAGAATCTTGCAAGTATCAACTTTCTAAACCAGCCACTTAGGTCTATTTTCGATCAGGGCTTTCCTACCAATAACGATCAACAAACAACCATCAACTGCACTAAAACCGTAGCGTAAACACCGTCCGTACCCCTGGCTCGGATTCTACCCGTAGCGTTCCCCGATGTTGTAACATGATTTGTCGGGACAGGCTCAGCCCAATTCCCGAACCGCCCTGCTTGGTCGAAAAGAAAGGAACAAAGATCTTGTCCATCGCTTCAGGAATGATGCCTTTGCCCGTATCCGCTATCTGAATGGTTACCCGCTGCGTTTTGTCGTTTTCGCCAATCAGTTCCAGACGAGCGTTGGGCACTCCATCCATCGCCTGAATACCATTTTTAACGAGATTGATCAGTACAAATTCCACCAGTTGCGGATCGGCCGTTACTTCCAGGGTCTCAGGTTCAACGCGTAGCACCAGTTCAACGTTTTTATCGGCTAGTTCGCTTTTGTACAAGCTTGCCACGTTCTGCAAAATCGTACCGACCGATACCACCTTGAAGTCGGGCTTGGGTAAGCGAGAAAAGCGGCGATACGCATCGATCAACTGCATCAGGCTTTCGCTGCGTCGTTCCATTACCGCCAGCGAGTCCATTAAATCATCATACGTTTCCTCAGTCAGTCGCTGATCGTTCTCCCACTCCGACTGCAATAACCCTTTCAGCGAGCCCGACAGCGAGTGAATGGGCGTAATGGAGTTAACAATCTCGTGCGTTAGTACCCGCGTCAGGTTTCGCCAGGCGTCAAATTCCTGATTCTGCAGTTCCGACTGAATGTCTTTCAGTGATACCAGCTTGAGTTTCTGATCTTTCCGGATGAACTCCGTTACGGCGTAGGCCAGCGTTCGTTCTTCGCCCGTCAGCGTCAGTCGTAACAGGCCCGTGTCGCCCGAAGAAGAGGTTTCGAGGGCTTCCACCAGAGCCGGCGAAGTACTATTCAAGTCCTTCAGATTTCGAATAACGACCAAATTTAACAGCCGTTTAGCCGCCGTATTGACCGTTTCGATGTGCCCGTCTTTTCCAAACACCAGCAAACCGACGCTCAGATGCTGAACGATCGTTTCCAGGTAACGGACGAGTTCTTCTTTTTCTGATCGGTTTTTACGGTAGGAATCGATCACTTCCTGTACCAGAAAGTCGTATTCGGGCGAGCCACCTAGATACCGCGTCGTATAATTTCGGGTAAAATCGGCGTAGCGGATGGCTTCGAACAGATCCATCACCCGCCGATTGGCCTTTTTCAGGTACGAAACCAGATCAAAACTTAAATACCCCAGCAGCAGTACCAGCACGCCCTTGGTCACAATCAAGCGGGTATTGAACCAGAGGTACGCCAGCAGCATACTTACCAGTACAATGATCACTACCCGGAAATAAATCTGAAACGTAAAATTCCTCATGGGGTGCGGCTAAAAACGTCGATGCATTAGAAGGTACTATACATGTTCATGTACTGTTGAATCAGTTTGATCCGGTCGTGTATATACCTGGGGCTAAAGAATGTGTTCGACCAATCCTCAAAATTTTCGCACTGAAACCCCAGATAGAAAAGCCAGAAGGCGAAACCCAGGTACGGGATGGCCTGTAACTCCTGTTCTGAAAAAGCTTTCTTTTCCCGGTACGCGTTGACAAAGACCTCAAACTGTCGATCGGCTTCTTCCCTACTGATTTTTTTTAAGAACGTATGAAAGAAAAAGTGGATTTGAAACGACATCAGGTCATTGGCCAGAAAGCCTTTTCCGGCAAAGTCGTAATCAAAAACGGTAAGCGTATTCTGCTCGTCAAAATGAAAGTTCTTGGGTAGGTAATCGTAATGGCAGTAGCCCGTACTGAATCCTGCTGTATCGAAACGCTCCAGCTCGTCTTTTACCCGTCGAGCGGTTTCTTCCAGATACGCGTACCCTTCCGGAAAATGCTCAAAAAAGGGTCTGATTACTTCCAGAGGACGATTCAGCGTCGTTTCCAAATCGTAGGGCTTACGTGGACGACGCAGTTCTAGCTGACTGGTGATTGTATGGTTGAACGCCATTTCATGCCCTATGATTCGTAACTGCTCGTCGGAAAAATCATAGACATTTTCACCGTTTGCGTAAGTAAATAGCACACCGTTTCGAATGCCTTCGGCGGCCTGAAACGACTGAATGGCTTCTCCCTTCAGATCGGCTATCGGATAGGAAACGTGGGCTCCTCCCGTCCGTAACTGATTCAGCAATTCTACCTCACCCTGAATTTCCGGTAAGGATCGGTGGGCATCCCGGTAGATTTTGAAAATAGCTTTCCCCTCGGCATGTTCCACCCGATAGGTGTCACTGACACCGCGTAACAGAAGTGAACAACGAACGTCCGAAAACCCGTACGCCTCAGCAAGGTAGGCTCCTAAGGCACGCGACGACAAGGTAGAGTATTGAGTGGGAAACAGAGTCATTAAAGTTAATTTTCGCTACGATGGATACGAAGACGCGGAGGTTTACAAAGGTCTTTCTTTAGGCTATGGAATCGTGTACTGAAAGGGATTAAAGTCCGTATTTCTCCAGCCGCCGATACAGTGAAGCCCGCGTCAGTCCGAGTTCAGTCGCTGCTTTGGAAATGTTGCCGCTGTGTTTGTTGAGTACCTTCCGAATGATGGCTTTTTCCAGCTCGTCCAGATTAAATTGATCCAGGGAAATCGTTTCGCCATTCGTTGGTTTTTCGGGTACCTTTTGAGCGTTGGAAATAAAGAGATCTTCGGGTTGCAGCATATCCTTTTCGCACATGATGACAGCCCGCTCAATGGCGTGTTGTAGCTCGCGAACGTTACCCGGCCAGCCGTACTTGGTCATGCGTTGGATGGCCGCCGGACTTACGTCTTTAATCCGTTTACGGTACTTTTGGGTGTACACCCTCAGGTAATGATGAGCCAACAGTTCAATGTCTTCGGGGCGTTCGCGAAGGGCCGGAATCCGGAGTTCAATGGTGTTGATCCGGTACAGTAAATCCTGCCGAAATTCGCCTTTGCTCACCATTTCGGCCAGGGGCATATTGGTCGCACAGATGAGTCGAATGTCAATGGATTTAGGGCGATTGGAGCCTACTCGCGTGACCTGCCGACTCTGCAGAACGGTTAGCAATTTGGCCTGCATGGGCAAAGGAATGTTTCCAATTTCATCCAGGAAAATAGTCCCTCCGTCGGCGGCTTCGAAGCGTCCGGCCCGGTCTTCACGGGCGTCCGTGAAGGCTCCTTTGACGTGCCCAAAGAGTTCACTTTCGAACAGATGCTCGCTGATGGCTCCCAGATCTACGCTGATGAAGGCCTGCCGCGACCGATTGGAGTTTTGGTGCAGAGAACGGGCAATCAGCTCTTTTCCCGTACCATTCTCCCCCAAAATCAATACGTTAGCGTCCGTGGCGGCTACTTTCTGGATGGTACCGAAAACCTCCCGCATGGCTGAACTTACCCCTACCATTTCCCCAAACCGGGCCTGCTGATCGCGGGCAATGATGGCATTTTGCGACTTGAGTTTTTCGACTTCCAGTTTCGACTTCCGCAGGGAAAGGGCGGACAATAGCGTCGCGAGCAATTTCTCGTTACTCCAGGGTTTCAGGATAAAATCCGTTGCCCCGGACTTTACGGCCCGCACGGCCATTTCTACGTCGCCGTACGCCGTAATAAGCAGCACAATCGCCGCCGGATCGATTTGCAGAATTTTATCCAGCCAGAAAAACCCCTCTGTTCCCGAGGTAACGTCCTGCGTGAAATTCATGTCCAGCATGATCACGTCGTAGCCTTCCTGACGCAGCAGATTGGGCAGATTTTCGGGATTTTTTTCAGTATCAACGCGGGTAAAATGTTGTTTCAAAAGCAGACGAGCTGCTTTTAGAAGGTCTTCGTTATCATCGACGACCAGGATTCGAGCGGGGGTTAATGGCATTCTATACTTTTAGTTTGCAGTTGTCGGTTTTCAGCAGTCCCCGCATTACATACGGGGCTATTCACATTGAACCCCTCTGGGGTTCGACCTATCTATAGGCTTCTTCAGAAACTCGGTATAGCTATCGGAATCTATACTCTTCAGCCTTAGGTGAAAAGTGGAAAGCCGTATCCATAGGACTAGTCGAGCCCCGCCTTGCCTACGTGCTAGTTCGACTAATCTATCCTGTCTTCTCTTAAAATCATACCATTTCGGGAAATCACGGGAAAGCTAGTAAAAACTGTCCGAATCCGTACAGTAGCTGTACGCAGGCGTACACTATTTTCGCAAAAAAAGCCATTTCCAGCCAACTGAGGGCCTTTTTAAAAGTTTGGCACACCTTTGGCATTAGAGAGGTCAAGGGTTTAGTAAGCGTAACCGGCGAACGACCCTAAACAGCCGTTCGCCGGTCTTTTTAATTCAACTATCGAAATGGAAACTCTTTGCAAAACTGATCGTACCGCCTTAGTAGAAGCCTGCCGACAAGGGGACCGCTCGGCTCAGTACGAACTGTATCGCCTGTATTCCAAATCGATGTACAACGTTTGCTACCGAATCCTGAACCATACAGCGGAAGCCGAAGACGTATTACAGGATGCCTTTGTGAAGTTTTTCCAACGCATCCACGAATTTCGTCAGGAAAGTACGGTGGGAGCTTATCTGAAGCAGATTGTTGTCAATGAAGCCCTCAATCGCCTGCGTCAGCGTCGGGTACAGCTGGTGGAAATCGAAGAAAGTTTCGACATGCCTTACGAAGCCGCCGCCGAACCCGACGAATGGGAAATCTCACACGTACGGGCTGCGATGATGAAGTTACCCGATGGTTTCCGTACGGTCCTCACGCTCCATTTGCTGGAAGAGTACAGCCATGATGAAATTGCCGAAATGTTACAAATCTCCGCCTCCACGTCCCGCACCCAGTTTATGCGGGCCAAGAATAAGCTGAGAGAGATGTTAAGCACATTAGCCGTTTAGAGTTTTGAGTTGGAAGTTTTGCATGTAGTAACTGACTCAGCAACCCGAAACACAAAACGCTAAACCCGAAACCAATAACCAATTAACCTTTTTTTCCCCGTGGATAAGAAAATTGAAAGAAAATTCTGGAACCGTAAACGTGTCTTTTTTTTAACGGGCGGTTTGCTCCTGGTGTCGCTCACGTTGTGGGCACTGGTATTCCGGGATAAGCGTACACAACTACGGGTCGAGACGGAAAAGCTGACCGTATCGAGTGTTTCGCAGGGTGCTTTTAACGAATTCATTCCCGTCAACGGTACGGTTATTCCCATCCAGAGCGTACAGCTGGACGCCGTCGAAGGCGGTTCGATTGAGAAAATCTTCAAGCAATCGGGCGATATGGTAAAGGCGGGCGACGTGATTCTGCAACTCTCCAATACGGAACTGAAACTAAACGTACTGACCCGGGAAACGGCCTTATACGATCAGTTGAACAACGCCCGTACCTCCCGTCTGCAATTGCAACAGAATACACTGGCTCTTCAGAATACGCTGGCTGAGATCGATTATCAGGTCAAAATCAAGGAACAGCAACTGAATCGGAACGACCGGGCCTCCAAGTATCTTTCGGAGAAGGAAATGCAGGATGTTCGCGAAGAAGTATCCTACCAGAAACGCCGCCGCAACGTCACGCAACGCTCATACATGCAGGATTCTCTGATTCGGATTCAGCAAAATTCGCAGCTGTCTCAATCCGAAAAACGGATTTGGGAAAGCATCCAGAACGTAGGTCAGATGCTGGACAACCTGCTGGTCAAGGCTCCCATCTCCGGTCAGCTTTCAACCGCTACGGACTTGCAGATCGGTCAGCTGATTACAAAAGGTACTAAAATCGGTCAGGTCGATATTCTGGATAAATTCAAAGTACGGGTGCCCATCGACGAACTGTACCTACCCCGAATCGTGAAAGGACTGGAAGGTTACGCGGATCTGGATGGGAAAGAATACAAGCTTGTCGTCGACAAAGTTTTCCCCACGGTTACCAACGGTCGTTTTGAAGTCGATATGTTGTTTGCTCAGACAGCTCCTACGGATATTCGTCGCGGTCAAACCTTACGCATTCGTCTGGAACTGGGTAAACCCGAACAGGCGGTACTGCTTCCCACGGGTGGTTTCTATCAGCAAACGGGCGGTAACTGGGTATTCGTGGTGGAAGCCGGTGGTCAGCGAGCCGTACGCCGCAACATCCAGTTGGGACGCAAGAACCCGACGTACTACGAAGTACTGGATGGCCTGAAACCCGGCGAAAAAGTCATCACCTCGAGTTACGAGTTCTTCGGCGACAATGAAGTACTCAATCTCAATGAAAAGCAACCGCAGTAATCTCTTTTGCCACGAAGGCACCAAGAATCACTACGTACTATCTGCTTTGTGAATCGTAGTGGCTTTGTGCCTTTGTGGCAAATTTAAAAGACTAAACCCTATTCATCCGAGTTCAACACACACGTACAACCATGATCCAAATCAAAAACCTCCGAAAAGTTTACCGTACCGAAGAAATTGAAACAACGGCTCTCGATCATGTGAATGTGGAAATTGCCGACGGCGAATTTGTCGCGATCATGGGTCCGTCGGGTTGCGGAAAATCGACCTTACTCAATGTATTGGGTATGCTGGACAACCCTTCCACGGGCGAGTACAACTTCTGGGGCGAGGAAATTTCAAAGTACTCGGAACGCCAACGGGCGAAGCTCCGTAAGGGAAACATCGGTTTCGTATTCCAGAGCTTTAACCTGATCGACGAACTGACCGTATACGAAAACGTTGAACTTCCCCTGCTGTACCTCGGCAAATCGGCTTCCGAACGCAAGGAACTCGTTGAAACGGTACTAACCCGCATGAACATCATGCACCGGAAAGACCACTTCCCCCAGCAGCTTTCCGGTGGTCAGCAACAACGGGTAGCCATCGCCCGGGCTGTAGTCGCTAAACCCAAGCTGATCCTCGCCGATGAGCCGACGGGTAACCTCGATTCGACCAACGGCGAAGAGGTCATGAAACTGCTTCAGCAACTCAACGAAGAAGGCACGACCATCATCATGGTAACGCACTCCCCTTATGATGCCAACTACAGTCACCGGATCATCAACCTCTTCGACGGCCACGTGGTGACGGAAAACGTGAATACGAAGTTTCATATCTAGGTTTTGAGTTTGGGGTTTAGGGTTTTAAGTTTTAGGTGCGGAAACTTTCTTTGAAATGACTCTGCGGTCATTTTGCAGTATTCTGCACTTCAACCTTTTAAACCCAAAACACTAAACTCAAAACGGCAGCATCGGCTGCTCTAAGCCCACAACTCCAAACCTCCTTTCCCCTTCAGCTATGTTTTCCAACTACTTCAAAATTGCCTTTCGTAATCTCTGGAGAAACGGTGTTTTTTCGGTGATCAACATTGTTGGTCTGGCTCTGGGTGTGGCCTGTAGTTTGTTGATTGGGCTTTGGGTAGAGGATGAGCTGGCAATGGATAACTACCACGCCAAAAGTCCGGTGCTGTACCGAATCATGCAAAGCCAGACCTTCAACGGCGAAACCAATGCCGGTCCGCACACGCCCGGTATGCTCAGTTACGAGTTGAAAAAGAAGTTTCCGGAAGTGGTACATGCGTCGGGTTTTACCTGGGAGACTGATCTGAACTTCACGGTTGGTGATAAATTCAACAAGCAGAAAGCCCGCTGGGCCGGTGAAGACTGGTTCAAGATGTTTTCGATTCCCTTGCTGGCGGGTACGCCCGCCACGGCCCTGAAGGCTCCCGAAAGCATGGCGATTTCCCGGAAAATGGCTGATAATTACTTCGGCAGTCCACAAAACGCCCTGGGCAAAACGGTCGAAGTGGCGGGACGGGACATTCCTTATAAAGTCACGGCCGTTTTTGAAGATTTACCCGCTCAGGCTTCCGAAAAATACGATTTCCTGCTTACCTGGGAAGACTTCCGCAAGCGAAACAACTGGGTCGAACAATGGGGTAACAATGGTCCCCGTGTATACTTTGAGCTTCGCCCGGATGCGAATACGGCCAACGTAGAAAAGCGGCTGAAGAAATTTTTGAATAACTACCGCAAGGAAGAGTACCCCAACACCCTGTTCATGCAACGCCTCAGCGAATCGTACCTCTACAACGATTGGCGGGGTGGTACTCAAAACGGGGGTCGGATTGAGTACGTCCGTTTATTCAGCGTGGTCGCCGTTTTTATTCTGCTCATTGCCTGTATCAACTTTATGAATCTGGCGACGGCCCGTTCCGAACGCCGTAGCCGCGAGGTGGGCGTTCGGAAAGTGATGGGAGCCGTCCGGGAATCGCTGATTGGGCAGTTTCTGGCTGAATCGTTCCTGATTACCGCTCTGGCCGTACTGGTGGCTATTGGTTTGGTAGAGTTGGTCATGCCTAACTTCAATGAACTTACCGAAAAACAACTGGTTCTGAGTTATACGCAACCGAGCACGTATCTGATTTTGCTGGGCGTAACTCTACTGACGGGTCTCGTCGCGGGTAGCTATCCGGCGTTTTACCTGTCAGGCTTCAATCCGGCTCGTGTACTGAAAGGTCGCCTGAAGTTCTCCCGTGGCAGTAAACTGTTCCGTCAGGGACTCGTGGTTTTTCAGTTTACGCTTTCCATTCTCCTCATTGTCGGTACGATCATCATCTATCGACAGGTGAGTTTTATCCAGAATAAAAACCTGGGCTACGATCGCGAGAATTTGATTTACATTCCGATGGAAGGCGAGTTATCGACGAAGTACCGGACCATCCATCAGCAACTCCTGCATATGCCGGGGATTCAGTCCATCAGTACCATCAATCAGGTACCTGG
The DNA here is from genome assembly GCF_002943425.1 of Siphonobacter curvatus. Lineage (NCBI taxonomy): Bacteria > Pseudomonadati > Bacteroidota > Cytophagia > Cytophagales > Cytophagaceae > Siphonobacter > Siphonobacter curvatus. The sequence continues at coordinate 2,979,979 of NZ_PTRA01000001.1, forward strand.
TGAATTTGGCAGCAACACCACGGGCGTAAACTGGCCCGGAAAAGATCCGGAATCCCGTCCGCTGTTTGAGGCAACGGGTATTGGGTATGACGGCCTGAAAACCCTAGGCATCAAGCTCTTGTCGGGTCGGGAATTTTCCGAAAAATACGCTACTGATTCCGCCGCGTTCCTGATCAATCGCGAAGCCGCTGCCTTGATGGGGTATAAAGATCCGGTGGGCAAACCGATTACGTTCTGGGACCGTCCGGGTACAATTATCGGGCTGGTGGATGAGTTTCATTTTCATTCACTCCACGAACAAATCAGACCCTTGATTCTGCGGCTGGATGCAGGCTGGTCAACCTCCTACTACGGAGCCATGATGGTCCGGACCCAACCGGGGCAAACCCAGCAGGCCATTGCCAGTCTGGAAAGCATCTGCAAACAGGCCAATCCCAAATTCCCCTTCACTTACCGTTTTGCTGACGTAGAATACGGCAAGCTGTACCGTTCCGAACAGGTCATGGGAACCTTGGCTAAAGTTTTCGCCGGGCTGGGCATCTTCATTTCCTGTCTGGGCTTACTGGGACTGGCCGCCTTTACCGCCGAACAGCGAACCAAAGAAATTGGTATTCGAAAAGTACTGGGAGCCAGCGTATTCAGTGTTATCTCTCTGCTTTCCAAAGACTTTGTTAAACTCGTGGGTATTGCTTTCCTGCTGGCCTCGCCGGTCGCCTGGTGGGCCCTGGGCGATTACCTCGACAAGTTCTATTACCACGTAAATCTCGACTGGTGGGTATTCGTTGGAGCGGGCCTACTGGCCCTGCTCGTCGCTCTACTCACGGTGAGTTCACAGGCTTTCCGGGCGGCTACCGTCAATCCGGTGAAGAGTCTGAAAAGTGAGTAAAGAGTAGTTGTTTGTTGTGGGTTGTTAGGTCGTTTGCCGTATTAAAAGTCAACGTTGATAAACACCTTCTTTAGCCCAAAACAAACAACTATCAACCAACCACCATCCCCTAGGCCTTAGCAGCCATGTTACAGAACTATCTCAAAATCGCCTGGCGAAGTTTATGGAAGAACCGGCTGTTTTCCATGGTCAATCTCGTGGGGCTGGCTCTGGGGCTTACGGCTTCGCTGCTCATTCTGGAATACGTCAGTTTCGAGAAAAGCTTTAATACCTTTCATCCGCAACTGCCCAGCCTGTACCGAATCCTGATGAAAGATCAGGCGGGTACTACCCAGGGAAGTTCGGCTCCGGGCATTATTCTCCGGACAGATTTCCCAGAAATCAAAGGCTACTGCCGCCTGGCCGAGGGCATTTCAAACGGCATCATTACCGTTGCAAACCAGACCTTTCGGGAAGAACATTCGGCTTACGCGGATGCTTCCCTGTTTGAGCTTTTTCACTTCCCGCTGCTATCAGGTTCCGCTCAGGAGCTTAAGAAGCCTCTCACTGTAGCCCTGTCCGCCCATCAGGCCCGTACACTCTTTGGCAGTACCGACGTCGTGGGCAAAAGCCTGTCACTGGCCAATCAGTTCGGAAAGCTGGAATACGCCGTAGTGGCTGTGTACGAAAACATGCCCGAAAACTCGGATCTACAGGTGGACCTGGTTCTTTCCCTGGCGACTTTACAAAACCCGACCATTGTGGCGTCCAATAGCTGGGTCGACCCGACGGGCGTGGGAGCACAATTTCTGACGACCTACGTGCGACTCGCTCCGCAAAGTACGGTGAGCCACGTAGAAGCCAAATTTAATGCCCTGCTCAAGACCTTACCCACCGGAGCCACGGACGAAATCCGATTACAGGCGGTTTCGTTTCAGCACCTCGGTTCCTCCCTCAACGACTCCTACCCCACCTATGGCAATCTGGGGTTCGTGTACATCATGACCGGCATTGCCTTACTGATTTTACTGATTGCCTGGTTCAACTACGTCAACTTGAGTACGGCGTTATCCACCAAACGTTCCAAAGAAGTGGGCGTTCGGAAAGTCATTGGTGCTCACCGCAATCAGTTGATCACTCAATTTTTGGGCGAATCCATGATTCTGAATCTGACTGCCCTTCTGCTGGCTCTGGTTTTGGTGGATCTGCTCCAGATTCCCTTTAATCTGTTAATCAAGAAAAACCTTTCGTTATCCATCCTATTGCATTCCGCTTTCGGCCTGTATGGACTTCTGTTCTTCATCGCCGGCAGTGTGCTTTCAGGAGCCTATACGGCCTTTATTCTGAGTAGCATTAATCCCATACTGAGTTTAAAGGGTGGATTTCTGAAATCGGGACGGGCTTGGTTACGACAATCACTCGTGGTCTTTCAGTTCAGCATTTCCATTGCCCTAATTGCCGCCACGTTCATCGTCTATCATCAGTTGCACTACATGCAGCGTAAAAATCTGGGCATGAACCTCCAGCAACTACTGGTGATGCAGGGACCGGAAGTAGGACGAGATGACAGTTTGTTTCAGGACCGGGCCGTAGGTTTTCGGAACGCCGTGAGTCAGTTGGCTTTCGTATCGTCCTTCAGTAATACGGGGAATGTTCCGGGTAATGGCTTTAACTTTTCAACGGAAAATGTCTTACGGACCGACCAGACCACCGCAGGGGCTCATACCAGTTACAAAGTCTTAATCTGCGATGACCAGTATTTTAAAACCTACGACATCGCTTTAGCCACCGGCCGTGCGTTTACGAAAGGGGAAACCGAAAAACCCTGGAGAAACGTAGCTCAGGTGGTACTTAATGAAGCCGCCGTTGCCCGCTTATCCGCTACACCGACGAGTATCCTTGGGAAAACCATCAGCTTTAACGGACAAGCCGTGGAAGTGATTGGGGTCGTTAAAAATTACCACCATCTGGGTTTAAAGGAAGTCATTCAACCCATCGTTTTCTGGCCGCAGCAAAATACTACCTACTTCACGGCTCAGATTTCCACGGATCAGTTACAGAAACACCTGAGTCAGATTCAAACCCTGTACGAGCGATTTTTTCCGGGCAATCCCTTCTCATTTCATTTCGCCGACGAACAGTTTAACTACCAATACCAGACGGAGCAGCAGTACAGCGAATTGTTTACGCTAGCGGCTGGACTATCCATCTTTATCGCCTGTCTGGGTCTGCTTGGACTGGCCGCTTTTAGTGCCGAACAGCGAACCAAGGAAATTGGTATCCGGAAAGTACTCGGAGCCAGTGTCGTGCAGCTTTCGGCCATGCTTTCCAAAGATTTTGTCCGTCTGGTTCTGATTGCTCTCCTCCTCGCGGTTCCGCTGGTCTGGCTGGCGATGGAACGCTGGCTGGAACAGTTTGCCTATCACGTCTCGGTGCAGTGGTGGATCTTCGCCGGAGCTGGACTCCTGACCCTGACAATCGCTTTACTCACGGTTGGTTATCAGTCCATTCGAACGGCGTTGATCAATCCGGTGAAGAGTTTAAAGAGTGAATAATTGGTAGTTGTTGGTTAAGGGTTGCTTGTTGTAACAATGAAATAACAGCCCATTCAAAAGTCTCAATTCCTAACAACCAACAACGAAAAACTAACAACAACCAGCGATCAACCATCGACCAATTTATGTTATCTAATTATCTAAAAATCGCTTTTCGAAACCTCTGGCGAAATAAGACCTACTCGGCCATCAACCTGTTTGGGCTAGCCTTTGGTATCGCGACATGCTTACTCATTACTTTTTACGTCATCGATGAGCTGAGCTACGATCGCTTTCTGGGCCATGCGGATCGGGCGTACCGCATCAATACCGACATCAATTTTGGTGGTTCCGAAACCCATACGGCGGCTTCCGCGGCTCCCATGGGACCAGCCCTGGCACAGGCCTACCCGGACATCGAAGCAGCGGCCCGCATTCGCGATCAGGCTCCGGGCATGATTCGAAAAGGGACGGAGAAAATTCAGGAGCGATCGGTCTACGCCGATTCCACGCTCTTCGATGTACTGGGTTTGACCGTCCTTGCCGGCAACTCCAAAACCGCTCTCAATCAGCCCCATACGGTAGTGATTACCCGCCGCATGGCCCTGAAGTATTTCGATACTCCGGAAGCCGTCGGTAAAACATTAATACTGAACGAAAATGTCCCGTATAAAGTCACGGGTGTAATCGAAGACCTACCCCGTACCTCCCACCTCAATGCGGATCTGTATTTCAGCATGCTGGATCACGCCGATAGCAAGGAAAATAGCTGGCTGAGCCATAACTACAGCACGTACCTTTTGCTCAAGCCCGGCGTATCGCCTCAGCAGGTCGAAGGTCAAATTCGGCAGCTCTTTCTAAAACACGGCGGTCCGATGATTCAACAGTGGCTGGGCAAGAACGTAGCCGAACTGGAGGCGGGTGGCAGCTACGTCCGCTATACACTCTTGCCCGTTCCGGACATTCATTTACATTCCAATCGCGTGGATGAAATGAATCCCTCGGGTAACATTCAGTACGTTTACATTTTTTCAGCCATTGCCATCTTCATACTTTTCATTGCCTGCATCAACTTCATGAACCTCGCGACGGCCCGTTCGGCTCACCGGGCCAAGGAAGTAGGCGTACGAAAGGTACTGGGTTCAGCGAGTGCCCACCTGATCGGGCAGTTTCTGACGGAATCCATCCTGCTCAGTTTCATGGCTTGTAGTATTTCTTTATTATTGGTGGAACTGGCCTTGCCCGCTTTTAACCAATTAGCCGACAAACAGCTTTCGCTTAATTTCATTCGTGACTGGTACCTGCTGCCCTTCCTGCTAACCTTTGCCCTGTTCGTAGGCGTACTGGCGGGCAGCTACCCGGCCTTTTACCTGTCTTCTTTCGAACCCGCCAAAGTACTGAAAGGCAAGCTTACCGCCGGGATGCGAAGCGGCTGGCTACGGAGTTCGCTGGTCGTTTTCCAGTTTTTCGCCTCGGTATTCCTGATCATCTGTACCCTGGCAATTCATCGGCAACTGAATTTCATTCAGCAGAAACAGGTGGGTTTTGATCGCGAGCAAGTCCTCATGCTTGATGGCGTCTATGGTCCCCAGGTACAGGCCTTGAAAAACGAAATTTTACGCATCCCCGGCGTACAAAGCGGAACGGTTACGGGCTACCTGCCGACCCCTTCGTGGCGCGGAAACGATTCGTTTTTTCCGGAAGGTGAAATAACCCCGGAACGGGCCGTGCAGATGCAAACGTGGTACGTAGACCCGGACTACATGAAAACCATGGGCTTACAGTTGTTGGCGGGACGGAATTTTTCCAATCAGATGGCGACCGACTCATCGGCGGTTATTCTAAATGAAACTGCAGCGAAACTCTTCGGGTACACGAGTCCGACGGGTCGCAAGATTGCGGAAATTGAAGATCCGCAAACGGGCCGAACCCGGCAATTAAACGTCATCGGCGTCGTAAAAAATTTCAACTACGAGTCCCTCCGGGAGAACGTTGGAGCTTTATGCCTCTTACTCAACGCCAAGCCAGCGGGCTACGCTACCTTTCGACTAAAGACGCAGCAACTGCCCGAAACCGTAGCCAAAATTGAACAAACTTGGCAACGCGTGCTGCCGGGGCAACCCTTCCGGGCTCAGTTTATGGACGAAGCCTTCGACAGTATCTACCGTAGTGAGCAACGCGTCGGCAAAGTCTTTCTATCGTTTGCGATTACGGCCATTGTCATTGCCTGTCTGGGTCTATTTGGATTGGCAGCGTATTCGGCCGAACAGCGGACCAAGGAAATCGGGGTACGGAAGGTGCTGGGAGCCACTGAACTGCAACTGGTTGCTCTGCTCTCCAGTGATTTCGTACGGCTCATCGGTATTGCCTTCCTCATCGCCGTTCCCATTGCCTGGTACGTCATGGACCAATGGCTCGAAGGCTTTGCCTACCGCAGCTCGCTGAGTATCTGGATTTTCGTCGGAGCAGGAGCCGCTTCGCTTTGCATTGCTCTGCTAACAATTAGTAGTCAGGCCATCCGGGCGGCGGCCATGAACCCCGTCAAGAGTTTAAAATCGGAGTAATTTTTTCACCCTACGGCTGAGGTCAGCCGTAGGGTTTTCCGTATTGATTCATTCTCTTTCTTTCAACGTTTATGTTTCAGAACTATCTCAAACTTGCCCTTCGCAATCTCTGGAAGAGTCGCCTCTTTACCGGCCTGAACATGCTGGGCCTTTCGCTGGGTCTGACGGTATCCTTACTGCTGTTTTTGTACATCAAGGATGAGTTAGCCTTTGATCGGTACCATCGACAGGCCGAGCAGATTTATCGGGTGAATCTGGCGGTGTCGTTTGACGACAAGGAGGAGAAATGGGCGACAGCTCCGAACATCATCGGCCCAACCATGCAGGAGAAAATTCCCGGCGTGAAGCAACAGGTTCGGTTTCTGAAACACAACTTCGGAGAATCGGCTTTCATTACAACGGGCGAAAAGAAATTCGTTGAAAAAAGCCTGTACTGGGCTGATTCCACGCTTTTTCAGGTATTTGATCTTCCGCTCGTGCAGGGCAATCCCCAAACGGCACTCGAAAAACCAAATCAGGTACTGATCAGTCAGCGTACAGCGGAACGTTATTTCGGCAACGAAAATCCGCTGGGTAAAGACCTCAAAGTCGATAACCGAACAACGCTGGAGGTAACGGGCGTCTACGCGGATTTTCCGGACCACTCCTCGTTCGATGCCAACCTGATTGGTTCCTTTGCTACGGAAAAATGGGCGTACAAAAACCTTTCCTGGAGCAATGCCAGTTTTGAAACCTACGTCCTGTTAAATCCTCAGACCCAGCCTACTTCGGTCGAGCGGCAGTTGGACAAGCTGATTAAACAGAATGTTCCCGAAGAGAACCGTTATTACACCGCGTACCTGCAACCCTTAACGGACATGCACCTGCATTCCGAAGACGTCGCCCACGTGTACACCCAAAAAATCGGCGATCCCCAGCAGGTACGGATTCTGGTTGTACTGGCCTTTGTAGTACTGGTCATTGCCTGTATCAATTACATGAACCTGAGCACGGCTCGCTCTCAGCAACGTTTTCGTGAGGTGGGGATCAATAAGGCCCTGGGAGCTTCCCGCAGTTTGGTTGCCCGTCGGTTCTATATTGAAACGGCGATTCTGGTCTTGCTGTCCATTCTTTTAAGCATTGCTTTGCTGGAAGCTTTTTTACCGATATTCAATAGCCTTGCTTCGCGGAACCTTACGGCCCATGCGGTTCTGTCGCCCGAAGTCATTATCGGATTAGTACTGACGGGAACCCTCGTGACCCTGATTGCCGGTTCGTATCCGGCTTTGTACCTGTCGTCCTACGCCCCTAAAAATCTGTTACAAACTAATTTCCGGGCCAATACCGGAGCCGGATTATTCCGGCGTAGTCTGGTCGTTATCCAGTTTACAGCTTCCATAGTGCTCGTTATCAGTAGTATCATTTTCTACCAGCAGCTTCGGTTTGTACAGCATCAGAAACTGGGGTATCAGCCCGAACAGGTGGTGGCGGTTACTACCGTTGCGGCGGAGTCCAAAACGCAAATTGACGGACTCATGAACCGCGTTCGCTCCCTGCCCGATGTGGTGGAAGTATCCCGGGCCCAGACGTTTCCGGCCAGTGGCGGCAGTGGTCGTTCCCTACGAAAGAATTTACAGTCGTCGGAAGAATTCAAAATGACGACCAATCACGCCACGCCGGATTTTGTACAGGTACTTGGCCTGAAACTGATTGCGGGAAAAACCCTTCCCTCGATTCCTAAAGATGCCAAAGACACGACGGTCCAGGTCGTATTGAACCGGAAAGCGGTAGCTTTTCTCGGGTACACGCCGGAAAACGCCATCGGCCGCAAAGCGTACGGGCTTTTCGGTGATAACAATACGGAGATCGTGGGCGTCGTCGAAGACTTTCATTTTGAAAATTTTCATCAACCCATCGGGGGTTATGCTTTTCATAATGCCAATACCGAATCGTATCGCTACCTGCTGGTGAAACTTCGCACGCAGCGGCTGACGCAGGCCATGTCGCAGCTGGAAAATGCTTTCTCGGAGAGTATGCCGCAGTCGGCCTTTGAATACACCTTTCTAGATCAGTACCTAAATAATCTTTACCAGACTGAACAGCGAACGGCCCAGGTCGTGCTGGTTTTCTCCATCCTGACCATCCTCGTTGCCTGCCTCGGTCTGTTTGGACTGGCGGCGTATGCAGCCGAACAACGGACCAAAGAAATTGGCGTTCGCAAAGTGCTGGGAGCCAATGAATTTCAACTGGTTACCCTGTTATCCAGCGACTTCCTCAAACTCGTGGGCCTTGCCTTCCTGATTGCCTCGCCCTTGGCCTGGTGGATGATGAATGAATGGCTGACCAGCTTTGCCTATCGCATCCAGATTAGTGGCTGGGTCTTCGTGGCTGCCGGACTGCTGGCCTTGCTGATTGCTCTGCTGACGGTCAGTAGTCAGGCCCTGCGTGCGGCGTTGATGAATCCCGTTCGAAGTCTAAAAAGTGAATAATATTTCCCGTAAATCCTGAATCGATGCTCCGCAATTACATCCAAATCGCCCTACGGAACTTATGGAAAAACAAGTCTTTTTCCCTGATTAATATCGTCGGCCTAGCCGTGGGTATGGCCTGCTGTATGCTCATTTTACTGTACGTGCAGCAGCAACTGAGTTACGACCGTCATCACGAAAAGGCGGATGATTTGTACCGTCTGGTAACGGAATTTGTCACCGAAAGCAAAACCGAACGGGCTCCCACGAGTGCGGCTCCGGTAGCAGCAGCTCTCAAAAACGAGTTTCCGGAAGTCGAAGAAGTCACCCGCGTATTCATTCCTTTTTCGGAAGATAAAGCCATTCTCAGACGGATGGAGGGCGGTCATTCTGTACAGACTTTTTACGAAAGCAAGGGAGCGTACGCCGATCCTACGTTTTTCAAAATCTTTACGTATTCATTCCTCGAAGGCAATGCTCAACGAGCGTTGGATCAACCCAATACGGTCGTGCTTTCCAAAGAAGTGGCCCAAAAGCTTTTTGGTAACGCTCCGGCTCTGAACCGGGTTATCCGGATTAGCAATAGTAACGGCGATCTGGACTTTAAGGTGACGGGTGTCTTTGAATCCAAAGGCCCCTCCCACCTGGATACGCACTACCTCATGTCCCTGCAAACGGGCGAGCTGGGAGCCTTTGTCCGAAGCATCCAGAATTTCGCGGTGAACAACATGTTCTATACCTACATCAAACTTCGGCCCGGTAGCGATGCCAAGGCTCTGGAAGCCAAGTTTCCGGCCTTCATTCAAAAGTACATGGGCGAAGACTTGAAGAAGGTCGCTTTTCGTAAGAACCAGTACCTGGAATCGGTTCCACGCATTCATCTGCATACGGAAGCCGAAGGCATGTTCAATAAAAAAGGAAACAGTCAGTTGGTGTACATCCTAGCTACGGTAGCCCTTTTTACCCTACTGATTGCGTGTATCAACTTCATGAACCTGAGTACAGCCCGTTCGGGTAAGCGGGCAGCGGAAGTAGGCGTACGTAAAGTCATGGGGGCTGAAAAGCAAACGCTGGTGGGTCAGTTTCTGGGTGAGTCAATGCTGATTAGTCTGCTTTCACTTACCATTGCCATTCTGCTGGTGGAACTCAGTTTGCCGGTATTTAATCAGGTTGCCGGTACAAATCTGGACGTATCCCTGACGAAAGATTACGACAAGCTCCTATTATTTGTGGGGCTGGCTTTACTAACGGGCCTGGTGGCGGGTAGTTATCCGGCCTTTTATTTGTCCTCTTTCAATCCGGCTCAGGTCTTGAAGGGCAAAGCCAGCAACAGTCTGGCCGTTACCCAATTGCGGAAAGGGCTGGTCGTCTTTCAATTTGCCCTATCGATTATGCTGATTCTAGGTTCACTGGTGATCTGGCGGCAGATGCGTTTTCTTCAGGAAAAAGACCTGGGCTTTGTGAAAGATCAGCAACTGGTAGTCCCCCTGCGTACCTCCCAGGCCAAAGACAATTACCGGACATTCAAACAAGCCGTTGACAAACAGGCAGAGGTAGTGGCATCCGCCGCGGCTACGAGTTATCCGGGCGTTTTTGTGGCGGGCGATCAGAATTTCGTGCGGTTGGGCCAAAATATTGAACAGGCCGTAAACGTAAAGATGAATCACGTCAACTACGATTTTCTGGAAACCATGGGCTTTCATTTGCTCAGTGGACGGTTTTTCTCGACTAAATTTCCGGCGGATACAGCCCAGCGAATTATTCTCAACGAAACGGCTGTAGCCCGGTTAGGCTATACACCGCAGAATATCCTCGGTCAGCGGATACGCTGGAAAAGTTCGAATGAACAATTGGATTATCAGGTAGTGGGTGTCGTTCGGGATTTCAATTTCATGGGTCTGCAACAGCCCATCAACAGCTTTGGATTTACGCTGGCTCCCTGGGGTCTTAACTACATGGTCATCCGAACCAATACGCCACAAGTGAAACGCCTGCTGGCTTCCTTGGAAAACACCTGGAAAAGTCTGAACGCGGACGAGCCTTTTGAGTACAGCTTCCTCGATCAGGATTTTCAGCGGAATTACGAAGCCGAGCAAACCATGGGAACCATGATTGGCTACTTTACAGCGATAGCCATTCTGATTGCCTGTCTGGGTTTATACGGACTGGCGGCCTTTACGGCGGAGCAACGGATCAAAGAAATTGGGGTTCGGAAAGTACTGGGGGCCAGTGTGGGTCACATCGTAGGTCTGCTTTCGAAAGACTTCATGACACTCGTCCTGATTGCCTATGTGCTGGCCGTACCCATCTCCTGGTACCTGATGAACGAATGGTTACAGGCCTTTGCGTTCCGCATTAATCTGAGTTGGTGGCTTTTTGCCGGAGCGGGAGGTATTGCGTTTCTGATTGCTCTGGCCACGGTCAGTAGCCAGACGATTCGGGCGGCAATGGTGAATCCGGTAAAGAGTCTGAAGAGCGAATAACCTGCTTGTCACCGGCGAAACGCTCCTTGTAACCAACGGGTTTATCAAAAGCTCAGAAGCCTCTACTCCATGTCCGAAACTGTACATCGACCGTTCAGTTTCGGACATTTATTTTTTATTACTCTGCTGACTACCAGTCCATTACTAATATCATTCTTTAACTGGCATACTTTTAAAACACAGTCCTTTACCTGATCGTATAACTTCTTAACCAGCCGCACGTATGTCTTATATTGCAATACCTCTGCCTTCGTTGCCCGGGAAACAGGAAATTGAAATTTCGGTAAGCATCAACGGTCAAAAACAGGACTTGCATTACCGGGTCGAGTTATTTCGCTGGGACGACTGCTCAACGCCCTCGTTCAACCGCGTGGAATGCCTGCGGGAAATGCTGACCACCTACGATCAGGAATGGTCCCTGTATTACATCGGGGCTCCGACCGATGACTTTGTACCCATCACGTTCGTCAAAAAAGATGGTTTGACGAAGATGAGAACCGTGGAAATAATAGAGAGCTAAGGCTCCTTCTGTACACTTGAAGACCCCATAAGACGCGATTTTCGTGTCACTACCGATTACACGTATGCTACGAAACTACTTTAAAATCGCTTTTCGAAGTCTGCTCAAAAACCGCCTGTTCACGTTTGTGAACTTGGCGGGACTATCCGTAGGCATTGTGGCCTGTTTGCTGATCAGCCTGTACGTGCTGCACGAACTGAGTTACGATACCTTCCACGAAAAAGGCGATCGGATTTATCGTGTGGTTACGGACATTAAAACCCCCACGGAAACGATTCATCCAGACATTACGTCCGGCCCAATGGCTCCGGCTCTGAAACAAAATTTTCCCGAAGTAGAGGCCTATACGCGGCTCTGGGCACGCACGGCGGTATTTGCTCGTGATGACCAGAAGTTTCAGGAAAACCGGATCTACATGGCCGATTCCACGCTGTTCGAGGTATTTTCGTTTCCCTTGCTACAAGGGGATGCCCGCACGGCTTTGAAGGCTCCGTTTAGTGCCGTACTCACACAGAAAACCGCGAAAAAATACTTTGGGGACGAAAATCCAATGGGACAGACCTTGCGGATGGAAGGCAAGTTTCCGGTGAAAGTAACGGGTGTACTGAAGGACATTCCCGAAACCAGCCATATTCCCTTTGATATGCTGCTTTCGATGTCTACCCTAACGCGGGAATTACAGCCCAACGTGGACCAGCAGTGGAGCAACTTTGCCTTTTATTCGTATCTCTTACTGAAGAAAAATACGAATGCTCAAGGCCTGGAAGCTAAAATTCCGGCTCTCCTTGACCGACTGGTGGGTAAAGAACTCGCCCAGTTTCAGATGCACTACACGCTTCGTTTGCAGCCCCTACAGGACATTTATCTGAAGTCCGATCGCGGTGCACCTGAGCAGGGAAGCCTCAAAAACGTGTACATCTTTTCGGTCATTGCGGCCTTTATTCTGCTGCTGGCCTGTATCAATTTCATCAACCTGACGATTGCCCGGGCTAGTGAACGAGCCAAGGAAGTGGGCGTACGAAAAGTCGTGGGAGCCGAGCGGCAACAGCTTACCTTCCAGTTTCTGAGCGAATACGTACTGCTTAGTTCGCTGGCTTTTATCATAGCCGTATTACTGAGTGAATTACTCCTACCCTTGTTCAATGAGTTTTCCGGCAAGACCATTCTCACCTCTACCCTCACCCACCCAACCTTCTGGCTTATTCTGCTGCTGCTGGCCGTTATTGTTGGACTGCTGGCGGGTCTGTATCCAGCTTTGGTGCTGTCGGGAATGAAGGCGATTACGGTGCTGAAGGGCCGCTTTGCGACCAGCCGTCAGGGACTGATCCTTCGGAAATCACTCGTCGTCTTTCAATTTGTGATTTCAGTAAGCCTGATTGTGAGTACGTTGGTGGTGTATACGCAGCTCAACTACATGCGTGGCCAGTCGCTGGGCTTTGCTAAGGATCAGATGCTGGTGCTCAACCTCAACGATCCGGGTTACCTGGATCGGCACAGCGAGTCATTGCTACGACAATTAGGAAACGTTGCCGGAGTTGAATCCGTAACTCAATCCTCGTCCGTACCCGGCAGCGGAGCCCAGGGAGCCTACACCAGTCTCGAAAATAAGTCAGGCGATATGCAGGCTGCGAATATGGACCTTTATTCCATCGATTATAACTTCCTAAAGCAGTATCAAATTCCTTTACTGGCCGGGCGGTTGTTCGCCCGCGATTACGCCACGGATTCCACGGAAGCTTTGATCGTGAATGAAGCTACCGTTAAGAACTTCGGCTACGCTTCGCCCTCGCAGATCATCGGTAAGAAATTTGACCAGTGGGGACGCAAAGGACGCATCATCGGCGTGGTGAAGAATTTCCATTCGGCGTCTTTACGGGAGGCCATTACGGCGGCTACCTTCCGCATCAATCCCCACGAATGCCAGCAGGTTTCCATCAAAGTAAAGGCCGCTCAACTGCCCAGCACCCTTTCGGCTCTGAAGACCGTCTGGGAGCGGGCAGTACCGGATCGTCCCTTCGATTATTTCTTTATCGATCAGTCGTTCAATGATAAATACAAAGGCGAAGAACAGTTTGGCCGCTTATTCATCTACTTTGCCAGCATTGCCATTTTCATTGCCTGCCTGGGTCTAATTGGCCTTACTTCGTACGCTACCTTCCAACGAACCAAGGAAATAGGCGTACGCAAAGTACTGGGGGCCAGCTCCTTCCAGATTACGGCCCTGCTTTCGCGGGAATTCATCAAGCTGGTACTGATCGCCATTCTGATTGCCAGTCCACTCGCCTGGTACGCCATGAATCGCTGGCTCGAAGATTTCCATTACCGGGCGGCACTCCCCTGGTGGACCTTCCCAACGGCGGGCATACTGGCCCTGGGCATTGCGATTCTGACGGTCAGTTCACTGACGCTGAAAGCCGCCACGGCGAATCCGGTGAAGAGTTTGAAAACGGAGTAATGGATTGGTTTGGTGAAGTCAACTATAGGGAACGGAGTCCGTAGCAGATGCTACGGACTCCGTTGTTTTAAGCGGAAAAAACGGATTTCGCTTACCTTCGCATCATAGCTTTACCCCACTGCCTATGCACCCTCACTTCATCCAGCACATTCGAAAATACGTGGAGCTTACGGAAGAAGAAGTTCAGCGACTGTTGGCGTACCTGAAACCCATTTCCGTACCGAAAAAAGCTTATCTCCTGGAAGAGGGGCAGATCTGCCGGGCTAATTATTTTGTCGAAAAAGGCTGTCTGCGGCTCTTTTACCTTACCGAAAAAGGTACGGAACAGATTACGCAGTTTGCCCTCGAAAACTGGTGGCTGGCCGATTATATGAGTTACGCCACCCAGCAACCCTCGGAATTTTACATTCAGGCCCTGGAGCCTACTGAGGTTTTCGCCATTCCGGCCGACTTTCAGAACCAGTTGTACCACGAATTTCCTCAGCTCGAACGGTATTTCCGACTCATGTTTCAGCGGGCTTTGGCCGCCTCACAACGCCGCCTCAAGTTTTTGCACGATTATTCCAAGGAAGAAAGTTATCGCAACTTCGTAGCCCATTTCCCCGGTTTTACGCAGCGTATTCCACAGTACATGCTGGCCTCGTACTTAGGTTTAACGCCGGAGTACCTGAGTGAACTCCGAAAAAAACTGGTTTGATTTGCTTTCTTAAACCAGCTTAAGTTTTAGCGAAAACGGACCCGCTAGGTTTGCAGTGTACTTAAAAACACCACAAACCATGAAACAGCGAATCAATATCGCCCAGTCGAATGCAGAAGCCGTCAAAGGATTGCTTGCACTCGAAAAATTCACCAGCCCTCTGTCCGCTACGCACAAGGAACTCATTAAAATGCGTACGTCGCAACTCAATGGCTGTGCCTTTTGCATCGACATGCACACCAAAGATGCCCGTAAAAACGGCGAAACTGAGCAGCGGATTTATCTGCTGAATGCCTGGAAAGAAACCAATTTATATACCGAGGAAGAACGAGCCATTCTGGCACTTACGGAAGAAGTGACCCTCATTCATCAGGGCGGCGTATCCGATGCCACCTATGCCAAAGCCCATCAACTGTTTGACGACCAATACCTTACGCAGCTGATTATAGCCATCGTAGCCATCAATGCCTGGAACCGAATTGCCATTACCACGCAGTTGCAACCGGCTTCGAATTAATGATTAGTTCCCTTTTCTGCTTTTCAGAGACGCGATGCCCTCGCGTCTCTTTGCTTGGTACTATAAAAAACATGGGATGAACGGCGGAGCTTCTTCAAAAAAATAGCATCTTTCGTAGGCACTTGTTTCGCTTCTACTAACGCCCGGTTTATTATGGATCAGCGAATTATTAACCTCTTCGACGAATATACCCACAAGCCTTTAACCCGGCAAGATTTCCTGAGCCGACTGGCCAAACTTACCGGTAGTGTGACGGCGGCCATGGCCGTGTTACCCCTGCTGGAAGTCAATTACGCCCACGCCACGACCATTCCCGAAGACGACCCCGATCTACGCCTCGAAGATGTTTCGTATCCGGGTGAAGGGACGACCATGAAAGGGTATCTGGCTCAGCCCAAAGCTCCCGGAAAACGCGGCATTGTCTTGGTCATTCACGAAAACCGGGGCCTTAATCCGCACATTCGTGATGTAACCCGTCGCGTAGCGAAAGCCGGATACGTCGCCTTGGCCCCCGATGCTCTTTCCCCATTTGGAGGTACGCCCAGCAATGAGGACGAGGCTCGCACGCTCATCGGCAAGCTCGATAAGGAGCAAAATCTCCAGAACTTTCTTAAAAGCTTTGCGTACGCCAAAGGTTTGAAGGCGGCGAATGGCAAAACGGGTTGCGTTGGTTTTTGCTGGGGCGGAGCCTTAGCGAATCAACTCGCCATCCATGACCCCACGCTGGATGCCGCCGTTGCTTTTTACGGTCGCCAACCCGAAGCCGCGGATGTCGCTAAAATCAAATCGGCCGTGCAATTACATTACGGAGGGCTGGACGAAGGCGTCAACAAAGGCATCCCCGCCTACGAAGAAGCTCTGAAAGCGAATCATATCCATTACGAACTATACGTGTACGAAGGGGCTCAGCACGCCTTTAACAACGACACGGCTCCAACGCGATACAACGAAGCCGCTGCCAAACTAGCCTGGGAGCGTACTCTCACGTTTTTTAAAGCCCGTTTGGGGTAGGCAGCTGGGTCTGAATCAAGCCGCTTTCTCTGACGTCTCATCTCTCTTTTTTCATGAACAAACGCTACTTTCTTCTCCCCCTGTTAGCCATCCTTTTACTCGCTTCCAAGCCCGAGAAAACGTATCCGGTAGGGCAGATTAAAACGCCCCAGGGTGAGATTCTTTTCTGGCTGTACGACGAAACGCCTAATCACAAAGCCAGCTTTATCAAACTGGCCAAACAAGGCTACTGGGATTCGTACACCTTCAACCGGGTCATTCCGAATTTCGTGGCTCAGGGCGGCTGTCCTGATACGCCGGAAGGGTTTGCCGGTTCGCCCTATTTGCTCAAGCCGGAATTTGTCAAGAGCATCCGCCACGTTTATGGAGCTGTAGGTGCGGGGCGTGACGATAATCCGGGTATGCTTTCGGCGGGTTGTCAGTTTTATATTGTACAAAACAAACAGGGACTGGCCCGACTGGACGACAAATACACTGTATACGGACAGGTTTTTAAAGGGATGGACATAGTAGATGCGATTGTAGCCGTCAAACGCGACAGTACCGACACGCCCCTAACGCCCATTACACTGGATGTAAATGTGATACAGTTGAGCGGTTCGGAATTGAAAAAGTTGGGGTATTTCGTAAAATAAATCACCTTTGTTACCCCGCAACGCTGACCGCTAGCCGATTACAGGCCTTTTGATCGATAAACCTATGAAACGCTTTCTCTACCTCGGGGTGGCTCTGCTGACCCTGGGTTCCCTGCGAGCCCAACAGCCGAATCGACCTAACGTCATTTTCATTTTCTCAGACGACCACGCCTACCAGGCCATTAGTGCCTACGGTAGTAAACTCGCCCAAACGCCCAACATTGACCGGATCGCTAACGAAGGTGCCCTGTTACTCAACAATGTAGTCACCAATTCCATTTGCGGACCGAGCCGGGCTACCTTACTCACGGGCAAGTACAGTCACCTGAACGGGTACAAGCTCAACGAACGGAAGTTCAACATCAACCAGCCCGTCTTTCCCGAAGAATTGCAGAAAAACGGCTATCAGACGGCCTGGATTGGAAAAATGCACCTGGGCAGTCTGCCCCACGGGTTCGATTATCTGGATGTACTACCCGGCCAGGGGCATTATTACAGTCCGGACTTCGTGAACGGGAAGAAAGATACCGTGCGGCATGAAGGCAAGTACGTGAGCAATGTCATTACCGAGCTTTCGCTTGACTGGCTCAATAAACGGGATGCCTCTAAGCCCTTTTTTCTGGTTGTGGGACACAAGGCCACGCACCGCGAATGGCTGCCCGACATTCAGGATTTAGGAGCGTATGACGACGTGAACTTCCCCCTTCCCGCTTCGTTTTATGATGCCTACGAAGGTCGGGAAGCCGCCGAAAAACAGGATATGACCATCGACCAAACGATGCGTTTGAAGGAAGACCTGAAAGTTCACCTGAACTACGACGCGAAGAACCGATTCAACGGCTACAACCGCTTTTCACCCGAGCAGAAAAAAGCTTTTTACGACTACTACGAAAACAAAATCAGTAAGGAATTTGACGAGAAGAAACTGACGGGTAAAGCCTTAGTGGAATGGAAATACCAGCGGTATTTAAAAGATTACCTCGCTACGGCAAAATCTTTGGACCGCAACATTGGCCGATTACTGGACTACCTGGATCAAAAGGGGCTGGCTAAAAATACCGTCGTGATTTATGCGTCCGATCAGGGTTTCTATATGGGTGAACACGGCTGGTTTGACAAACGATTCATCTACGAAGAATCCCTGAAAACGCCCTTCGTGATTCGGTACCCGGGCGTCATCCAAGCGGGTAAAAAAGTACCGCAGCTGGTGTCGAATATCGACTGGGCTCCTACCCTGCTTGAGCTGACGGGTACGAAGGTTCCTCAAGATATTCAGGGAAAATCCTTTCTGCCCCTGCTGAAAAACGAAAAACCAGCCTGGCGGACGGCGGCGTATTACCACTACTACGAATTTCCGGAACCGCACCACGTGTACCCGCACTTTGGCGTGCGTACGGAGCGTTATACGCTGGTGCACTTTTACGGGGACATCAATACCTGGGAACTGTATGATTTACAGAAAGATCCTCAGCAATTAAAAAACCTGTATGGTCAGAAAGGTACCGAGAAAATCACCGCTGATCTAAAAGCCCAACTGAAAGAGCTGATGGTTACGTACAAAGACGACGAAGCCCTGGGCCTGCTGCAACAAACCAATCCGTAACGAACCGGAAGCCCCGCTGACAAGGTATCTTCGCGGGGCTTTCTGATTTTTAGCTTTCGAATGAAGACATTACTCCTTTGGGCATGGACTGGGCTCTTGTTTTCCTGCCAGGAAAAAGCGAAAACGCAGTCCGACATTGCGGTTTGTAAAGTGCCGACACGGGCGGTGACTCTAGCAGGTCAAACGACGAGTGCTCCATCAGCGGCTGCGGATACGAAGGACATGGTACGGATTCCGGGGGGCGATTTCCAGATGGGCTCCAATGACTTTGAGGACACGCGACCGGTACACCCCGTGCATGTCAATCCCTTTCTGATGGATACGCACGAGGTTACCAATGCCGAATTTGCGGCCTTCGTGAAAGCCACCCAGTACAAAACCATTGCCGAGCGTCCACTCAATCCTGCGGATTATCCGGGTGTTCCGGCGGACAAGCTCGTTCCGGGTTCGGCCGTATTTACACCACCAGCCCAGCCCGTTCCGCTTGAAAACCCCTTAGCGTGGTGGGAGTACGTAGCCGGTGCCAACTGGCAGCATCCGAAAGGTCCGCATTCAAAAGCCGTACCCAACGAACCCGTCGTCCATATCGCCTACGAAGATGCCCTTGCCTACGCTCAGTGGGCGGGTAAACGCCTGCCCACCGAAGCGGAGTGGGAATTTGCCGCTCGCGGCGGACAAACGCAGGCATTGCCTTACTACTGGGGTTCAGAACTCAAACCCGGCGGTCGCTGGGTGGCTAATATTCACCAGGGACACTTCCCTGATCACAATACGAAAGAAGATGGCTTTGCGGACGTAGCTCCGGTACGCTCGTACCCGGCCAATGCCTACGGCCTGTACGATATGGATGGGAATGTCTGGGAATGGTGCTCGGATTATTACCGGCCGGATTACTACGCATCGAGTCCGAAAGACAACCCGAAAGGTCCCAACGACAGCTACGACCCGCAGGAACCGGGGGCGGTCAAACGCGTGCAACGCGGCGGTTCATTTCTGTGCAGCGATCAGTACTGCATTCGTTACAGAACGGGCAGTCGGGGTAAGGGCGAAGTGACCAGCGGCAGTAATAACCTGGGTTTTCGCTGCGTAAAGGATGTTCGCTAAGTTTGCATCCCTTAAGGTAATCCCCGAAACTGCATGCCTCAGGCTACTACGCAGGTTGCCGCCATGGTAACGCTGTATCACTCCGAACCTACCGTCCTGACGAATGTTGATTCGTACCTCGATCAGGTGGGGAAGCTTTACGTCATCGACAATTCCGAACAGCCGGACGAACGTCTACGAGAGGCTTTGCAACTACGCTCGCCTCGTTTGCTATACCTTGCTCCGCGTGGCAATGAAGGACTGGGCGTTGCCTTAAACCGGGCCGCTGAACAGGCGTTGGCTGACGGCTACTCGCATCTGCTGATGATGGATGACGACTCCTCCCTTCCCGCCGGAGCCATCGAGCAGTTGTACCAAACGGCCGTTTCCAGGCCAGAAGCGGGCATTGTTTCGGCGGTGATGGTCGATCAGTCGGCACTCCAAACGGATCGCTCGACAAAACCTCCTACCATCGATCCGGTCCTGACGGCTATTACGGCGGGTAGTTTGCTGAATCTGGCCGCGTATCAGGTAGCCGGGCCTTTTCAGGAAGATTTATTCATCGATTGGGTGGATCTGGAGTACAGCTTTCGCCTGAAACGACACGGGTTCCCGATTCTGGCCGATGGCCACGTCCGATTGTTGCACCGCATTGGTATCAAGAAAAAAATACGGCTGTTGGGCTTTATTCCCTATCAGTGGCGGTCGCATAATCCCGTCCGGCTGTATTACAAATTCCGGAACAGTTTATACCTGCTCGGCCGCGATCAGGATGTCATTCCGGCCCGGTTTAAACGCCGTTTTCACAAGGAACTCCGCCGTAATCTGTATCAGATTTTACTGGCCGAGCCCAACAAGGGACGATTTTTCTCCCTCATCCGGAAAGCCGTAGCAGATGCCCGGGCCGGAAAGCTCGGCAAGCTGGAGGAG
Organism: Siphonobacter curvatus; assembly: GCF_002943425.1. NCBI lineage: Bacteria > Pseudomonadati > Bacteroidota > Cytophagia > Cytophagales > Cytophagaceae > Siphonobacter > Siphonobacter curvatus. The sequence continues at coordinate 3,000,323 of NZ_PTRA01000001.1, forward strand.
TAAGGTATACGGATGGTCAAAGGCTAGAATTTTACCCGCTGCCCAGACGCTTCATCCTCCGAAAGTAAATGTCCGCAAACGAACAAGCACTGTTCATTTGCGGACATTTACTTTACATAATAATCTGATTATCAGAATTATTTAAATTATATATTCCGAATGGCATAGCTTTCTACAAAGCACTTTTGCTCCTTTCATCTCGTCTGCCTATGCTTCGTAATTACTTGAAAATCGCCGTTCGTAACCTCTTCAAAAATCCGGGGTACAGCTTCATCAATATCATGGGACTGGCCGTAGGGATGGCCGCCAGCATGCTCATCATGCTCTGGATTCTGGATGAATTTAGTTACGATACGTTTCACACGAAGAAAGACCGGCTTTACCGGGTTATGCGAAACTTCAAGGAGTCCGAAACCAATACCTGGACTTCGTCTTCGCAGGGGGGCTTACTGGGTGATTACCTCCGCAAGAACATTCCGGAGATGAAAAACGTCACGATGACTGGCTGGGAATCGCCGATGGCACTGGCGTACCAGGACAAGGTGATGAAGAAAACCACGATGACGGTGGAGCCGGATTTTTTCCGCATGTTTTCCTTCGAACCCGTTAAAGGTTCACTCCAGACGGCCTTCAAAAATCCTAATTCTATTGTCTTAACGGAATCAACGGCCAAAGCTCTTTTTGGCGACGAAGATCCAATTAATAAAGTAATTCGCTACTACGGTCAGGTGGACCTGAAAGTCACCGCCGTACTGAAAGATTACCCGAAAAACTCACGATTTGGTTTCGAGGCCTTAATCCCCGTAAAACTCTACGATGCTCTGGGCTGGAATTCCTACGGCTGGAGTAACAACAACTTTCAGCTTTACGTCGAGCTGGATCCAAATGCGAATGAGGAGGCGGTAAATGCGAAGATTCGAAATATCTATACACAACAGGATAAAGGCTCCAGCAACGGTGATATTTTTCTGCACGCCCTGACCCGTTCCCGCCTGCATAGCCGCTTCGAAAACGGCGTATCCGTGGGCGGTCGCATCGAAAACGTTCAGTTGTTTGGGATCATCGCCGGATTTGTACTACTCATTGCCTGTATCAATTTCATGAACCTGAGTACGGCCCGTAGTGAAAAGCGGGCCCGCGAAGTAGGCATCCGCAAGACTTCTGGAGCCATGCGAAGCGGCCTGATCGGGCAGTTTCTGGGCGAATCGTTGTTGCTGGCACTCTTGGGATTTCTTCTGGCCATTGGTCTGGTGGAAGTAAGCCTTCCCTGGTTTAACGAGCTGGTTGAGAAACAATTATCCATTGACTTTTTGCACCCCTTGTACTGGCTGGCGGCTCTGTCGATCGTAGCTCTTACGGGTATTCTGGCGGGCAGTTATCCGGCATTTTACCTGTCGTCCTTCAATCCAGTTACGGTACTCAAAGGCACCATGCAAACGGGCCGAGCGGCTTCGCTTCCTCGTAAGATACTAGTCATACTACAATTTTCTTTCTCCATCGCTCTCATTATCAGTACTATTCTGGTATACCAGCAGATTCAGCACGCCAAAAACCAGCCCCTCGGCTACGATCAGGAAAACCTGATGTACTTCGCCATGGAAGGCGATGCCCCTAATCACTGGCAGGCGTTACGTAGTGAAATCATGGCTACGGGACTGGCCGAAAACGCCTATGCTTCCAGTTCAGTACCCGCAGCGGAAGGCGGTTCCAACGGCTGGGGTTTCAACTGGCGGGGCCGCAAACCCGAGCAGTTCAACCAAGTTTTTGAGTTTATGCGAGTGAGTTATGATTTCGTTAAAACAGCGGGAATCCAGGTACTGGCGGGTCGCGATTTTTCACCGGCTTATCCGGGTGATACGTCCCGGGCCGTCATTTTGAACGAATCGGCGGTAAAAGTACTGGGATTCAAAAATCCGCTGGGCGAAACCATCACCCGGGGCGAACCGAACGAACGCTACGCTGAAAAATATACGGTCGTGGGCGTCGTCAAAAATTTCGCGTACGGTTCGCCTTATGAAACGATGTCTCCCATGATGATCAATTTGTCGGTGAATGGCGGGAACATGGGTTATCTGGTCGTCCGTCTACGCGGGGCTAGTTCCAACAGTATCGAAAAAATCCAGAGCCTTTACCAGAAATACGCCCGCAACGTTCCCTTCGACTACCACTTCATTGATTCCGATTTCGAGAAACGCTTTCAGGCCGAACGCCTGCTGGGCAGCCTGGCTTTTGTCTTTGGTAGCCTGGCCGTTTTCATCTCCTGTCTGGGCCTATTCGGGCTGGCTTCGTTCATGGCTGAGCAGCGTCGTAAGGAAATTGGCGTACGCAAAGTACTGGGAGCCAGCGTACTGAACCTCTGGGGTTTACTTTCCAAAGATTTCATCGTACTGGTCGGTTTATCCTTTCTCATTGCTTCACCCCTGGCGTACTACTTCATGAGCGACTGGCTCAACAAGTACGCTATCCGCATCGAGATTGGCTGGCTGGTCTTTGCGATTTCGGGTTGTATCGCGTTGGGTATCACACTGCTCACGGTTAGTTACCAGGCCATTCGGGCGGCTTCGGCCAATCCGGTTAAAAGTTTAAAAACCGAGTAATCGCGTTTTACCTCAACTTCCTACTTCTATGCTCCGTAACTACATCAAAATTGCCCTGCGAAACCTGCTGCGAAACAAAGGGTTCTCCATCATTAATATTCTGGGCCTGAGCATTGGGCTGGCCTGCTGTATGCTAATTATTCTGTACACCAAAGACGAGGTGAGTTTCGATGCCTTCCAGGCCCGTAAGGATCAGCTGTATCGGGTGACGTGTACCATTCAGGATATGAACGGGGAGAAGCAGAAGCTAGGAATTGCAGCCCTAACGCAGGGACCTTCGTTTAAAGAGGACATTCCGGAGGTACTGGAATTTTCGCGGGTACAGGATCGGAGTATGTTCGTGCGTTCGGGCAGTGAGGTTTTCACTGAAAAAGCCGTTTGGGCCGACAAAAACTTCTTTACGCTGTTCTCTTTTCCACTGGTCGCGGGAAACCCTAAAACGGTACTCTCGGATATTCATTCGCTGGTTTTGACGGAAGAAATGGCCGAAAAATACTTCGGTACTACACAGGCTCTGGGCAAAAAGCTGGAATTCGAAATCAATAATAAGTTCGAAACTTTCGTCGTATCGGGCATCGCCAAAAATGCTCCGCAGAACTCGACCATTCAGTTTAAAATACTCTTGCCGTTTGTGTATCAAGAGATTCACGAAAAGGATGATAACTGGCTCTGGCTTTCGTTCCCAACCTACCTGCTATTGCATCCTTCGGCTGATATAGCCACGGTTGAGAAAAAGATGAATCAGGTCTACCTCACCCGTTCAAAGGAGCAACGGGCGGAGGCGAGCAAGCACGGCTTCAAGGACCATTTTAACTGGGGATTACAGCCGTTCCTGCAAATGCACCTGGCTACCGACATCCAGTATACGCCACAGGCTAGTAATCCCATGTATTCGTACATTCTGCTGGGCATTGCTCTCTTTGTATTGCTAATTGCCTGCATCAATTTCGTGAATCTGACCGTGGCTCAATCCTTACGCCGAAGCCGGGAAATCGGTATTCGAAAAGTAGTAGGCGGTCAGCGAAGTCAGTTGATGGGGCAGTTCTTGGGTGAATCGTTCATTCTGTGTTTTCTAGCCTTTACGCTGGCCATTTTGCTGGCCGAAGCGAGTCTGCCGTTCTTCAACGAACTAGCCAATAAGGAATTAAGTCTGACTTATCTGCTGGATTATCAGCTAGTTCTGGGCGTAGTGGTTTTATTTTTGGTTACGGGTTTTGCGGCAGGCTTCTATCCGGCTTTGGTTTTATCGGGCTTTGATCCGCTGCAAACGTTGTACAATCGCTTCCGGTTTTCGGGTAAAAACTATCTATCGAAGGGGCTGGTCGTCTTGCAGTTTTCACTGGCCACGTTCCTGATTATTACAACGCTGTTCATTTATGCCCAGTTTAATTACCTGACAAACAAGGACCTGGGTTACAATGAAAAGAACCTGCTGTCCGTTACGGTCGGCTGGAATAGGACGGATAGCCCTACCTCCACCCGGCAACAAACCTTTGAACATGAGTTAAGTCATGCCCCAGGCGTACAACAGGTAGCACCCGTCATGGATGGCTCCTGGACCACTACTGCAAAAGCCAATGGCGTGGAGCTGGATGTGAAGTACGAGCACGTCGACGAACACTTTTTACCGGCCATGCAGATACCGATGGTTGAGGGTCGAAATTTTTCCGCGGCTTACCCCGCCGATTCTACGCACTCGGTGCTCGTCAATGAAGCCTTTGTTCAGAAAGTGGGCTGGAAAGGTTCAGCCATCGGTAAAACCGTCGATTTTTTGAACGGCAATGATACTAAACTGACGATTGTAGGCGTCGTGAAAGACTATCATTTCGCTTCGCTTAAAGCCAAAATTAGTCCGCAATTGTTCAGTTCGAATCCACACCTACCCTTTGGGCGTTTTCTGATTCGGGTACAACCCGATAAACTTCCCCGGGCAATCCAGTCGATCGAGGCTACGTACCGGAAGCTAGTTCCGTACCGTCCTTTTTCGTATGATTTTATCGATGAGCTGAATTATAAGAATTACGAAGCCGAAGCTAAGTGGAAGCAGATTATCACGTTCGGAGCTATACTGACCATTTTTATTTCCTGCATCGGCCTATTTGGTCTGGCCAGTTTATCCATGCAACAGCGGACCAAGGAAATCGGCATTCGGAAAGTACTCGGAGCTTCGGTGTTGCAACTTTCGAATCTGCTGGCCAAAAACTTCCTGACCCTGGTACTGATTGCTTTTGTGGTAGCCATTCCGGCGGCCTGGTACGTGACCCAACGCTGGCTGGAAAACTTCGCGTATCGCATTGACATTACGTGGCAAACCTTCGCCCTAGCCGCCCTGCTGACGAGTGGTATTGCCCTGATCACGGTGAGTTTCAATACCATTCGTACGGCTTTGGCTAATCCAATAAAATCTTTAAAATCAGAGTAAATCATTTATAAATGCTGTTTGACCTTTTACAAACACAGCCATGCAAAAAGTTCTGATTCTGGCAGCTATGCTCTTTGGTGTACCTGCCTTAGCCCAGCAATCCATTCATTCATCGATTCATGACGATGGCAAGAAGTTACACATCGACATTCACGGGACGGTGAATGGAAAAGCGTTTGATTTCGAGAATTCGTACGATGTGAGTCAAATGAGCAAAGAGGAGCGAAAAGAGCTGATCAATCAGGCGTATCGGTCCGTCGGCCTACAGCCCCCCAAGCCACCGACTCCGCCCTCCTCTCCGAGTGCACCGTCGGCTCCGAGTGCTCCTTCCTCACTAAATACGCCTCCTACGCCACCGACTCCACCCAGTCCGGCCTTGACACCTGCTCCGCCTACACCCCCTAGCCCACCGACTCCCGCAGAATCCCAGTACCGGATTCCCAAAGATGCTTCCCTTACCATTGATGAGACTGACGAAATGATGTCGGTTAAACTTGAACGTACGCATAACGGCAAGCGAAACGTGCTGCAAAAGTCCTATAACATCAAAGGCAAAAGCGAAGCTGAAAAGCGTGAACTAATCGAAGCCGCGACGCAGGAGTTTGAAAAACAATAAATTTGAGAGTATGAATGGCCCCGACCTGCTAACTTGGCAGGCCGGGGTTTTTGTTTAGTGTTGCTGCGTATCGCGGGACCCGTATTTCATCGTTTCATTATGTCGCCAGAAATAGATTGAGTTCTCGTGATTAACCTAGACAGAGTTCGTCCTCCTTACTGGCTGGCTAGTAGCCTGTGGTCCACTCCACGACTAACGACAGCCCGTTCAGGCCCACCGCATTGCGGCTGTCGTAGGTCGTTCCGCGGCTCACAGGCGGGAGAGGTTTTCTTCTTTCAGCAATAGTTGATGGTTGTCAGAATATAGTCGGGTATCTCCATGGGAGATATAAAACTGGGGCCCGCATAGAATGCATACGGACTAAATCACCAACCATGCTTGAGGGACCAGATCCGGTCTGTTTAAGGCTAAAGAATCAAACAACCCCTACTTCATGCGAAAAGCATCTTTCCTACTACTCTTACTAAGCTGGGCAACCCTCACCTTTGCTCAGCAAAATCCCGCGTCTACGCCTACAGATACTACCCTCTCGATACCCGAAAAGTGTTTTGAGACGTTTTGGCAAACCTTTGAGGATCATTACGCTTTTTTTCGTTTGCGGAACATCGACTGGCAGGCTAGCTATAAACAATACCGGCCCCGCGTCACGGCGACTACTTCGGATGATTCCCTCTTCTCGGTGTTATCTCAATTGGTAGCTCCGTTTGAGGATGATCACATCAACATCATCATTCCCGGCAAACGACAGTACAAGGCCCGAAAACCTTCGACATTTCTGGCGGATTTTCCGGATAAAGAAGCCAAAGCTTTATTCTGGAAAGCTACGGATGCCACGCTGGAACGAAACGGGTTTCAACCCGTAAAAACGATTGGACCTGTATTCCGTAATACTCCGCTTTTTTCGTATACGCGTTCGAAAAACTACGGCTACATCCGAACGGGTCGGTGCTTTGTTTCCGAAGATACGTCGGATGATGCCCCGCAGGATGCCGCATTAGCGGGAGCGATCCTGGATTCGGTTTTACGGCAGATGGTTGGCGTACAGGCCTTACTCGTGGATGCCCGGATGAATATTGGAGGCAATGATGAATTTTCGTACGCGTTTGCGGGTAGGTTTACGTCGAAGAAAGTACTGGGCCACAGCAAACAAACCCGAAAAGGCGGTTATGAAGACTTTACACCCTTGGAAAAATGGTACATCCAACCCGAGTCGAAAAAGCCTTTTACCCGACCCGTCGTCGTACTCACCAATGACCAGACCGCAAGTGCCGGCGATGTACTGGCGATGATTTTGAAAGCCTTACCCCAAACCACACTTGTTGGTGAAAATACCAGGGGCATTTATTCCGATATGTACGGCTTTGAATTGCCAAACCAATGGCAGATTTCACTATCCAATCAACGCTATTACGCGGCGGATGGCGTTTGCTACGAAGCAAAAGGTACACCCGTAGATCTAGTCGTAAAGAATACCCGCAAAGAAGCCCAACAGAGGCAGGATACCGTTCTATCAGCCGCTTTGACTCGTTTGAAGCAGGGTCGGTCCAAGTAACTGCCCGTCTGTACTTTTCAATCAGATCTGACTTAGGTTGACACCGGGTATAAAAGATTTACGTTATTTTTTTCGATAAACGCCTAGAGCAATTATACATTCTGCCCAAACGTAAGCAGGTTAGAGTCTGGATCAAGGATGGAAAATTCGATCACACCCCAGGGTTTGTAATCCAATTCGGTTGACTTCAATCCTTGATCCTGTATAAACTGGTACCACTCTCGGATGGCATCGGTACGAATGTAGACCTGTCCATAATTTTCAGCCGGATCGAGTTCTTTGAACTCAAAAAAGTGAATTTCGATGGCATCCTTTTTCACCATCAGATAACCTTCGTAATCCACCGTTCCAAGCTCCGCGAATTGCAATTGATGCAAGTAAAAATCCCGGGTAGCGGCCTTATCCCGCATGGGTAATTTGGGGTGAATTTGCGTGAGCATAGGGCTTGAAGATTTGGATTAAGTACACCTATTTTAAAATTACAAACGTCGGGCTTTTAACTCTTTAGCAGCGTATGCGGCAGCCCGGGCCGTTAGAGCCATGTACAGCAGCGAGGGACTTTGGTTGCCCGTGCTGGTCATACAGGCTCCGTCGGTCACGAATACATTGCGTACGGCGTGCATCTGATTGTGAGCATTAAGCAAGGACGTCTTCGGATCACGGCCCATGCGTACCCCTCCCATTTCGTGAATGTCGAGACCCGGAGCCTGCCTGTTGTCGTGTGTTTCGATATTCGTGCATCCCGCCTTTTCAAGCATGGTCTTACTTTCCCGAATAAAGTCCTCAGTCATTTTCTCATCGTTTTCGTCGTACCCTACCGAGGTAATCAGACTCGGAATACCCCAGGCATCCGTCTGATCCGTACTCAATCGCACGTGATTGCTATCCTTCGGAATGGTTTCACCCTGCATGTACATGTAAATCTGCCAAGTACCGGGTTCGGTCATGGCCTTTTTAAATTCCGCCCCAAAGCCCGGACTCTTGGCCGTCAACGTTCCTTTCTTCCGGTAAGCTCCCAGAAATGTCGTAAATCCGCCCAGGTAATCAGTATCCTGCTTGGCCAGATTACGGTAATTGGCGATAATAGCATCCGTCGGATTACGGCCGAAATAGTAGCGGTCGGTAAATCCCGGCATTTCTGCGTGCAAACTGGCCCGGTAATTATGAAAGGCCACGTATTTACCCAGCAGTCCGGAGTCGTTGCCTAGTCCATTCGGAAAACGGTTCGAACGGGAATTGAGCAAAATCAAATTGCTGTTTAGAGCCGAGGCATTTACAAAGATGACACGGGCCGAAAAGTCAATGACCTCTTTGCTCTCCGCATCAATCACCCGAACGCCCGACGCTTTCTGCGTGGCTTCGTCGTATCGAATGGAGTGCACGACGGAATGCGGCCGAATGGTAAGTTTTCCCGTTTTCTGAGCCCAGGGCAAGGTAGAAGATACAGAGCTAAAATAGCCCCCGTACGGACAACCCCGCATACACAGATTACGAGCCTGACACTTCCCCCGCCCCTGTTGCAGGTGAATGTCTTTGGGTTGCGTCAGATGAGCCCAGCGGGCCTGTACCAGATGACGATCCGGGTAATGTTTCCGGATGGATTCCTGGAGAGCCGTTTCTACGCAGTTGAGCTGAAAAGGCGGGAGAAATTCACCGTCGGGCATGGCTTCAATCCCATCCGCATGTCCGCAAACCCCGATAAATTTCTCCACGTGTGCGTACCAGGGAGCAATATCTGCGTACCGAATAGGCCAGTCAATGCCGTACCCAAACCGCTGGGGAGCAGTAAATTCGAAATCGCTCCATCGTTGACAGGCCCGGCCCCAAGTCAATGATTTACCGCCTACCTGATAACCGCGAATCCAGTCGAAAGGTTGCTCCTGAATATAGGGATGATCCTGATCACGGATGAAAAAATGAGCCGTATCCGAGCCAAACCCAGCGGCTTTGCTGATTAAGGGATTTTCATCCAGAAACGCTTTACTCATCCGGCCCCGGTGTGGTACCTGCCAGGGATGCAGGGGGGCAGTCGGATAATCTTTGAGGTGCTCGATCGAGCGTCCGCGTTCCAGTACCAGGGTCTTTAAGCCCTTTTCGCAGAGTTCTTTGGCCGCCCAGCCGCCACTAATACCTGAACCGATGACAATGGCATCGTAGGAACGTTCTTCTTTCATTTCAGCAACGTACAGTATTCGTGTAATCTAACACTAAAATAAAAATTTATTCATTTTTCATAGTGATAAACCAGGAACACCAATGTCATTTCCTAGGGATATGAGTAATTATTGGTGATTTCCTAGCAGGTTGATTTGGGGTGATTGGTCTGCGACGCCAGACCAGCACTGCCCCGATCATTCCATGACGATTTCAAATCGGGGCGAGCGATTAAATTAGTAACTTATTCATATTTTATTGAAATATAATATGATCGAATCGATAGGAATTGTAGCCATGAAGAGGCTATTTTTGTAGCAGTGCAGATTCCGAATGAGTCTCCGGCACACGCATTCCGCATGTATCTGCATACGTTTTACGTGCTTTTACCTGGCTTGCCGTCAACCGGGTTACGAACCTGAGCTTTACTAAAGAATTTTCATCATTTACCCGCATCCATGAGCTTCTTCTCCAACTGGTTTGGTCCAAAAAAGAAAAAGGACCAGCCCGACTTCGCGTTTTATGAAAACGTCATTCATACTATTGCCGTCTCTGAAACGCTAAAGGATAAATTACTACGCAAGGTCCGACAAGCCTTCGATCATCCGGAATCATTTTATGATCAGGAAGGTCAGTATCAACTATCGGCCCGGAGCCTGAATCCCAGAAAAGATGACGCTTTGTTGCCCAAATTTGTATTGATCGATCTTTTACAGGATCATAACGAAATGGCGGAAGTGGACTGGAAAGAAACCGAGCAAGAAGTTCGCTATTGGATCATCGCTTTGCTGGCAGCAAAAAACTACCCGGACTCACTATCGAACGAAGAGAAATACGGTCGCAATGTTCATACCGGCGAGGTCCTAGACTTAATTAACCAAAACGAATTAAAGCCCTTGGGTTATGCTCTGGAAATTCTGGATATCGACTCAGATAGTTACGTATTTACCATAGTACCACTCCATCGACAGGAGGAGGTTCAGGAGATGTTTAGAGTTCTGAAATAAGGCATTAGCAAGTCTGATTAGAAGATAACGGACTTGCTAATGCCTCGCCTCTAGTTACTTTGGACTGTGTAAAAGTTTTTTACAGATAGTGAATTTTCTCTTCCTCCAGATCCAACCGTAACAGGTGTTTGCGGATGACTTCTTCGTTCACCAAGGGATCTTTGTTCCACTCGCGGAGCCATTTTCGCTGCTGATCTAACATCTCCAGATATACTTCCCGCGATTGCGTACTGAGCAACTGATCTTCCAGTACCAGCGTACTGTTCTCCCATTTCTGTACCAGCTCTTTTAGCACGGGCTGATCATTCAGGCCCATTGGATACTGGTCTCGCAATCGTTTTAGACTCTGCTCGACCAATTGCTTGTGCATGGCATGGTAATCATCTTCTTCCGGCAGAAAGTGGTCCATATCTGAAATCCGGAAGGCTCGAATCAGGTACGGCAGGGTCAGTCCCTGGACCACTAAGGTCAGCAAAATCACGATGAAGGTGATGAACAGAATGAGGTTCCGTTGTGGAAATTCTGTACCGTTGTCCAGATACACGGGAATGGATAACGCCGCCGCCAGCGACACAACGCCCCGCATCCCGGCCCAGCCCATGAGAAAAGGAGATTTATAACCCGGATGCCGGGTGTCCGCTACGGTGATGAATCGGCTGGCAAACAGCGTAACGAAGATGGCCGAGTACGTCGAGATCATGCGACTGATCATCAGCGTACCCGTAATCAGCACGCCATAACCGATGGCGGTATAGATGCTGACGCCGTCAAGGTTCGCAGTGATTTCCGGCAAGTCCAGACCAATCAGCATGAAAACCAGTCCGTTCAGGATAAAAACCAGCGACTCCCAGACGTTGGTCGTCCGCAAGCGACTTGTACTGCTCAAAAACAAATGCCGCCGCTGCGATAGGAATAGACCGCCACTCACCACGCTCAATACGCCCGAACAGTGAATTTCTTCCGCCGTGATGTACATGATGTACGGAGCAACCAGCGTGAAGACCAGATCCGTATTGGCATCGGTGGGTAAGAGTCGGTGCGTTTTGAAAAACAGTAAGGCAATCAATAGGCCCACGCCGATCCCGCCTAATACCATCCACACAAAATTCAAAGATGCATTTCCTGCCAAAAAATGGCCCGTACTGACGGCAATCAGGGCAAAACGAAAGATGATCAAACTGGACGCGTCGTTGAGCAGACTTTCCCCTTCCAGAATCGACGCCATCCGTTTGGGTACTTTCACGAACTTCAGAATGGCTCCGGCACTTACGGCATCGGGCGGCGATACGATCCCACCCAGCAAAAAGCCCAGAGCCAGCGTGAAGCCGGGAATAAAATGGGCGGCGACCAGAGCCACTGAAAATGCCGAGACAAAGACAATCAGAAAGGCGAAGCTGGTAATGATCCGTCGCCACCGCCAGAGTTCTTTCCAGGAGGTATTCCAGGCGGCTTCGTACAGGAGGGGCGGCAGGAAAATGATAAAAATCAGTTCCGGATCGATCTGGATGGAAGGCAATCCCGGCAGAAAACTGAAGGCCAGTCCCGCCAACACCAGTACAATGGGATAGGCTACCCGAATTCGCTGGGCCAGCATGATAAGTAAGACAATCGCAACAATGAGAGCCAGATAATAGGGGAAAACGTCAAGCATGGAAGTGTTACGCAAGGGATAGGTCCGTGCTAAAATAAAAGGAAGGTCGGTTTTTATGCACACATAATCCGGGAAAAATAAAGGGAAGCTAAAGCGGGGAAGGCTGATTGCAAGGGGATGAGTCCAGGCAGCGTTGTGTAGCTGTCCGAAAGCGAACGATCTCTGTTCACTTTCGGACAATTTCATTTCCTACAACTATTGATTTTCAAAGACTTACCTTTTTACCTTGCGTAACGGCACAACTTTAGATCAGTATTAGCAATCGATCGCTGATTTGCTATGCTACGTAATTACTTCCTCGTCGCTTACCGGACCCTTCTGCGTTATAAAGGCTATACGCTACTCAATGTTATTGGCCTTACCCTCGGCCTTACCTGTGGCATTCTGATCTTTCAGGTTCTTAAGTTCCAGACTAGTTTCGATGCGTATCACGCCCAGAAAGACCGAATTTATCGGGTAATGACCGAGTGGCATTCCGATGGGGTAGGCCGTTCGAGTGGCGTACCTGCACCCATGGCAAAAGCCCTTCGAAATGACCTTTCTTTTTTCGAGCATACGGCCATGATCTTCGATCAGCACGACATCCTGGTTTCCGTGCCCGACGCCAAGGGACGTCCGCTCAAGAAATTTAAGGAAGACCATTCTATTGCCTACGTGGAACCCGAGTTTTTCAGCATTATGGATTACCAGTGGCTCAATGGCAACCCACGACTGTCACTGACCCAACCCAACAGCGTCGTACTCACGAAAAAGCTGGCGACCAAATTCTTCGGTACGGAAGACCCGATCGGCAAACGCCTGAAAGTCGGCAATGAACTGGATCTAAAAGTAAGCGGTCTTTTAGCGGATATTCCGGAAAATACGGACGTGCGTCAGGAAATGTTTATCTCCTGGGAAACGCTCAAAAATTATAAAAAAGCGGGCGGAGCAGGACTCGACAACTGGGGTGGAGTTAATTCCAGTACGCATTGTTTCGTACTGATGCGTCCGGGTGTCGATCCAAAAACGTTGGAGAAGCCCATGCGGAAGTTCATTAACAAGTATCACCCCGAGGAAGGCAATGAGTGGTTTCATCCGTTTATTTCCGTTCAGGACGCTCACTTTGCCTTCGATTTTGACGCCCAGATCAGTAAAAGTCAGTTGTACGCTCTGACGATTATTGGCCTGTTTCTGGTACTGACGGCCTGCATCAATTTCGTGAATCTGGCAACGGCTCAGGCCCTTAAACGTTCGAAAGAAGTAGGCGTCCGCAAAGTCATCGGCGGTACGAAAGGACAGCTTTTTGCTCAGTTTCTTTCCGAAACCGGACTCATTACCTTGTGCTCCGTTATTCTGGCCGTACTGTTGACCGAGCTGGTTTTACCCAGCGTCAACCACTGGGTGTACGAAACGGCAGGGCTTAATCTTTTCGGTAACCTTCAGCTTTTCTCCGACCTGCCCATGCTCTTGTTCTTGTTGGTACTGATCGTAGTGGTTACCTTCTTTTCGGGTTCGTACCCTGGACTGGTACTGGCGGGTTTCCAGCCCGTAGCAGCGTTGAAAGGCAAAATTAGTACGCAACAGGTAGGGGGCTTATCCGTACGCCGGGGTCTGGTGATGGTACAGTTTGTGTTGACGCAACTGCTCATCATCGGAACCATCGTGATTACCCAGCAAATGGATTTTTTCCGGGGAAAAGATATTGGCTATGATCCTACGGCGATTGTCATGGTGAATTTACCCACGCCGGACAAAGTCACCGAGTCCCTTCGTCATCGGTTCATGCAGATACCAGGGGTAGAAAAAGTTTCTTTTTCGTCCTATGCTCCCACCAGTAGTTCCAACAACAATACCAACCACCGCTTCGATACCCGGCAGGAAGACGAGAAATGGTCCGTTAATACGAAACCCATTGACTCACATTACCTGCAAACCTTTGGTCTGAAACTCGTAGCCGGTAAAAACATTCCCGAAAGTGATACCACGCGTGCGTTTATGGTGAATGAAACGTACGTAAAACGGCTGGGTGGAAATCTGAAACCCGCCGATGTGGTCGGGCGTAACATGACCGTTTGGGACCGGACTGCTCCCATCGCTGGGGTCATCAAAGACTGGAATAACCTTTCTTTCCACAATCAAATTCAACCCGTGGTCTTGTTCTCCGATCATAACCTATACTACACGGGAGCGTTAAAGGTCAGTACGGCTCACCTCCCCCAAACGCTGGCCGGAATCGAACAGCTTTGGAATGAAGTGTATCCCGATCACCTGTACGATCAGACCTTCCTGGATCAACGCATTGCTCAGTCGTACCAAACCGAAAACCTGATTCTGAATCTGATTCGCGTCTTTTCCTTCATCGCCATCATCATTGGTTGCCTGGGTCTGTACGGACTGGTCAGCTTCATGGCGGCTCAGAAAACCAAGGAAATTGGGGTTCGTAAAGTACTGGGGGCCAGCGTAGCTCAGATTCTGGCTTTGTTTGGAAAAGAGTTCGCCAAACTGGTGGTACTGGCCTTCGTCGTAGCCGCTCCGCTGGGCTGGTGGGTGATGTCGGGCTGGCTGGAAGATTATACTTATCGGATCAGCATTGGCTGGACGACCTTCCTGGTGGCTATTTTCACCACGGCCTTCATTGCTACCCTGACCGTCGGCTGGCAATCCTTCCGGGCAGCTACGGCCAATCCGGCGAAGAGTTTGAAGAGTGAGTAGAGGATGGGTTAATTATGTCGCTTTAAACGGACCGAGTTCGTCCTTTGGAGACGGCTGGCTAGTAGCCTGTGAGCCTTCCAGGCTGGTCCACTCCATGCCTAACCATTCCATGGGGGCCTTCCCATGGCGGCGACAGCCCGCTTTAAGTCATCGCATTGCGGCTGTAGTAGGGCATTCCGCGGCTCACAGGCGGCAGGGGTTTTCTTCTTCTAACAGAAGTTGATTATTAATGCTTGTTTGAAGTTTGCCGATTTCTGAATGGACGGCATAAAACCGGGCCCCGTCCTATCGCGAACATCTCTTGCTGTATACATTAATCCATCATTACTAAGTTGTTAGCCGCTTAGCTCGTTGGAAGTTTTTGAAGAAACCAATACGAACTCTTTCCAACCATCAACTGACAAACCATCAATCCCATGCTACGTAATTACTTCCTGGTCGCCTATCGCACCCTGCTTCGGTACAAAGGCTATACGCTACTCAATGTACTTGGACTGACGTTGGGCATTGCCTGTAGCATCCTGATTTTTCAGGTGATCAAATTCCAGACCAGCTTCGATCGCTATCACGCGAACGCGGACCGGATTGTTCAGGTGACTACGGAAAATAAGAACGAAAATGGGGTGAGTCATTCGTCCGGCGTCCCCGCCCCCGTCGCTAAAGCCCTGCGAAACGATTTTGCCTTTCTGGAACGCGTGTCGGTCCTCATGGCCGTAGGCAATCGCCTCATCACCATTCCGGACAGCAAGGGTACCATTCAGAAGAAATTCAAAGAAGAAAAATCCATTGGTTTCGTCGAACCCGATTATTTCCATATTCTGGATTATCAGTGGCTGGCGGGCTCGCCGAAGGAACTGACGGCTCCCAACACCGTCGTACTCACCCAGAAAATGGCCGAAAAATACTTTGGTACACAACAGGCCGTTGGAAAGGTGATTCGCCTGGATAATACCATGGATTTGAAGGTGACGGGCATCCTCGCGGATATTCCCGAGAATACGGACCGCCGCCTGGAAGTGTTCGTTTCGTGGGCTTCCATGCCCAAGCAATGGGACGGTATTGAGGTCGATAACTGGGGCTGGACCAATTCCGGTACGAACTGTCTGGTACTCTTTAAAAATGAGTCTGACATCGAACGTTTGAATAAGCTGATGCCCGCATTCCGTCAAAAATACCTGGGCGAAGAGGCCAAAGAGGGCTCCTATCCACTGGTACCTTTGAAACGAATGCATTTTGATTCGAATTACGGCGGAGCGAAGGATACGATGTTTTACGTACTGGCGGCAATCGGCCTGTTTCTGTTACTGACGGCCTGCATCAATTTCGTGAATCTGGCGACGGCTCAAGCCCTTAAACGTTCCAAAGAAGTAGGCGTACGCAAAGTCATCGGCGGTACGAAAGCCCAGCTTTTCGGTCAGTTCCTTACCGAAACCGGACTTATTACGTTCATCGCCATCGTGGTAGCTCTGGGCCTCAGCGAAGTACTGATTCCCTTGGTGAACGCAGCCATCAAAAATCAGACGAGTATCAATTTTACGGGTACGTTTTCCTTCTTTCAGGAACCACTCCTGTGGGCTTTTTTACTGGGTTTATTACTAATGGTGACCCTTCTGGCGGGCTTTTATCCGGGTATGATCCTATCAGGTTTCCAACCCGTAGCCGCACTGAAGGGCAAAATCAATACGCAGCAGGTGGGTGGTTTATCCGTACGCCGCAGTCTGGTGATCGTCCAATTCATCATCACTCAGGTGTTAATTATTAGTACGATTGTGATTACCCAGCAAATGGGTTTTTACCGCAACCAGGACATTGGGTACGACCCTTCGGCGATCATTGTCATTCCCAACCCGACGCCCGAACAGACCAATCTGCAAACCTTCCGGCATCGTCTTACACAGGTACCCGGCGTCGAAGCTGTATCCTTTTTTGCGGCTCCGCCTACGTCTACCACTAATTTCTCCACCAACCATCGATTTGGCTCCCACACGGAGGTTGAACCCTGGAGTCTGGTAATCAAGCCAGCTGACTATACGTATGCGAATACGTTTGGTTTGAAATTGCTGGCTGGTCGGAACATTATTGAAAGTGATACGGCTCGGGAATACCTGGTCAACGAAGCCTACGTTAAGAAATTAGGATTAAAAATTCAGGATGTACTTGGCCAGAATTTAGATGTATGGGGCGTATCGGCTCCCATCGTAGGCGTGATCAAAGACTTTAACAATTTGTCCCTGCGGGAAGAAATCAGTCCGATTGCGATATTCTCCGCCCGGGATTTCCAAAAATTCGGGGCCGTCCGCGTCAGCACGCGTGATTTGTCCGGTACCCTGGCGGGCGTGGAGAGCGTTTGGAATGATACCTATCCTAATCACCTCTACGAGCAATCGTTCATGGACGAGCGTATTGCGAAAATGTACAAGAGTGAATCGATGATGTTGCAAATCATACGGGTCTTTTCGTTCATCGCCATTTTTATCGGCTGTCTGGGCCTGTACGGACTGGTCAGTTTCCTGGCGGCTCAGAAAACCAAGGAAATCGGCGTTCGGAAAGTACTCGGGGCCAGTTTGATTCAAATCTTAGGACTGTTTGGAAAAGAATTTGCCCGACTGATTCTCGTAGCCTTTGCCATCGCGGCTCCCCTGGGTTGGTGGCTGATGTCGCAGTGGCTGGAAGAATACACGTACCGGATTTCGATCGGCTGGGAGACGTTTGCTATTGCCATTCTGCTCACCACGGCTATTGCCGCCCTGACCGTGGGCTGGCAATCCTTCCGGGCCGCTCTGGCCAATCCGGCCAAGAGTTTGAAAAGCGAGTAGGGTTTTCAAGTTGATTGTTGTTGGTTATTGGTTATTAGGCCTTCCCGAGAAAGCTCCTAATTCATTTGCCTCTACACCAACAACGATCAACCCCTAACCATTAACTATTCATCTCATGTTTCGTAATTATTTCAAAATAGCCGTACGTAACCTCTGGAAGAACAAAACCGCTACGTTTATCAACGTATTCGGTTTAACGATCGGGCTCACCTGCTGTCTGCTGATTGGCCTGTACATTCAGTATGAGGTTAGTTTTGATCGCTTCCAGCCCAAGGGTACGCGTATTGCCCGGCTGGTAATGGACTATCGATTCGACAGTAGTCCGGAAACGAAACAAACCCCCGTGACCAGTACCAAGGTGGCTCCGGTCTTCAAACGCACCTTCCCCGAAGTAGAAGCGGCGGTTCGGATGATTGAGGAACTAACGACCGTCCGCCAGCAAGACCATCTGGTCTCGGAAAAGCATTTCTACTTCGTCGATTCTA
This sequence comes from Siphonobacter curvatus, assembly GCF_002943425.1. NCBI lineage: Bacteria > Pseudomonadati > Bacteroidota > Cytophagia > Cytophagales > Cytophagaceae > Siphonobacter > Siphonobacter curvatus. Next base: position 3,018,314 of record NZ_PTRA01000001.1, read on the forward strand.
CGTTTTTCGATATTTTTCAGGCTGAATTCATTCAGGGAAATCCTCAGAAAGCCCTGGATGGTCCGCATAAAGTTGTACTGACCGAATCGACGGCCCGCCGGTATTTTGGGCAGGCCAACCCCATCGGTCAGGTACTGGTCACAGGAGCCGATACGGTGTTGTACGAAGTGACGGGCGTCATCAAAGATTACCCCGCTTCTTCGCAGCTGCACGCTGATTTTCTGGCCTCTTTTTCTTCACTGGGCGTCAATCAGGAGCATACGTATTTCAATGCCAATTACACCACGTTTCTTTTGCTCAGGGATGAACAGGCCTTTGCTTCCTTACAGGCCAAAATTCATCTCTTCATGAAGAAAGAAATGGCTGGTTCGGGAGCCAGTGTAACCTACTGGCTGGAGCCCCTGCTGAACATTCACCTGCACTCGCCCTACGACAGCTTCGTTCCGAATACGCCCATCGTATACCTGTACATACTGGCGGGCGTGGCCTTATTGATTCTGCTGATTGTCTGCTTTACGTACATCAACCTGAGTACAGCCCGTTCGATGGAGCGAGCTAAGGAAGTAGGGGTTCGGAAAGTGATCGGGGCTGGGAAAGAACAATTATTCTGGCAGTTTATTGGCGAATCCGTCCTTACCTGCTTGATCGCCATGGCGTTGAGCCTTGATTTGGTTTTAGTAGTACTCCCGTATTTTAACGAACTGGCGGGTAAATCCTTGACCGGAGCCAGCCTGCACAGTCTGCCTTTTCTACTGTTTCTGGTAACGATTACGCTGGTAGTGAGCCTGCTGGCGGGGAGTTACCCCGCCCTGGTATTGTCGAAATTTCAGCCCGTCAAAGTACTGAAAGGCTCGTTTCGGCATACACGTTCGGGACAATGGCTTCAGCAATCGCTGATTGTCTTTCAGTTTACGATTTCGATTTTCCTGCTGGTCGCCACCTGGCTCATTCAGAATCAGTTGAATTTTATTCAGGAGAAAAAACTGGGTTACGACCGCGATCATGTCGTCGAGGTCCTGCTCAACCGGAAAGCACTGGACAACCTCTCAACCATCAAACACGAACTGCTGGCGAATCCGGACGTACAGAGCATCACCCGCTGCGTGGCCTCCCCCATCAACATTTACAGCGGTTTCAACATGCGATCCGCGACGATGGCGGCAAATGAGCAAATTCCGGTGACGGGCAACTCCGTAGATGAAGATTTCCTGAAAACGACGGGCTTGCAACTCGTAGCGGGTTCGGACTTTACTGCTCAGGATATCAAAGACGTAGATTTTCCGGATTGGCAACAACGTCAGTACCACTTTATCCTCAACGAACGGGCGGCCCGCCAGCTCGGCTGGTCACCCCAGGAAGCCATTGGCAAACGGATGTTTCTGGACGATACACGTCCCGGCGTAGTGAAGGGCGTGGTCAAAGATTTTCATTTTGAATCACTGCACGAAAGCATCAAACCCCTGGTACTGTCTCCTGAAATACGGGCCCGGCGACTGCTGATTAAACTGAGCGGCCATCGACTCCCCGAAACGCTAACGTTCCTCGAAAACCGCTGGAAACAGGTCGTTCCGTATATGCCCTTTGAGTACCGTTTCCTCGACGACCATTACCATACGATGTATCAATCGGAAATTCAATTAGGGAAAGTCATGCGACTGTTCACGTCCTTGTCCATGATTTTAGCCTGCCTAGGACTATTTGGGCTGACGTCTTTCATGGTACAGCAACGCATCAAGGAAATCGGCATTCGGAAAGTGTTGGGAGCCTCGATTCCCAGTATCATTGCACTGCTGTCGGGGGGCTTCCTCCGCCTTACCCTGCTAGCGATGGTACTCGCTTTTCCCCTGGCTGCCTGGGCCATGCACCGATGGCTGGAGGGCTTTGCATACCGCGTAGCCATCTCGGGCTGGATTTTTGCCGGGGCGGCTCTGGCTACCCTAACGGTAACCCTACTCACCGTTAGCTATCAGGCCATCCGAGCGGCGTTAATGAATCCAGTTCAATCGTTGAAATCGGAATAATTCAATCAAAGGAATTAAAGAAAGCTGTTCGGAAGCGTACAATGTGTCGTACGCTTCCGAACACTTGTTTTTATATTAATTACTGATTACCAGCGCTTTAACACTCCCTTTCTTTCATCGGCACGACTTTTCTAACGGATAGGTTAGCTTTCACTTACCAGTCATTCCTATACGCCATTACCGAATAAACGAAACGAACTACGCAGCTTTCGAGCATACGTCAACCCATACCAACAACCCTTACGACCGATGTTAAAAAATCATTTTAAAATCGCCTTTCGTAATCTGCTGAAAAACAAGATTTTTTCGGTGATTAATCTGCTCGGTCTGGCCGTAGGGCTAGCTGCTTTCTGGATGATTGGGTTGTACGTAGCGGATGAGCTGAGTTATGATCGCTTTCACGAAAATTCGGATCGGATTTATCGCGTAACACACGAGGCCAGTTGGGAGACGGGTCAGTTTAAGACCGCTCTTACTTCCGCTCCCTATGCTCCAACGCTGAAGAAAGATTATCCCGAAATCGAGCAGGCCGTACGCTTCGCTCCCGAAGGAGGCGGTTTGATCCAACGGGGCAAGACTCAATTGAGAGTCAATGACATGATATTCACGGATGGAAACGTATTCCAGGTCTTTCAATTTCCTTTTCTGTACGGCGATCCGAAGACGGCCTTAAGCAAGCCCAACTCATTGGTCATCACGGAACAGCTGGCGACAAAGCTTTTCGGTAATCCAGCAAAAGCCCTGAACCAAACGGTATACCTGGAAAATAATCTAGGCAACGTCATCACGGGCGTTCTGCAGGATCTTCCCACGAACTCCCACCTGCAATTCAGTGCCCTGCGTTCCATGCCCGCTAACTTTACCGACGGCTGGCAAAACTTTAACTTGTACACATACGTACTGCTTCGCCCGAATACGGATGCCGTAGCTTTCGAGAAAAAAATCCAACGTTTCTTCCCGGACCACTTACTCCAAGAGATGGGCAAAGTCAATTACCAGCTCAATCTTCAGCCGCTGGTGGACATTCATTTACATTCGCATCTGAGTTTTGAAATGAGTGCGAATGGCGACAGTACCTACGTCCTGGTCTTCAGTATCGTAGCCGTACTGGTCCTGCTCATTGCGGCCATCAATTACATGAACTTAAGTACGGCCCGTTCCTCGCTGCGGGTACGCGAGGTGGGGGTACGGAAAGCCATTGGCTCGGAGCGTAACCAACTAGTAAGCTTGTTTCTGGCCGAGTCCCTGCTACTGAGCTTGTTTGCGGCAATTCTGGGTATTCTGCTGACGGAATTGCTATTACCCTTTTTCAATACGTTTTCGGGGAAAGAGCTTTCCCTCTGGCAATTTGGCGTCCTGCCCAGCTTCGGCTTTCTGGTATTCTTTTGTCTGTTGACGGGTCTGCTCAGCGGTACGTACCCAGCCTTATTCCTTTCGGGTTTCCGGACTATTCCGGCGTTGAAAGGACAGTTAGGGAGTTCGGCCACCAACAAACGATTCCGGCAGTCGCTGGTTACGTTCCAGTTTGTGATTACGATTAGTATGCTGGTCGGTTCGGCCGTTATCTACCAGCAAATGCACTATACCGCAACGAAAGATCTGGGGTTCAACCGCGAGCAGATCTTGTCCTTTCACATCGATAAGATGGACGTACGCAAGCACATTTCAGCCCTTAAGGAGCAATTGCTGAAGAGTCCCCTCATTACGGCTGCGGCGGCGGTTGGCAATCCCATTGGCAATAACAATATCGGCTCGCGGGGATACCACTTTGAAACCACCGGAAAAGTTTCGGATGCCAGCATGATGATGCAGCGGCTCGACGCAGATGAAGATTTTCTGACAACGATGGAAATTCCACTCGTCGCGGGTCGAAATTTTGATAAAAACCGGGAGACCGACGTAACCCAAGCGGTACTGGTGAATGAAACACTGGTAAAGAAACTGGGTTGGAAAGATCCCATCGGTAAAATCGTGGAAGCCAATACGGAAGATTCGGAAAGTCCCCGACTCAATTTTCAAGTGATTGGCGTCGTCAAAGATTTCCACACCTACTCCCTCCAGCATACGATTGAGCCGCTGGTGATTCAGCGGGCTTTGGGTACGCAGCAGGATAACTTATACGTACGCATTCGTCCCGAACAAACGGAAGCGGCTCTGGCCTATATTCAAACGGTGTATCGACAATTCGATCCAGCCAGTGATTTCGAATATAGTTTTCTTGATCAGAACTTTGCTCACCAGTACGAAAGCGAGCAAAAGCAGGGCCAACTTTTACTCACGTTTACGATCCTCACCATTTTCATTGCCTGTTTAGGCTTGTTTGGCCTGGTTACCTTCACCGCCGAACAGCGTACCAAGGAAATCGGCATTCGGAAAGTACTGGGAGCCAGCGTACCGAATATCGTCGGCATGCTTTCGAAAGATTTTCTGCTATTGGTCGGCGTTGCAGCTCTGGTTGCTTTTCCGCTAGCCTGGTACGCCATGCACCGCTGGCTTGAAGACTTTGCCTATCGCATCGAAATGCACTGGTGGGTCTTTGCCGGAGCCGGACTGATGGCACTACTCATCGCCCTGCTGACCATCAGTACGCAGGCGATCCGAGCCGCTACGGCGAATCCGGTACGTTCGTTAAAGTCGGAATAGTGAAGGAATGCCTGATCTACACTTGTCCCGAACTCTTTGTCTCAGTAGTAATTGTTAGAAAAGCTTCAGCAAAGCGATCATTGCTTAATCCTTATCTATCCAAAAATGTTAAAGAATTATTGCCTCGTTGCCTACCGAACTTTGCTTCGCTACAAGGGATACGCCCTGCTGAATATCCTGGGACTGGGTCTGGGCCTTACCTGTACCGTGCTGATTTTTCAGGTCCTGAAGTTTCAGTTCAGCTTTGATACCTATCATACCAAGAAAGATCGCACGTATCGGGTGGTAACGGAATTCAGCGGAGAGAGCACGGAGTACCAGTCGGGCGTACCGCTCCCCCTGGGGCAGGCCCTGCGAAATGACTATTCCTTTTTGGAAAAAGTAGCGATAACCTACCTCCAGTATAATACCCTGGTCAGTGTGCCCAACTCCCGGCCTTTTAAGAAATTCGAGGAAGAAGAAACGCTCACCTACGCCGAGCCTTCGTACTTCGACATTCTGGATTACCAATGGCTGGCAGGAAACCCGAAGCACGCGTTGGATCAGCCCAATACCGTGGTGATGACGCGGCGAATGGCGGAAAAATACTTTGGCTTGGCAAACCCGATAGGTAAGCACCTGCGGATCAACAATGATCTGGATCTGAAAGTGAATGGTGTATTGGCCGACATTCCCGAAAATACGGATCAGCGGCAGGAACTGTTTGTTTCCTGGGCTACGCTACGGGGTTACAAAAACAACGTGGCGTATAAACTCGATGACTGGGATGGCGTTAGTTCACGTACCCATTGTCTGGTTTTACTACGTGAAGGCACTTCGCAGGCCAGCGTTGAGCAGGCACTCCAGGGGTTTGTAAAGAAGTATCATCCAGATGATTACCAGGAAATTCGTCATCCGCTCATTCCCCTCACCGATTTTCACTTTTCAGCGGAATACAACGAGCAGCTTACCGTTACGCAACTGTACGCACTGGCTTCGGTTGGTCTCTTTTTGCTACTGACGGCCTGTATCAATTTCGTGAATCTGGCGACGGCCCAGGCTCTCAAACGTTCCAAGGAAGTAGGCGTTCGCAAAGTGATGGGCGGCACGAATGGACAGTTATTCTGGCAATTCATCGCCGAAACCGGACTCATTACCCTGGCCGCCATTGCCTTTGCCGTATTGATGGTGGAATTGCTGGCTCCGGTGCTGAGTCAATGGGTGCATCAGGCTTCGGACCTGAATCTGCTCGGTACGTTCGATCTTTTTTCCGATCCCCTACTGCTGATTTTTCTGGCTGTATTACTGATCGTCGTAACGCTATTAGCGGGTTCGTATCCGGGACTCATTTTGGCGGGTTTTCAGCCCGTCGCGGCCTTAAAGGGAAAAATCAGTACGCAACAAGTGGGCGGCATGTCCATTCGCCGAGGCTTGGTAGTAGTTCAGTTTACGCTGACCCAACTGCTACTCATTGGAACGCTGGTGGTTACGCAGCAAATGGATTTTTTCCGGGGAAAAGATATTGGCTACGATCCCACTTCGATTGTACTGGTCAATCTTCCCACGACCGATCAGATCAACCTGCAAACGCTGCGTAATCGGCTTTTGCAAGTGAACGGCGTAGAGCAACTCAGTTTTAGTACAACCCCTCCAACGAGTGGAAACAACAATCGCTCTAACCACCATTTTGACAACCGACAGAAGGAAGAAATCTGGGATGTCAATACCAAAGGCGGCGATGCTCAGTACCTGCAAACGTACGGACTTAAACTGGTAGCAGGTACAAATTTACCCGAAAGCGATTCCATTCGGGGCTTTCTCGTCAATGAAGCTTACGCCGAGAAGCTCGGTCGGCAGCCGCAAGAGATCGTCGGGCGATCGCTGGAACTCTGGGGATTCAAAGCTCCGATTGTGGGCGTAGTGAAAAACTGGAATAACCTTTCCTTACAAAACCGGATTGAACCCGTTACCATTTTTCCGTTCCCGAAGGCGTATCAGTACGTCGGTCTGAAGGTCCGCAGCTCTCATTTGCCCCAAACCCTGGGTGGCATTGAAAGCGTTTGGAATGAGACCTTTCCGGACTACATCTACAAGCAGTCGTTTCTGGACCAACGCATTGCCAAAGCCTACGAAACCGAACAGCTGATGCTGCATCTGGTTCGCGTCTTTTCCTTCATTGCCATCTTCATCGGCTGTCTGGGTTTGTACGGACTGGTCAGCTTTATGTCCGCTCAGAAAACCAAGGAAATCGGGGTACGCAAGGTACTCGGGGCCAGCGTCGGCCAAATTCTGACGCTCTTCGGTACCGAATTCGGACGACTCATCCTGCTGGCGTTTGTCGTAGCGGCCCCACTGGGTGGCTGGATTATGACGAACTGGCTGGAAGGCTATACCTACAAAATTCACTTGGGTTGGCAAACGTACGCTGGGGCCATGCTACTCACGCTATTGGTTACTCTGTGCACGGTAAGCTGGCAATCGTACCGGGCCGCGACCACGAATCCGGTAAAATCGTTGAAATCAGAGTAAGCTAGCTCCTTTTTGGGACGGGTTGGGGATTCGTGTTCTACCCGTTCCGAAGCCATCCTTTCCTTTTGAATCTTTACTGCATTGTTCGTTTCCGAACTATGCTCTGTTCAAAAGCGAACACCCCTACTATTGTATACCATTCTATACCAGACAGTTACCTAAAGACAGTATCCAACGGCACAACTATTGAAAGTAACCGGATGTACTGAAAGCGACCTGTCTTATGCTTAGAAACTACTTTTTGGTTGCCTGGCGGAACCTGCTGCGGAACCGGACCTTCACCCTCATCAATGTTACCGGATTGGCTTTAGGTCTGGCTACCTGTATATTAATCATGTTATACGTGGTAGATGAATGGAGCTATGACCGCTTTCACGAGCGTGCCGACCAGATCGTACGGGTAGTTTTCAAAGGGAAAACGGAAGGCGGCAGTATCAACGAGGCTCATGTTATGCCTCCAGTAGCCCGTACGCTTCAGGCCAGCTTTCCGGAAGTAGCCGAAGCTACGCGTCTTCGCCTGGCGGGTTCGCCGCTAATCTCCTACGGAAGCAAGTCCTTACGTGAGAGTGTGATGGCCTTCGCCGATTCCAATATTTTCCGGGTCTTTACGCTACCGCTGCTCAAAGGCGATTCAAAAACGGCCCTGATTAAACCTTCCTCTCTAGTCATTTCTGAAACGGTAGCCCGTAACTACTTCGGCGAAGCCGATCCCATAGGTAAGATACTGGAAATTAAAGCCTGGAAATCTTCGTATCAGGTAACGGGCGTTATGCAGGATATGCCCAAGAATTCGCATTTCCACGTCGATATACTGGCCTCCATGTCGGGGCTTGCGGAAGCCCAGTCTACGACCTGGCTAACTTCCGAATTTTTCACCTACCTCCGCCTAACGCCCGGCACAGATGTAACCCAACTGGAGCGGAAATTACCGCCGATCGTTTCCCGGTACATGGGCCCGCAACTGGAACAGGCTTTCGGCATGCCCTACGAGACATTTCGCAACAAAGGAAATGCCCTTGGGCTCTTTCTACAGCCGTTAACGGACATACACCTGCGTTCCGATTTTGCGTACGATCTCTCCGCCCCCGGTAATCTTCAGACGGTGTACATTTCCAGTATCATTGCCGGACTCATGTTACTGGTGGCCTGCATCAATTTCATGAACCTCTCGTCGGCGGGAGCTTCCCGTCGGGGTCGCGAGGTGGGCATTCGGAAAGTACTGGGTTCGGGGCAGTCCGAACTCATGAAACAGTTTCTGTTCGAATCCATTCTGCTCACGGGACTGGCCCTGTTTCTTTCACTTTTGCTGGTTGATCTGACTCTACCCGCTTTCAACGAACTAGCCGGCAAACACCTGAGTTTCCCCTTCTTCACGCATCCGCTGCTGTTCATAGGTTTACTGGTGCTGGGTTTGCTGGTGGGTGTAGCGGCAGGCAGTTATCCCGCTTTTTTTCTGTCTTCTTTCCAGCCGATGGCGGTACTGAAAGGTGGCGGGTTCCAGATCAAAACTTCGAAGGGAAGTATTCATTTCCGGAGTAGTCTGGTCGTGTTTCAGTTTTTCGTTTCCATTGCCTTAATCATCGCTACTACCGTAGTCTATCGCCAGCTTTCCTACATTCAGCATAAGGAGCTGGGGTATAACAAAGATGAGGTGATTGTACTGCCCGAAACCTGGGCTTTAGGTTCGAACGAATCCGCGTTTCGACAACGGTTACTCCAGGATTCTAGGGTACAGTCGGTAAGTGCTTCGGTATATTTACCCGCTGGGCCAAGTAGTAACAATAATTTTTTCCTTTCGCCGGAAACGAATCCCGGCCTACTCGTTAAAACCCTTCGTTACGACATAGACGAAGCCTATATTCCCACTTTAAACATCCGGATCGCAGCCGGACGCAATTTTTCTCCTCGATTTGCTACCGATTCTACGGGTATTCTTCTCAACGAAACGGCCGTTCGCTCGATGGGCTGGACCGGGAATGTACTGGGCAGAACCTTAGCCACCCATAGCAACAACGGCCACCGCAGCACCTACCACGTCATTGGCGTAGTCAAAGATTTTCACTTCCGGTCCCTGCACGAACTCATCACACCCCTGGTAATGGTTCAGGCCCAATCGGGTGGTACCCTGATCGTCAAAGCCAAAGCGGGCGATGTGGCCGGGTTACTGCGAACCATGCAGCAGGTTTGGAGCCAGTACCACGCCGAGGTACCTTTCAGCTATTCGTTTTTAAATGATCGTTTCTCGAACACTTATCAAATCGAACAAAAAACGGGTACGCTCCTGAGCGTCTTTGCGGGGCTGACCATTTTTGTGGCCTGTCTCGGTCTGTTTGGTCTGGTTACGTTTACCACCCAACAACGTACCAAAGAGATTGGCGTACGGAAAGTACTTGGAGCTTCGGTAGGCAGTATCCTTGCCCTGCTTTCCAAAGAGTTCCTCCAACTGGTAGGCCTGGCCTTTCTACTGGCGATTCCGCTGGCTGGATACGTTACGCACGAATGGTTACAACAGTTTGCCTACCGTATTTCGCTGGAATGGTGGGTCTTTGTTCTGGCGGGTGCATTAGCCTTGAGCATTGCCCTGCTTACGGTGAGTGTCCAGAGTATAAAAGCTGCTTTAGTCAATCCGGTGAAGAGTTTGAAATCCGAATAGCAGGGCTGTTTTGTTCCATTCTACGGTTCCTAAAGAAGAGGTTCGTTCACGTTTGACAGACGGGTGGGTTCGCTCCACCGCAATCAACAAGTTATGCTACGCAACTACATCAAAGTCGCTTTACGAAATCTGTTCAAGCACAAATTATACTCCGTGGTCAATATCATGGGACTGGCCATTGGTATGGCGGTAACACTGTTGATTGGACTTTGGGTCTGGGACGAACTTTCGTTTAATCGCTCCTTCGAGCAGTACGACCGCATTGCTCAGGTTATGCAGCACCAGACCCTTCAACAACAAAAAGAGACCTGGCCTGCCGTATCGATTCCCGTGGCGGCGGAGCTGCGTAACACCTACGGATCGGACTTCAAACACGTGGTTCTTTCTTCCTGGAATGATGATCACGTCCTTTCATCGGGGACGAAAAAACTGAAGTCCGACGGTAGTTTTATGGAACCCAATGCCCCGGACTTGCTGAGTCTACGAATGCTGGCGGGCAGCCGGAAGGGATTGGCAAATCCTTCTTCCATCCTGCTTTCCGCATCCCTGGCCAAAGCCCTTTTCGGTACCAGGGATCCGATGGAACAGGTGATTAAGATTGATAACCAACTATCGGTAAAGGTGAGCGGGGTCTACGAAGATCTGCCTTCCAATACTTCCTTCCATAACCTGACCTTCCTTTTACCTTGGGATTTATACGTTTCCAGCGAAGATTGGGTGAAACGAAATCTAACTGACTGGCAGGAATACTCCTTCCAGGTGTTTGTACAACTCAGCCCCCAGGCTCAACTGGATCAGGTTTCGGCTAAACTCAAACCCCTGTTGGCCGTAAAAACCCGGCAAACTTCTCGCCCGGAAGTTTTTCTGCATCCGATGGCAAAATGGCATCTGTACGAAGAATTCAAGAACGGCGTCAACACGGGTGGCAGCATTCAGTACGTCTGGCTGTTTGGGTTGATTGGCTTCTTCATTCTACTACTGGCTTGTATCAATTTTATGAATCTGAGTACGGCCCGCAGTGAAAAACGAGCCAAGGAAGTAGGCATTCGAAAAGCCATCGGCTCGGTACGCACGCAGTTGATCAGCCAGTTTCTCAGCGAATCATTCCTGGTGGTTTTCATTGCTTTAGTACTAAGTCTGGGACTGGTTGAACTGGCTCTACCCTGGTTTAATGCACTGGCCCATAAGCAGGTAGCCATTCTCTGGGACAATCCGGTTTTCTGGTGCATCACGCTCGGCTTTTGCCTGATTACGGCTCTGCTGGCGGGTAGTTATCCGGCCTTCTATTTATCTTCCTTCCAACCGGTCAAAGTGCTGAAAGGTACCTTTCAGGCCGGACGTTTTTCAGCCTTGCCCCGCAAGGCCCTGGTGATGGTACAGTTTACCATTTCCATCACCCTGATCATTGGCACCATCATCGTGTACCGGCAAATTGCGTTTGCCAAAGAGCGGCCCGTCGGGTATACGCGGGAAGGACTGATCGCTGTACCCATGAATACGCCCGATCTGTACGGACACTACGACGCCATTCGGAATGACCTATTTCAGACCGGAGCTGTACTGGAGATGTCCGAGTCTTCCAGTGCACCCACGCGGGTACAATCCGTCAATTTTGATTTTACCTGGAAAGGCAAAGATCCCAACACGAAACCGCTGTTTGCCTACATCGCCGTTACCCATGATTTTGGTTCTACCATCGGCTGGCAGTTTGTACAGGGCCGTAATTTCTCCCGAAGCCATTCGACGGATACACTCGGACTAGTGATCAACGAGGCGGCTGTTCAACAAATCGGCTTTCAGCATCCCGTCGGAGAAATGCTTCAGAAAGGTGGAAAAACCTATCAAATCATCGGCGTCATTAAGGATATGGTGATGGATTCGCCCTTTAGTGCCGCCCGCCCCACCCTGTATACGCTGGATTACGGCTGGGTCAATTACATCAACATCCGGATTAATCCGAAGCTACCCATGCGTACGTCGCTGGCCGCCATCGAGCAGGTATTTCGAAAATACAATCCAGAAAGTCCGTTCGATTATCGATTTGTCAGCGAAGAGTACGCCCGGAAATTTGCCACGGAAGACCGCATTAGTCAGCTTACTTCCTTCTTTGCCGGACTCACCATTTTCATTTCCTGCCTGGGTTTATTTGGACTGGCCTCCTACGTAGCCGAACAGCGAACCAAGGAAATTGGCATTCGGAAAGTCCTGGGAGCTTCCGTACTCAATCTATGGCAGCTATTGTCGAAAGAATTCGTAACCTTGGTTTTGCTTTCTTGCCTTCTGTCCGTGCCCCTTGCGTATTATTTCATGAACAACTGGCTGGACCACTACGAGTATCGGACGAACATCTCCGGTTGGATTTTCTTCGCCGCGGGTCTGGGGGCTCTGGTGATTACCGTACTGACCGTGAGTTATCAGGCCTTATCGGCGGCTTTGATTAATCCGGTGAAGAGTCTGAAATCCGAATAACGTACACCCACGCTGACGGGATGGTTTATACTCTGTCAGCGTGCCCCCCCTTAACGATCATGCTAAAAAATTACTTCCTCGTCGCGTACCGTACCTTACTACGGCATAAGGGCTATACGCTGCTGAATATCTGGGGGCTTACCCTGGGGCTGTCTTGTGGCGTACTCGTCTTTCTGCTGATCAAGTTTCACCTTAGCTTCGACCAGTATCATAGCAAGATTGATCGTACCTATCAAATCACTACGCAAACCAGGGTAGACGGAATCAACGATGATCCGGGCGTTCCCTTTCCCCTCGCCCAGGCCCTACGGCAGGATTTTTCGTTCTTCGATGACGTGGCCCTTGTCTCGGGCGTTTACAATGCCTTGATTGCCGTACCCGGGGCGGAAGGAAAAAAGAAATTCAATGAGGCCCAGTCGCTGTGCTTTACCGAACCTTCGTATTTCAACATTCTGGATTACCAATGGCTAGCGGGACAACCTAAAACAGCCTTGCAGGAACCGAACGCGGTCGTGCTCACGCGTAAAGTAGCCGAGAAGTATTTCGGCTCTGTATCCGAAGCTCTCGGCAAGGTCATTCGGATGAACAATGACCTGGACCTGAGCGTAACGGGCATCCTGGAAAACATTCCCGACAACACGGATCGGCGGCAGGAGCTTTTTGTTTCCCTGGCTACCCTCAAGAATAATCCGGGGTATGCCCGCAGTGGCCTCGATAACTGGTCGGGTTTTAGTTCGAGTACCACTTGCCTGCTCACCCTCAAAGCAGGGGTTAGCCCCCAACGACTGGAAAGGGCCCTACCCGCGTTCATCAAAAAGTATCACACTACTGAGGCTGCCCACTGGAACCATCCCGTTGTACCTTTTGCTACGATCCATTTCTCCGAAAAATACGGGCGGGGGCTAACCTCTACGCACCTTTGGGCTTTGGGCTTGGTCGGTTTATTTCTGGTCGGAACGGCCTGTATTAACTTCGTGAATCTAGCGACGGCTCAGGCCCTCAAACGTTCCAAAGAAGTAGGCGTCCGGAAAGTTATTGGGGGTACGAAACTCCAGTTATTCGGACAATTTATGGCCGAAACCGTTGTTATCACGTCTTGTTCGTTATTCCTGTCCGCCCTGGTTGCCGAACTCAGCTTACCCGTCCTGAATCAATGGGCTACGAATGCGGGGATGCCCTTTCCGTTGTTTACCCACACGAATCCACTGGCTGACGGACAATTGTGGCTATTTCTGTTCGGGATTGGCTTGGTGGTGGTACTGCTCTCCGGCTCGTATCCCGGGATTGTACTGGCGGGTTTCAAACCCGTTCAGGCGTTGAAAGGACAGGTATCTTCCCAACAGGTAGGCGGTATGTCCATCCGGCGGAGTCTGGTGGTGGTACAATTTATCATCACCCAAATCCTGCTCATCAGTACCCTGGTCGTGATGCAGCAGATGCGTTTTTTCCAACGTACCTCGCTGGGTTTTACCACTTCGACCCTGAGCATAATCAATATTCCGGAGCAAACGCACGTACCCACCTTTCGCAACCAATTAGCCCAACTGCCGGGCATTGAAGCCATCAGCTTTTGTAGTAGCCCGCCAGCTTCTACGACCAACAGTAATAACAACCATCGGTTTGATCAGCGGCAGGAGGAAGAGAGCTGGTCAGCCAACACGAAGCCCGCCGACAGCCATTACCTGGAAACCTTTGGGTTGACATTGGTCGCTGGCCATAACTTTCCCGAATCCGATACCGCCAGAGGGTATCTGGTCAATGAAACGTACGTCCGTCGTCTGGGTTTGAAACCGGAAGACGTGGTGGGTAAAAGTCTGGAAGTCTGGGGCCGCACCGCTCCCATTTACGGGGTGGTCAAGGACTGGTATAACCGGGCGGCGAGATCGGAAATCCAGCCCGTCATTCTCTTTCCCCGTACCAATAGTTATGCGGCCTGTGGACTGAGAATCAATCCACGGACGGTAACTGAAACCCTGCATTCCGTAGAGCAACTCTGGGAAGAAACCTTTCCTGATTATTTGTACCAGCCTTATGAGCTGGATGAACAGCTGACCCGATTCTACATCGCCGAAGAAATGATCCTGGCCTGCATCCAGTTTTTTGCCGGCATCGCCATTTTCATTGGATGCCTGGGCTTGTATGGACTGGTCAGTTTCATGGTAGCTCATAAAACCAAAGAAATTGGTGTACGTAAAGTACTCGGAGCCAGTATTCCGCAAATTCTAACGCTATTTGGTATTGAATTCAGTCGCTTGATTATTGTAGCTTTTCTGGTAGCCGCTCCCGTTGGTTGGTGGGCGATGTCTCAGTGGCTGAACGGCTATACCTACAAGATCCAGCTGGGTTGGGGAATTTACGCTCTCTCACTCATAGTAACCACAGGGATTGTCCTCGTGAGCGTCGGTTACCAATCGTTCCGGGCGGCTACGGCCAATCCAATCAAAAGTTTAAAATCAGAGTAGTGGGTTTATTCTTCGAGAAAGGATACAGTATTTGAAAGGGTATGCAACGCCAAAGGCGACTTTATCATCTTTGGAAGGAATGACCGGATTTTCTTCTTCACTCCTGCTCCCTACCCTATGCTTCGTAACTACTTTAAAGTCGCTATTCGTGCCTTACTGAAGAATAAGGCCTACTCGCTCATCAACATCGTCGGACTGGCTACGGGCATGGCGGTTACGCTGTTGATTGGGCTTTGGATCTGGGATGAACTGACGTTCGACCGCTACCACAAAAATTACGATCGCATTGCTCAGGTGATGCAGCACCAGACCTGGGATGGTCGCAAGGGAACGCAGACCGCCGTGCCAGTCCCGCTGCACCTGGAACTGAGAGCCAAGTATCCCGACTTCAAATATGTAGTGCCCAGCTCCTGGACCTTCGATCACATTCTGGCTTACAAAGACAACAAGTTTACTAAAAAAGGAAATTACATCGGAGCCGATGCCCCGACGATGTTTTCCTTGCACATGGTGAAAGGGTCCTTACAGGGACTGCGGGATCCCCATTCGATTCTCCTCAACGAATCCGTAGCGAAAGCGTTGTTTGGAGAAGAAGATCCGATCAATAAAATCGTCAAGTGCGATAATCAGACGGAAGTAAAAGTAACCGGCGTTTACGAAGACCTGCCCGCCAATACGGAACTGGCAGATGTTTCCTATTTACTGCCCTGGGAACTGTACTTAACCGTAGAACCCTGGGTGAAACGGAGCGAACAGGAATGGAATAACAATTCCTTCCAGACCTACGCCATGTTACAGCCCAACGCCGATTTCGATCAGGTTTCGGCTAAAATTAAGTACATGAAGCTGCGTCACGATCCCAAGGATGCGGCTAAACCGGAAATTTTCCTGCACCCCATGTCGAAGTGGCACCTATACTCCGAATTCAAGGAAGGCGTCATTACGGGGGGGCGTATTGAGTTTGTCTGGCTGTTTGGGATCATCGGGGCTTTTGTACTCCTGCTGGCCTGCATCAATTTCATGAACCTGAGTACGGCCCGCAGCGAGAAACGTGCCAAAGAAGTGGGTATCCGTAAAGCCATCGGCTCGCTACGCCCGCAACTGATCGGTCAGTTTCTGAGCGAATCCTTGCTGGTTGCCCTATTGGCCTTTATTCTGTCTATCTTTCTGGTGGAGAGTTCGCTACCCCTTTTTAACGATCTGGCCAGTAAGCATTTATCGATCCCCTGGAGCAATCCGATCTTTTGGCTCATTGGGCTAAGTTTTACCTTCTTCACGGGTTTCATTGCGGGAAGCTATCCGGCCTTTTATTTATCCTCCTTTGAGCCCGTCAAGGTACTCAAGGGTACCTTTCGCGTGGGACGGTATGCCTCGCTACCCCGAAAAGTGCTGGTCGTCATTCAGTTTACCGTTTCGGTAACCCTCATCATCGGAACGATCATCGTGTTCCGGCAGATTCAGTTTGCCAAAAATCGACCCATTGGCTTCTCAAGGGACGGGCTTATCACCTTGACCATGAATACCGAAGATATTCGCAAAAACTACGAAACCTTCCGTACCGAACTGCTGGGCAGTGGAGTCGTGGCCAGCGTTACCAAATCCTCCAGTCCCATTACGGATCTGTATTCCAACCAGATTGGATTCGACTGGAAGGGAAAGGACCCCAATAAACAGGCCTTATTCGGTATTGTAGCCGTCAGCTCGGGCTATGGAAAAACGATGGGTCTACAGTTTACCGCAGGTCGTGATTTCTCGGACGCCTTTGCTACAGACTCCTCCGCCTTTCTTCTCAACGAAGCAGCGGCGGCTTACATTGGCAAGAAAAATCTGGTTGGTGAAACCATCAAATGGAACGGCAAAGACTATACCGTGGTCGGAATCATCAAAAACGTCATGATGACTTCGCCGTATAAGGCCGCGATGCCGACCATTTTCACTTTTAACCCCAGTTGGTCGGGTATCATCACCATCAGGATCAGCCCAACGGTCAGCACCACGCAAGCCCTGAGCCAGATCGAAGAAATCTACAAAAAGCACGATCGGAATGCTCCCTTCGATTACAAGTTTTCGAGCGAAGAGTACGCCCGGAAATTTGCTTCCGAAGAGCGAGTCGGGAAACTGGCCACCTTCTTTGCCTGTCTGGCCATTTTCATTTCCTGCCTAGGCTTATTCGGACTGGCCTCTTTCGTCGCAGAGCAGCGGATTAAGGAGATTGGCGTTCGGAAAGTACTCGGTGCCTCGGTATTCAATCTCTGGGGAATGCTCTCGAAAGACTTTGTCTGGTTAGTACTGATTTCATTCGGCCTTTCCGTACCCATCGCGTATTTCTTCATGAATAACTGGCTGGCTCGCTACGAATATCATTCCGAGTTAAGCTGGTGGGTGTTCGCCGCCGCTGGTCTCGGAGCCCTGCTGATAACGCTGGCCACGGTCAGTTACCAGGCGATTAATGCCGCTTTGATGAATCCGGTACGGAGTTTGAAAAGCGAGTAATTGGCTATCCATTCCTAGAATAGGTATTCCTGTCCATTTACGAACAGTTGACTGTTCGTAAATGGACATCTTTATTTATATAAATAACTAAAAATCAGACACTTATTCATTCACTAATCCCTAGGGCATGACTTTCTAGGTACTGTTTCAATACCCTTAATCCCAGAACCTATGCTTAAGAACTATTTGCAAATAGCTCTGCGTAACCTCCGACGAAATCCCTTGTACAGTCTGCTTAATATCGGCGGACTCGCCGCTGGGCTGGCTGTCAGTATTCTGATTCTGCTGTACGTCGTTCATGAATACAGTTACGACACGTTTCATCAGAACGGTGATCGGATTTTCCAGACAATGGACCGGATGCCTCACGGCGAGACACACATTCAGACTCAGTCGTTGTCGGTGCAACTGGGACCGCGTACGCAGGCGGCCCGACCGGATCTGGTGGAAGCAACGGTTCGTACGCGGTCTTCCATGCGAACAGTGCTGAAAACGGCCACTAACTTTCATTCTTTCGAGGATCAGCTTCTCTTTGCCGACCCTTCTTTTCTGACCGTCTTTACATATCCTCTGCAAAAAGGAAACGCGGCCACCGCCTTGACCCGGCCCAATACGATTGTGCTTTCCCCGGAATTAGCCCAGAAATACTTTGGAGCGGCTAATCCACTGGGTAAAACGCTGGTTTACGACAACAAACTACCGCTGGAAGTAACCGGCGTATTAGAAAGCCTGCCTTCGCACAGTACGCTTTCCTTCTCCGCACTCATTTCCTTTGCTACCCAGAAAAATCTGGTTGCTTACGACGAGGGCTTAGGCAAGCAACTGGAATACAGTCACGTCGGCGGCGGAGCTTTTCAGACGTATTTCCTGCTGACGAAAGCCGAACACCGAACCAAAGTAGAACGACTGATTCGTCAATTGCACCTGAAGGATCATCCCGTTAAAAAAGGTGAAAAAACGGAGGAGTTCATTTTAGAACCCTTCACCGATCTTCATCTGCACGGCATCATGGTGGATCATTCGCAGCAGTACCACGGTTTGTTCACGGGCATTGCCCTGGGTATTTTACTGCTGGCCCTGATCAACTACATGAACCTGACCACGGCCCGGGCTACCCAGCGGGCCAAAGAAGTCGGTGTGCGGAAAGTACTCGGTGGCTTACGCAGCAATCTGGCCGCCCAGTTTTATACTGAATCCGTACTGATCACCCTGATTTCGTTTGCCCTGAGTTTGTTACTGGTCGAAGCCTTACGTCCTTTCTTCTTTCAGTGGCTGGATCTTCACATCAGCGATACGTTTTTGAAAGATCCCCTTTTCATCGGTTTACTAGCGGGTCTACTCCTGCTATGTACGTTGGTAGCGGGCAGCTATCCGGCCCTGCTACTCTCCCAGTTTACGCCAGCCGAAGTACTAAAAGGGCGTTTTTCAAAAGCAAATGGGATCAATATTCGCCGCGTCCTGACCATTTTTCAGTTTTCTGTTTCCATCGGTTTGATTGTATGTAGTTTCATTGTCAAGAACCAACTTGACTTTCTCCGTACCCAGAACATTGGTTTGGATCGCGAGGGAATTGTCGTGATCACCGTTCCCCAAACGATGATTCCTCATTACGCCGCATTCAAGCAGGAACTTCGTCAACAAGCGGGCATTCAGAACGTAGCGGCGGCGAGCTGGCCCCTCTTCAAAGGCGGCGTGAATATGTTCTTTACGCAGTCGCCCATTACTAAAAAAGACATTTCTTTACAAATTACGGCCGTGGACAATTCCTTTTTCCAGACCATGAATGTCCCCTGGAAAATCAAGCCCACCCGCCCCTACTCTTCCAATCCTCCCTCATTGATTTTGAATGAATCGGCTTTAAAGGATTTTGGATTTACGGAAAGACCCATTGGCGAAAAAATTCAGTTGGGCACCCAGGCTGCCGAAGTGGTGGGCGTCGTGAAAGATTTCAATCTTTTTTCCAGCAAGCACCCACAGAGCGGACTGGGCATCTCCGTAGTAGCCGATACGACGCGAGAACTGATGACCTACGGCGGCTGCCTGTACCTGAAGCTGGCCGCTGGCGGCAACGTAACCGCCCGACTGGCCGCCGTGGAATCGGTGTTCAAAAAATACGAGACGGAGTACCCCTTCGAGTACTACTTCCTCGACGAAGCCTACGACGCTCTGTACAAAGCCGAAAGCAAGCTGGGCACGATGCTAACGGCCTTCACCAGTCTGGCCATTCTGATTGCCTGCCTCGGACTCTTCGGACTGGCTACGTTTGCCGTGGAAACCCGCCGTAAGGAAATTGGCATCCGTAAAGTCCTGGGGGCTAGTTTATCCAGTATTACACTACTCTTGTCGAAAGAATTCTTGAAGCTGGTACTGATTGCCAATGCCATCGCTTTTCCGATAGCCTGGTATTTCATGCAGGACTGGCTGAAAGCCTACGCCATCCGGATTCAGATGGGCTGGGTAGCCTTTGCTCTGGCGGGTTTTATCGCTTTGGTGATTGCGTTTGTCACCGTAAGCACCCAGGCCATCCGGGCGGCGAATGCCGATCCGGTGAAGAGTTTGAAAAGTGAGTAACGGGTTCTCGTCTTTTACCAGGAAGGTTCCTTCCCAACCTTGAATAGCATGTTCAAAAATTACCTTAAAATCGCTCTCCGTACGCTTTGGCGAAACCGCCTGACCACCAGCATTAATATCCTGGGCTTGGCAGTAGGAATCTCGGCCTGTATTGTCATTTTCCTATTGGTTAATTTTGAATTTAGCTTTGATCGGCACCCACCCGACGCCGACCGGATTTACCGGCTCGTGACGGAATTTAAATTTGGCGACGATCCGGGGCATAATGCCGGTATTTCAGCTCCCATCCCCGAAAGCATTCGTCGGGAGGTAACGGGTCTGGAAACCGTAGCACACGTTCACCTGGAAAGTTTTGAACAGATCGAAGTACCACGTTCGGGCCAAGCTCCGGTACTCTATCCAGCAGCGAAGGAATCGTCGTCCGAAGTCATCTTTACGGATGCCCAATTCTTTAAGATTTTACCGGCTGACTGGATTGCAGGCTCGCCTCAGACTTCGCTTACCAAACCCAACCAGATTGTCTTAACGCAACGTCTGGCTGAACGTTATTTCGGAGCGGCTTCGGCGGCCGTACTGGGCCGTACCCTACGGGCCGTTTCCTACCGGGATACCCTGGAACTGACGGTATCAGGCCTTGTCAAAAATGCCGTTGAGCGAAGTGACTTCTCGTATCCGGCCTACTTATCGCTGAGTACCCTTACGACCAGTAAAAAACGTCGCGAAAACTACGGTTTTGATGCCTGGTCGAATACTAATGGATCCTCCCAATGCCTGGTAAAAATCAAGCCCGGTGCCAACCCTGATCAACTGGCCCAGAAGGTTACAAAATTGGTCAATAGTCATTCTGGGAATTCTTCCATCGATTGGAAACGTTGGTTCAACCTACAGCCTTTATCCGACGTTCATTTTAATCAAACCTACGCCAATGGCATTCGGGTAGCCCATAAGCCTACCCTGTATGGCCTGGCCGCCGTGGGTGTATTTTTGCTGCTGCTAGCCTCCATCAATTTTGTCAATCTGTCTACGGCCCAGGCCAGTCAACGCGGCAAAGAAATCGGCATTCGTAAAACCCTGGGCAGTCGCCGCAGTCACCTGATCTCGCAATTACTCGGCGAAACCCTGCTGGTAACCTTCGTAGCCGTTATGTTCTCAGTGGCCCTAGCTGAGCTGGCTCTGATCTATCTGGGTGAATTAATACCGTCGGGTGTGGAGCTTGACTTAAGCCAGCCTACCTTCTGGCTATTCCTGCTGGCCATGGCTCTGATTACGGCTTTGCTGTCCGGTGTCTACCCCGGTTTGCTGATTTCGCGTTTTACGCCCGTTCTTACCCTTCGCGGTACCAACCTTTTTGTTCAGCCGGGAAAAATCGGTCTTCGTCGGGTACTCATCATTTCGCAGTTTGTGATTGCTCAACTGTTCATTATTGGAGCTTTATTCGTCAGTCGGCAGTTACAGTACATGATTCAAAAAGACCTGGGTTTTAACCGGGAAGCCATCGTTACTTTTCAGGTACCGGGTAAGTATTTCTGGATCGGTGATCAGAACCAACGCTTTACGCTGGCCGACCGTATCCGAAAACTTTCGGGCGTCAAACAGGTGAGTTTAGCAAGTCAGTTGCCGATTTCTTCAGGGTACAGTTCATCCATGATGAAGGTCGTACGCAACAAGCAGAAAGTATCGATTAATGTGTACCGCAAGGACGGCGATACGCAGTACCTGAGTCTCTTCGGGTTTCATTTGCTGGCGGGAAGAAATTTCGCCGAAAGCGATACCACGAGCGAACTGGTTATCAACGAAACCCTGGCCCGACAGATGGGTTTCCGACAACCCTTGGAGGCCATTGGCCAATTCCTGGAATACGGGAACGGAGCCCAGATTCCGGTGGTGGGGGTTGTACAGGATTTTCACGGTCGTTCATTGCACGAATCCATCCAGCCCACTGCTTTAATCAACGAACGCAGTAGCTTGTACCGATTCAACGTGCGTTTACAAACGGGCAGTGCTCAGGCGTTTGATGCTACGCTGGCCCAGATCCAAGAGCTCTGGAATGAAACGTACCGTGGCGAGGATTTCTCGTATACCTTCTTCGACGATGAAATCGCCAAGCTCTACGATCAAGAGCGGAATCTGGTAAAACTCACCAACTTGGCTACGGGAATCGCCATTTTTATCAGTTGCCTGGGCTTGTTCGGATTGGTAACTTTTACCGCTGAACGGCGTACCAAAGAAATCGGTATTCGGAAAGTATTGGGAGCTTCGGTTCCCCAACTGGTAGCTTTACTCTCCAAAGAATTTCTGATTCTGGTCGGACTAGCCTTCCTGCTGGCGGCTCCGGCGGCCTGGTACTTACTCCGGGAATGGCTCAATGGTTTTGCTTACCGCACGGAGCTAAGCTGGTGGCTGTTTGCGGCGGCGGGTACTTTGGCTCTCCTGGTTGCCTTACTAACCGTCAGTACGCAGGCCATTCGAGCGGCTAATGCGGACCCGGTGAAGTCCTTAAAAGTGGAGTAAGACATTCCCTAGGTAAATAAGTATCAATAAAAAACTCACAAGAAATTGTGAGTTTTTTATTGATAACGATACCTACAAATCAAATTCCTACTCGACTAAGAACCCGATAGAGGGTACGCCTTGCCTATAACTTGCCGATTTTTTGGGATGTTTACGAGCATTGAGCCTACATTTACTCAGCTATAGAAAAAACAACGTTTACAATTTTCCATGTACCATTCATTTTCACTAGCGTCCAGTATTCTTTTCCCCAATTAGTAATTTTACCGTTATTCCAATATTGATAGTCGAAGCTAACACTACCGATAACGTCATCATTAGTAACGATAATATTCTCAAAAATCTCTTCCTGCTTTCCTTTATCCCCCAGAAACTTATAAAAAACGGCATAATCATTGAAGAAATAATTATTAGTCTTACTCTTTACATGTTCCTGTACTACTTGGTTAGTCTTATTTTTAACGACTCCTATCCATTGAAAAGAATTAGGCGTAAAAAGACGAAGAAAGGATACGGAATCTTTGTTACTAATACATTGACTGAATTGACTAATAATGGAATCAATTTCAGCTCTTTCTTTCTCAAATCCTTGTGCATTTACTTTACTAAATGATAGCACTAAAACAAATATAAAAATTGCTCCCCTCATCTTTTATTTTGATTTAACAGTTGATTTTTAACCCGAGCTGATGGCTGCTCTATTGCATACCGATACAACAGCCCCGCCGCCAAGCATCCGATCAGACAGAGAACTAATAATTGATTCTCAGAAAAATTCATTGGTCTTGTTACAGACTGTATGATATGGATAATCCCTTTATGGGATAAGTAAACTGCGAAGGATAAATCAGCTAACTCTCGCGTTCCCACGAATGCCTTATTACTGATAAAACAGGAATCTGAAATAGCCGCGATCACCAGTAATCCGTAAGCCATTCCTACGCAGGTAAACCCCAAAACAGAAGCTATTTCGGAAGCCTGATCATAACACATCCAAAAGGATAGCAGTAGCATACCCATTCCTGAAAAGAAGAACAGTAGTCCATTAGCATGGATGATATGCTTAAATGCTGACGAATAATTATAGAGAAAACCGATCCATACTCCTATGGTGAGCGAATCGAGCCGGGTATGCGTTGGGTAATAGATGTACATATACCACACCTTCCAGAAACGGTCTGAATCTAAGGCAGGAACGATGAAATAATTCCAGGAGAAGATCCGTAACAAAAGTGAAATTACTAACGGAACAACTAGTACATACTTCCGTTTAGTAAGCCAACCTGTCTTTATAAAAAGTAGAAGAATATAAGGTAATACTAGATAAAACTGCTCTTCGATACACAGCGACCAAGCGTGAGAAAAAGTACCCGTGTTTATTACATCAAGTCCATAATTTTGAGTAAAAGTCAGAAACTTCCATAAAGAGGGTAGTGCTTCTCTTTCTCTGAAAAATGGAAAACATAAATACAGCAAAAGCGTAAAAGCAAAGGGTGGAATAATTCGAAAAAACCTTTTGGTAAAAAAGACTTTCAGACGAATAGTACCATCCTCGTGTATTTCCTTGAATAACTGATTCGAGATCAGGAATCCGCTCAGTACGAAAAAAAGATCGACTCCTGTCCAGCCATATCTGCCGATTGTCTCCACCCAGTCGGGATGCTTAAATGCCCGGTAATGATACAGTAGTACCAGTATGATAGCTACGGCCCTTAAATGGTCCAATCCGTTGAATCTGTTGTGTTTCATTTTTTACTGCAAAACTTCACCTCGTACAGCCAATCTCCTACGGTGTAGGACAGAGAGTACGTTTTAGAGGACAGACGACATCTATAGCTGTTTGTACGAAAAACCAGGCTGTTTATCCATCTATGCCGTAGTCTGCACTACTTCCCAGGATTTATACGTTCAGAATTTCTAGTTTTGCAGCGATGGAAGAGAAAACAAAAAATCCTTTACGTTCAGTCATCAGCTATCAGGCTGTGTTTTGGATAGCTCTTTTTCTGTTTGGATTGACCCAGGCTTATAGCAATACAATCGGTGTAAGCTTGAAAGAAATAATCATTTATAACGCGTGTCACCTCTTATTTCAGATTACCAGTGCCAATCTGATTTACTACTATTGTATTATCCATTTTTTCGATCGCAAACGCTATGTATTCTTTTGCATCAGCATTCCCCTTTTCATTTATATTTTAGCCGTTATCAATCGTATTTTTATCGTTTACGCAGCTGAACCTTTCTTTATAAATGAACCGCAGGATCATATTATTGATATTTTAACAGATCTTGATTATCTTCTTACCCATTATATCTTTCCTATCGTTACATCATCCTTTATCTTTGTTTGCTTCATGCATATTCTACGGTATAAAAACGAAAAACAAGACCGTATTCAATTACAAAAAGAGAAAACAGAGCTTGAACTGAAGGTGTTAAAATCGCGATTGAACCCTCATTTCTTATTTAATACGCTTAATAATATCTATTCTCTTTCTATTAATCATCCAGAAAGAACACCAAAATCCATTGCAGGGCTAGCAGATATCCTTGATTATGTAATTTACAAAGGTCCTCAAAAAATGGTCCGTATTGCCGATGAGATTACAACGATTAACCATTACATAGAACTGGAAGAACTTCGATATGGCAGTCACTTGAAAGTCAGCAGAAGCATACAATTAAGTTCTGAAAACTGGATTCCTCCCTTACTGTATCTTTCACTAATTGAAAATGCCTTCAAACATGGAGGTCGTATGGACGGAGACCTTAGTATTAGGATTGAATTAAATACCAATGAAGTACAATCGATTTTCAGCATCAAAAACAGTAGTTTCAAAAAAGAGGTAACTAGTAAACCAGGGATTGGACTCCTCAATGTTAAAGAACAGCTGAAATTGTATTATGATACTAATTTTGAACTTACGATCCATTCAGATGAAGACTGGTTTAGCGTAGAAATCATTACTCCTGCCAAACATGATTAAATGCCTTATTATCGATGACGAACCGCTCGCTATTGAACTATTGGAGAGCCACCTAAAAAAAATAGAATCCCTTCAACTGGTTGGTACGGCAAGAAATGCGATGGAGGCTCATAAACTTCTGCAACAGCAGCAGGTAGATCTTCTATTTCTGGATATTCAGATGCCCCATCTTAGCGGTATTGAATTGATGAGATCGCTTTCTGTGAAACCAAAAGTTATATTCACTACTGCCTTTAGGGAATTTGCGATTGAAGGTTTTGAACTTGAAGCGGTAGATTATATTCTGAAGCCTATAACTTTTGAACGGTTTTTCAGAGCTGTTGATAGAGTATTAAGAACTCATACCCCTAATAATATTGAGCATACAATCATGATCAAGTCCGATGGACTGAACAGGAAGATTAAAACAGACGATATAATTTTTATCGAAAGTCAAGGTAATGATCTAAAAATCTATTTAAATGATACTACTTACCTTACTAAAGGTACGCTTATAGATTTTACAGATTTGCTTTCAAAAATGGGTTTTGTAAGAATTCACCGATCCTTCCTTTTTAATCCAACCTACGTTACGGGTTATAGTACTTCTGAAATCATATTGGGTCCTTATGCTATTCCAGTAGGGCGAAATTATAAACAGGAATTTGATGCGTTTATGGCCCATTACTCGAAAACAACCCTGTAGACTAGCAGGCTACTGATTACCACAAACTATTCATAAAAATAGGCAGAGCTAATCCCAACTCGTAGTTCTATCTTACGTATACACAAATTGACAGTTTATTACTTCTTTCTTTAGCTTTTTCTGACATCTTAGCCGATTGGCATGTATTTTTCTCTGGATTATTAGTACTATTCTGAAACGAATGGTGCTACTCTTTATAACCATAGAAAGAAAACCTCCATGGCCTTCATTGATTATTACCAAATCCTGGGCCTGACTAAATCAGCGTCCGATGAAGATATAAAAAAAGCGTATCGGAAGTTGGCCCGCAAATACCACCCGGATGTAAATCCCAACAATGCCGAAGCTACGCTTAAGTTTCAGCAGATTAACGAAGCCAACGAAGTACTCAGCGACCCGGAAAAACGTAAAAAGTACGATCAGTACGGCGAGAACTGGCAACAGGCGGACCAGTACGAAGCCTATGAACAGGCCCGTCGTGCCCAGGGCGGCGGCTCGAACGGTGGCGATACCGGTAGCTGGTTTAGTGGTGATGGCGGTGACTTCAGCGGCTTTACGGGCGATAATTTCTCGGAATTTTTCCAATCCATGTTCGGTGGTGAACGCAGCGGCGGCCGTCGAACGCAGCAATACCGGGGCCAGGATTATAACGCTGAGTTACAACTGAACCTACGCGATGCTTACGAAACGCACAAACAAACACTGACGGTCAACGGTAAAAACATCCGAATCACAATTCCGGCGGGCGTGGCCAACGAACAGGTCATCAAGTTGAAAGGATACGGTGCCCCCGGCCAGAATGGCGGGCCAGATGGTGATTTATATATTACTTTCAAGATTGCCGAAGACCCGACCTTTAAACGTCAGGGAAATGACCTCTACGCCACGCTGGATCTGGACTTGTATACGGCGGTGCTGGGCGGTGACGTAACCATTGATACGCTGACGGGAAAAGTGAAAGTGCCCATCAAACCCGAAACGCAGAACGGTACGAAAGTGCGGTTACGCGGCAAAGGTTTCCCGGTCTATAAAAAAGACGGAGAATTTGGCGATTTGATCCTGACCTGGGCGATTAAAATCCCCACGAATCTGACGGATCGGCAAAAGGAATTGTTTCAGGAATTAGCTCAATCATAAGATGGAAAGAAGTGAATGGATTGCCATCAGCGATTGCTGTACGCATTATAATATCGAAATTTCGTTCGTCGATTCTTTACAGGATTACGGGCTCATCGAAATCACCCGTATTCAGGAGTCGAAATATATTCACGAAGACCGCTTACCGGCTCTGGAGCGGTTCATTCGACTTCATTACGACTTGAATATCAATCTGGAAGGTATTGACGTGATTACGCAGTTGGTCCAACAAGTCGAGCAATTGCAACACGAAATAGCCTTACTCAAAAGTCAGTTTCCGCGATAGCTGGTTCATACGCCATTCAAAAGGGTTGCTCAAACGAGCCACCCTTTTCTATAAGCAGGCGAGTCATTACCTTTCAGGATTTCTACCGTAATGATTTAGGCTTAAGGTATTTCTTCAATACACCCACCAGCGGTTTCAATGATTCCGGCAAGGTCTGATCGGTATACGCCGCAGTATAGGTTTGCTCCTGATCTTCCACCCGCACGTGGTACTGATACCCATCCCGAATGGCCGACGGATGGCTTTCAGCCTCCGTCCAGTTCGTATTCGTTACGGATTCCTGAATGGCCTGAACTTCGTCGGCTTCCAGCTGATCCGTGTCCAGACTGCATTCCTGCAAAGCCCCCATAAAACCGCCCGATTGTTGCAACTGTACTTTCATAACCGGGTCTTTATATACTCAGTCCAACCGTTTTCCAGGCGTTGCTGACTACCTTCTTTTCCGCTTCGCCAAACTGACTACCCGCAATCTGGATAGTCAATTTCGCACAGTCTTTGAACTGACCCGAAGACGTCAGTTGCAGCATGGTATCGTACCAGATGCGACCCGCCACGTCCCAGGCATTACCGCCCAGTTCGGTAGCCACCAGGGCAAATACCCGGTTTGGTATACCGGAATTGATATGTACCCCATTGTTATCGTACGGCCCGGTGTACAGATCGTTCATGTGACCGGGTTGCGGATCGGTACCCAGGTCCGGATCATCGACGTAAGCCTTGCCGGGATTCAGCATATCGCGGATGCCTTGACGTGTCGCGGCGGACACCAGTACTTCCGAACCAATGGTCCAGTTCGCCGTTTTCGCCTCCTCCTGTTTTTTCCACTGCCGAATCAAAATGCCGAATACATCCGAAAAGTGTTCGTTCAGGGCACCCGGCTGTCCGTAATAAGTCAGGTTACTGGTGAACGACTGAACCCCGTGCGTCAATTCATGCCCGACCACATCAAGCGATTGCGTAAAGCGGTTGAAGATGATGCCGTCCCCATCGCCGTACGCCATCAGCTCTCCGTTCCAGAAGGCATTGTTCATGGGTACAAAGCCGCCCCGATAATCCGGCTCAGCTACGTGCACGGCGGAGATCAGCGTCATACCCCGGTCATCCAGGGAATTCCGCTGAAAAATGCTTTCGTAAAAATCGTAGGTATCGCCCGAGTAATCGTAGGCTTCGTTGACGGCTACATCATTTCCGGCCTCCTGCCCTTCCCGCCGTACGATGACGTTTTTCAGTCGGTCCGTCTGACGAGCATCGTAAATCACGCGATCCTTACCCTGCTCGGCCGCAAAACTGTAAGCCCGCAAACTGGGAAAGGCCTGTGAAAACTGACGTTCCGCCCGTAAAGCCGAAGAAATTTTCACCGTAGCCAGGGCTCTGGCCCGTACTTCTGGATTGGACGATTGCACCAGTTGATCCGTCATATACGGCGGTACAATGCAATGAATGGAATGACGATGCGAGCAGTTACACATACGAGCGAGGTTCTGGTTTTTTTGGTCGAAACACAGGAAATCATTCATCAAAGAGATGCTTCAAGATACCTAAAAAACCGGGCCGCACGAAGCGTTGATTCGGGAAAAGCGAGCAACAAAAAGGTCAGCGGGATACTTCCCTTAGATTGTCGAAGTACCCCGCTGACCGGAGAATAATTACGTCTATAAAGAGACTATTTTTACTCATCGGGCAAGCCGCGTTTGCGTAAGCCGGGCCGATACGCCAAGTAAAAGACCTGCGGCAGGACAATTAGCGACAGGATCATACAGATCACCAGTCCACCCACGATCATAATCGCCAAGGGTTTCTGGATTTCGGAGCCCATGCCGGTGGACATAGCCGCGGGCAACAAACCCGCCGAGCCCATCACGGCAATCATGAAAACGGGCCGAATCCGGGAGAATACCCCTTCCTTGATGGCTTTCTTGAGCGGGTATCCTTTCCGAAGTAAATCCTTCATGACCCCAATCAGAATGATCCCATCAATGGTACCGACGCCAAATAGGATGATGAAACCAATCCCGGCCGAGATACCGAAAATCGTATTCGTGATGAACAGCGAGAGAAATCCGCCGACGAATGCAAAGGGAATCGTCACTAGCGAAATCAGCGTATCCTTCAGGTTACCGAAATTAATGTACAGCAGGAAGAAAATCATCAGCAGGGAAATCGGTACGATGACGGCCAGTCGGCTCGTCGCCCGCTGCTGACTTTCAAACTCGCCCGCCCAGGACATCTGGTATGAATCTGGCAATTGTACCTGCTCTTGTACCCGTTGCTGAGCATCGGCGATGGTACTGCCCAAATCGCGGCCCCGCACGGAGAAGCCAATGCCAATGTACCGGCTGCTTCCTTCCCGGTAAATAAAGGCCGGACCGGTGTGAAAGGAAATGTCCGCGATTTCGTACAGGGGTACTTTTGACGTACCGCTGGCGGGTACCAGAATATTGGCGATCTCTTTTTCCGACTGCCGGAAGGGTTCGGCGTACCGAACCCGAATATCGAACAATCGCTCGTTTTCGTAAAAATGGGAGGCCTCTTTCCCGCCAATGGCCATTTCGATGACCGACTGGGCATCGTCCATACTGACGCCGTAGCGACCCATGCGTTTTTCGTCCAGTTTAATCCGGAGTTCGGGCGAACCAATGTTCCGGAATACGTTCAGATCCTGCACGCCGGGCACGTCTTTAATGGCATCGGCAATCTGATCGGCGGTTTTTTCGAGCTGGAATAAATCATCGCCGAATACCTTGACCACCAGCGAGCTTTTCACCCCCGCTACGTATTCCTCCACGTTATCCATAATTGGCTGACTAAAGCTGAAGATGGTTCCGGGATATACACTGAGCGATTTTTCCATTTCTTCCAGCAGTTCCTCTTTCGAAATCTTCCGCTTCCACGCTTCTTTCGGATAGAGCTGTACGTGAAATTCCACGTTGAAGAATCCGGTCGGATCGGTACCATCATTGGGTCGGCCGGTCTGAGTGAGTACGAAACGAACTTCTTCAAACGATCGAAACTTCGCCTTCATCTCTTTCGTCAGCTTTACTGATTCCTGGAGACTAACGCTATTGGGCAGCGTAGCCCGAATGTACAGGGCTCCTTCGTTCAGCTTGGGAATAAACTCCGAGCCTAATCGCCCGAAGCTGAGCATACAAACGGCGAACAATCCGATGAATACGGCGATGGTCGCCTTCGGCATCCGGAACGCCCCCGCGAAGAGTTTGTAAATACCATTCCGGAAAAAATCGGTAATTGGGTTTTCGGGGTCCTTGATGTTTTTGCGTAACAGCACCTTACACATGGCGGGTACGTACGTCAGACTCAGCACAGCCGAGCCAATGAGGGCGTAACCGAGCGTAAAAGCCAACGGCGTAAACATCTTGCCTTCTACTTTCTGGAAGGTAAAGATGGGCAATAGGGCCACGATCAGAATGATCTGGGCAAAGAAGATGGATTTGGCGACCGTGCGGGCACTCTGTTTAATGATCCCGAGTTTCGAGATTTTATTAAACCGCTCCATGCCCAGTTCATGAGCCCGCCGGTCGAGTCCCACGAAAACCGTCTCGACCATCACCATCGTCCCTTCCAGCAGCAAGCCGAAATCGACGGCTCCGATGGAAATCAGGTTGGCCGGAACGCCCTGCACGCGTAACATAATGATGGCAAACAGGAAGGCCAGCGGAATCACGGAAGCGACGATTACTGTCGTTCGCCAGTTAACTAGGAAGATAAAGACAAATACCGATACCAGTACAATCCCCTCCACGAGGTTGTGCGTTACCGTATCCACCGTCGTAGTGACCAGTTCGGAACGGTCGTGGAACGGTTCGATTTTTACGCCCTTGGGAAGAATCCGGTTGTTGAGATCCTCGATTTTCAGCTTCAGGTTATCAATGACGGCACTCGGATTTTCACCCCGCAGCATAATCACAATGCCTTCCACCAGGTCATCTTCGTCCTGCAAACCGACCTGACCCAGTCGGGGTTTCGCCGTAATGTTTACCTTGGCGACGTTTCCGACGGTTACGGGGGTACCGTTGACGTTCTCAATCAGGATGTTTTCGATGTCGGCCGTACTTTCCAGTAAACCCACACCGCGTACCGCATAAGCCTGGCTACCCTTGGTAATGACATCGCCACCGACGTTGATGTTACTTTTGGAAACGGCTTCAAAGACATCCAGGGACGTCAGGTTGTAGTTGGCCAGTTCGACCGGGTCTACCTGTATTTCGTAGATTTTCTCTTCCCCGCCAAAGCTGACCACCTGGGCCACACCGGGTACCCCTACCAGCTCCCGTTCAACCACCCACTCCTGGAGAGCAGACAATTCCCGAATGGGCAGATCACCCTTGAGTACGTACCGGAAAATTTCACCCGTCGCACCGGCGGGCGGTTCAATTTCCGCTTCGGCACCCTCGGGCATCGTGACGTTATTGATCCGATTGGAAGCGTACTGTTGGGCGTAAAAGTCATCGACCTTTTCGTCAAACAGTACGGTTACCACCGATAGCCCAAATAGCGAAACCGAGCGTACTTCGGTTTTCTTCGGGATCGTATTCATTTCCCGGGTGATGGGCAACGTAATAAATTTCTCTACCTCTTCCGCACTCCGACCGGACCACTGGGTAATGATTCGGACCCGGGTGTTGGTGACGTCTGGAAAGGCTTCTATGGGCGTATTCATGTAGCTGATAATCCCGGCACCCACCAGCAAAAAGGTCATAAAAAAGACCAGAATGTGGTTTCGCAGGGAAAAGGCTACAATCTTTTCAACAAATTTGGACATAACAGACTCAGTGTGCGGCTTTAGTTTGCTTCAACTGATTATAAACCAGCAATTGATTTTTAGTCAGAATTTTATCTCCTACCTGTACGCCTCCGTGGAAGTACGTGGAGTCACTGTTCTGGAACAGCGGTGTCAAATTGACGAGTTCGAGATTGCATTCATCCTGGTACTTTACCACGAAATAGCGGTCTTCATCAAACACAACGGCTTGCGTAGGAACGGCCATGGTGGTTTCATTACCCGTTTTCTTCACGCGAATGATGACGAACATTTCGGGCTTCAGCAGCAGACCGGGGTTGTCCAAGAAAATCTGCGCTTTCAGTACCCGCTCGTTCGGATCGAAGACATTAGAAAAACGACTGATCTTTCCGTGGAAAACGGTATTGGGGTACGCTGTTGTGGTGATCTCGACGGGCATGCCTTCTTTCACCTGTCCCAGCTGACCCGTGTAGATATTGGCCGTAACCCACACCTGCTTGAGGTCAGAAATGGTAAACAGGGCATCGGCCCCCGCTTCCACCTGTTGCCCGACAACGATGTTTTTTTCCACGACATAACCATTACTAGCGGCTTTCACGACGAGTACCCCTTTTTCCAGACTACCGCCGTACAGGTTCAAAGTTTCCTGAGCTTTGATGATGCTTTGCTTGGCCACGTCTACTTCGCTTTCGGCCACGACCAGCTCTTTTTCCGTAGCCAGTTTGTCTTCGTACATTTCCTTCACGGAAGCCAGGTTTCGTTCGGCGGTTCGCAGGGTGGCCTGAGCCGTTTTCAGATCCGTACTCAAGTTGGTTAGTTCCGAGCTGCGTAGTTCGAGC
Organism: Siphonobacter curvatus; assembly: GCF_002943425.1. Lineage (NCBI taxonomy): Bacteria > Pseudomonadati > Bacteroidota > Cytophagia > Cytophagales > Cytophagaceae > Siphonobacter > Siphonobacter curvatus. Next base: position 3,051,338 of record NZ_PTRA01000001.1, read on the forward strand.
ATGACCTGGCCTTTCTTCACGTAATCGCCCAGGGCAAAATTGACTTTGCTCACGACCCCATCGATCAAAGGCACAAACCGCACAACCTTGTCGGGATTGTAATTGACTTTTCCCGTCAATGAAATTTTCTGAATGGGCGTTGTCGCCTTTACTTCGGTCGTTTGAGTGGTTACCTCCTTGGCCAGGCAGTGGGTAGAATCGGCCTGGGGAATGTTTTGGGTCTGTGGCTCTGGCTTTTGGTTGCAGCTCAGCACAAGACCGCCCAACAGAGCGAGTGTCAGGCCATTAAGAGTAGCATACATTAACTTCATGGCAGGTCGGTTCCAGCTAAATAATTAAGTTCTTCCAAAGAATTTCTGAGATTTTTAGTCGCTTTCAGCAGCGTTTCGCGGTTGGCCCGGAAGGCCTCGAAGTAGTTGAGGAATTCCAGCAGACTGATATTCTTTCGCTGGAAGTTGCGACTGATGGCCTCGCTAAGTTCCTCCAGTTCCGTTGCGTAATTGACGTCGATTCGTTCGTAGAAATCACTGGTTCCGAGGAAGTTGGCGTACGCTTTAAACAGCTGATTCTGCCAGTCATTACGGGCCTCTTCCAGTTGACGACTCGTTTTTTCGATTTCGATTTTACTCGACAGAATGTTGCCCTTGTTCCGATCGAAAACGGGAATATCTGCCGATACACCAAACCCAACAAAATCAAGCATGGTATTCCCGTTTCGATCGTAGCCTGCCTTAAGCGTTAGATCGGGCGTTTTTTTGGCCTCCTCGTAACGGCTCTGGGCTTTGGCATAGGCCACTTCGCTCTGGGCCGCCCGTAAGCGTGGCGGATCTTCACTAACGCGTTGGCGGAAGAAAGAAAAACCTCCCTGTTTTAATGCGGTATACGCGGGCAGGACTGAGCCGTCACTAATAATCAAATACGTCGTTACGGGCAGGGCCATCAGCGTTTTGAGCTGTTGCTGCGAATCCTGAATTTCCTGATCCAGCTCCCGCAAATCGTCCATCAATTCCAGCTCCAGAGACTTTAACCGGAAGTACTCCGCTTTCGAGAGGTTATTATTCTGATACTGACGCTCCTGAGCCTTAAACACTTCCGACAGTACCGTCAGCTGATCCGCGAAGAGTTGTTTGGTCTGCTGATCGTACGTCAGTTCGGTAAGCAGATGGCGGAATTCGGCCTTTAAGGAAACCAGTAAGTCGAGGAAATACTGCTCCGTCCGATCCCGGTTCACCTTTTCGATCGCCACCATTTTCCGACGTTTCCCGGCGGTTAGGATGAGTTGTTCGAGATCAAAGGCAAACTGCTGGTTTCGTCCGAAGTTCTTTCCCAGGGGTGGGGAAACCTCTTCGCCCCGCGTTTGTCGCTGGGTGGCCCAAAGGTTTACCTGGTCGATCCCGAAATTAGGATTAGGCCAGGCCTTCGCCTGCAGAATCTGAGCCTCCGCCTGGGAAATCGTCAGCTTTTCGGCAATTAGACGCAGGTTATTCGTCAGGAATAACTGCTCGGCCTCCGCCCGGGTAATACGCATGGTATCAACCGGGACTGACTGGCCCCAACTGCTGCCTACGCTTAGTATAAAAAAGAGAAATAAGATCCGACGCATAATGACCAATGACAATTACATTGGCAAAATTGCGAAGGCAAGATTAAGGGGAAATTAACAGAATTATTAAAAGTAGATTGGAAGTAGATTAGAGTTTTTTAATCTACGAAAAGGAGCTAGCTTTTTGCAGCATCGTTACTCACACTATCTTACGATTGCTTGAAATCAATCACAAATACTGACCCTTCTCCCACGACGGATTGAAAACTTAACGTAAAACCATGAAGATCCAGAATACGCTGCGTTAAGTGTAAGCCCAAGCCGTGACCGACAACCGAAGTGGTGTTTGATCCACGATAGAAAAGATCAAAAATTTTCAATTGCTCCGCCGGTTCGATACCTCTACCCTGATCAATTATACGAATTTGCAAATTCGTATAATAATCCAAGGCTACCACGACAGGTTTGGCATCCGAAAACTTAATCGCATTCTCAATTAGATTGGTTAATACGAGTGATAGTAATACTTCATTTCCTTCAACAATTAGCCAGTCCGTGTTATCCTGTTCCGACGAAACTTCCACCTCGACTACCACCGATGGATGCGTTAATTGAATCTTCCCTAAAACATCCCACAAAACATCGTCAATCTGAATCGCTTGAATTGGAAAATTGCGACTGGATTCCAGTCCTGACAGGATCAGTAAGCCTTCGAGTATATCCTTTAAATGCTGAGCATCCAGCAGCAGGGTTTGTACTAAGGCCTGGTATTCTTCTTCACTTCGCTTCTGTTGCAGGTTCACCTGTAGCTCACCAATGAGTGCGGCCAAAGGTGTTTTCAACTCGTGGGAAGCGTGTTTTAAGAAATGTTTCTGGCTTTTCACGCTTTTTTCCAGCCGCTCCAGAAAATAGTTGAACGTGGCAACTACCTGCTGCAACTCATCGTCCGTAGCTCCTTTTTGCTGGGGTAAGCGTAAGTGCAGGTTATCCGCCGAAATCGTATTGACCTGATCAATGACTTCTATAAAGGGGTGAAATGTTCGTTTGGACAACCACGCATTCAATAGCAGGTTAATGGCGACTCCTCCGAAAAAGAAGGTCAGCATGGTGATTCCCAGGTTAGTAAGCCGATCCTGACCGCTTACATTAACCCCCGAAGAAATGATGATAAAATCGCCCTGATTGTCCTGATAATAAATACCCACACATTGTCGTCCATTCTGATAAAACTGCACCGACTTTGCTTGCTGTATTTCCTTTAATCGCTTCGAACTAATCGGTACAGCCGGACCATTGTCGACAAAAATCAATTTACCCGTTGTATCGTAAACCTGTACAATTTCATCCACTAAAGGGACGCGATACATGGATTCCTGTTTGCTGTAATTTAGTTTTGTTGCTTCATCTTTTTCAAAGTACACAAAGGCAGCAATTAAAGCCCGATCACTGAGTTTATTAAAAAATATGGTATCGGTATGTTTCTTAAAGATGATATAAGTACCTACGAAAACAATCACCAGGGTGATGGCGAAAATAAGGGTGGATTGTAATGTAAGTTTAAAGCGAAGTTTCATTCAAAAATTCTATCTAATAGCTATTTTTTAACCTAACGAATACTTTTCTATTCTTCCGTGTATTGTTCAAACAAATATCCTCTTCCTTTAATCGTTTGAATGAATTTTGTATCATATCCTTTATCCAGTTTATTTCTCAGATAGTTAATATATACATCTACTACGTTAGTGTTGGTATCAAAGTTTAAATCCCAGGCAGCTTCGGCGATTTCAGCACGTGTTACTACCCGTTCCTTATTCTGCATAAAGAACAGTAGCAGTTTAAATTCACGCGGCGACAGAGTGATTTCCGTTTCTCCCCGCTTCACGACATGGCGATCCAGATTGATGCTTAAATCATAGTACGTATACTGCTCAAAGTTTCCCTTTTCGAAAGATTTCCGCCGCAGCTGAGCATTGATTCGAGCAATTAGTTCCAGAAAGTTGAAGGGCTTCCCTAAGTAATCATCGGCTCCGGCTTCCAGTCCCTGAATCTTCTCCTCCGGCGTATTTAACGCACTCAGCATGATGATCGGAACGTTGATTTCCCGCCGGCGAATCGTTCGACAGACATCAAACCCATCCAGGTCCGGTAACATAATGTCCAGAATAATAGCATCAAATTCCTGCTGCATCGTCTCTTCGATGGCCTCGTAACCCTTCATCACGTGCCGAACCTGAAATAGCTTTTCCCGCAATCCTTTTTCAACAAAGGAAGCCACCCGGCTATCATCCTCAACGAGCAAAATTTTTGACATGGCAGTATATATTGATTACCGAAGTATAATTCAATAATGACAAAACTAGTTTTCGATTGTTCAAAACCGCACAGCCTACTGTTCACAAATGAGCATTCAAACTCTTCTAACTAACTGTTTGTCTGAATCTTAACAAACTTTAACTTTTCTTGGAATACTTTTAGGGCTCCTTGCTTCTGTACGTTCCTTTCAATTTACCATTCGCCTATGTTCGGAAATTTCCTTACCCTTATCTTCCGTCAGTTTGCTCGTCAGAAAGTCTATACTTTTCTGCATTTGGCGGGTTTGGCCGTAGGCATAGCTGGTGGCATCCTAACGTTTCTATTTCTCCGCTACCATTATACTACGGATCGGCATCATCAGAAATTCGATCGCATTTTTCGCGTAGTGACCGATTTACGGCTGGACGATGGATCCGTTGAAACCTACCCTGAAGCCATGCCTCCGCTGGCTCCTTTGTTACGACGGCAATTCCCGCAGGTAGAAGAGGCCACCTTCTTCGTGACCAATCAGGATGTAACGATACGTCAGGGTGACCGGGTTTTTCCCGAACATACGGGCGTTTTTCTGGTCGATTCCTCCTATTTCAAGATTTTCGACTACCAGTGGAAGCAAGGGACACCCGCGTCGCTGCAAAAAAATACGGCGATTCTAACCGAGCGTTGGGCAAAAAAATACTTTGGTGATCGGAATCCAATGGGCCAACGCCTCGACATCGACAAAGAAACGAGCGTACTCGTCACGGGTATTATCGCTGATCCCCCACCCACGACGGATCTGAAAGCAGGGATGTTCTTACCGCTGGACGTTATTCCCACTTTTGAAAAAGACAATTGGTGGTATTTAAACAGTACCAATCGCGTTTACGCTACCCTTAAGGACCCTACCAAAGAGGCCCAAATGGAACAGGCCATGCCAAAGGTTATCCGTAAGGCCCTCGGGGCAGATGCTCGCTATATTCAACTGCACTGGCAGCCCCTACGAGACGTGCACTTCGATTCCCGTACGCCCGGCTCCATCCGCCGTACGCTGGTATATACGCTGGCCTGGGTGGGGCTTTTTCTGGTACTAACGGCCTGTATCAACTTCATTAACCTTACGACGGCTCAATCGCTTCGCCGGGTGAAGGAAGTGGGCATTCGCAAGAGCCTGGGTAGTTCACGCCGACAGTTATTAACTCAGTTTCTGCTTGAAACGGCTGTACTCGTAGGAATTGCTTTTCTGCTGGCTCTGTTTCTGGTAGAAGTATTGCTTCCGTATCTGAGCCAATGGACCCAGAGTCAGCTGAGCTGGCAGTTGGACGCTAGTCTTACGTTTTTTCTACTGCTACTTGCTGGAACGATTACGGGGCTGGCGGGTGCTTACCCGGCGTACCTTCAAGCCAACTTTGCTCCCATTGCAGCGTTGAAAGGTACCCTTCGTCCCAAAAGCACCATTTCCTTACGGCAGGTTCTTACTGTTACGCAGTTTGTTGTTTGTCAGGTACTGATCATCGGTGCGATCGTCATGGTATACCAGACTCGGTACTTCCAACAGGCTGATTTGGGGTTTAAAAAAGACAATATTCTGGTAATCAATCTCCCCGAGAAAGGCAAAGATCACGTATTACGACAGGCCCTGGAAGCATATCCGGAAATTCAGGCTCTTACCTTCCAGTTTCGTCCGCCTTCCTCGACGAAGATGAACGGCGGTACGTTTAAATTTGCCGACAAAGCTTCGTTTGAAACCTTCGCCCTACGGGAAAAAATTGCGGATGCGGCCTTCCTACCAACGTATGGATTACAGCTCGTGGCCGGGCGAAATATTACGCCGAGTGATACACTTCGGGAAATTGTAGTGAATGAGGCTTTTCTCCGCAAGCTTCAACTCAAAGACCCCAATCAAATTCTGGGGCGAAAACTGGATTATTACCTGGCTCACAGTACATTATCCATTGTGGGCGTTGTGAAAGATTTCCATCACCTATCCTTACACAAAGCCATCGAACCCTGCTTCATCGGTAGTCAGGCTTCGCTCTATCAGCAAGTAGGTATCAAACTGGCCGTAGATGATCTGGAAAAAACACTACCCCAGATACGAGCGGTTTGGGAGAAAATTTATCCGCAACAGCCTTTCGAGTACCAGTGGCTAGATCAGCAGTTGGCCCAGTCGTACCAGGCCGAAGATAGCCTAGCCAATCTAATTGTACTGTTTGCGGGGGTAGCCGTCTGGATTTGCGGTTTAGGTCTGTTTGGCTTCATCCGGTTTATGGCCGAAACGCGTACCAAAGAAATAGGAATCCGAAAAGTCCTGGGGGCCAGCGAAGGGCAGATTCTGTACCTCTTCGGGAAATCCTTCGTGATCATGGCTGCGTTAGGCTTCGTAGTGGCAGTACCCATTGCCACCGTACTCATGCAAGGCTGGCTTGAACAGTTTACGTACCGCATTTCACTACATTGGCTGTATTTCGGCGGCACCCTGCTTATTACGCTGGCCTTAACGCTGGCAGTCATAGCGTATCAGTCCATTCGAGCTGCCCGTACCAATCCCGTATACAGTCTGAAAGCGGAGTGAAGCGTCGAGCCGTGCAACAAAAAGAAAAGGAGCGTTGTCTTTGTCCAAAAACTACCAGAAATGATGAAACGTTTTTACCTTTTCCCGTTGCTGACTCTTGTTTTGGGTACAGCCTCGGCCCAATCCTCCGAAGATCAACCTTACCAGACGAAAACCTTCACGGGTAACTTATCCAATGTTCGCGTGGACGTTTCCGGCGGTAGTATTCAGGTTGAAGGAGGTTCTTCTTCCGACGTGAAAGTAGAAATGTACGTACGGCTTAATAACTGGCCCGCGAACAAAATCGATAAAGCGGAAATTGAAAAGCAACTCGCCGAGTATGAGCTGAGCATGAAAACAGAAGGTTCGTCGGTGGTCGTCTACTCCCGTCGTAAATCAGGGGTCTCCTGGAATTCAGATCGTAACATCAGCGTATCCTTCAAGATTTTTACGCCTCGTACCTTTGCTACGGACCTGCGTACTAGCGGAGGAAGTATTCGGCTGGCTCACCTGGACGGACCGCAACAGTTTCAGACCAGCGGAGGTAGTCTGCACATGAGCGACGTGGCCGGTCTGATTCAGGGTCGCACCAGTGGCGGTAGCATTCACCTGAACAATTGCCGGAAAGAAATGAACGTACAGACCAGCGGGGGTAGCATTCACGCCGAAGACCTGGAAGGCAAAATCACGTTAAAAACTTCCGGTGGTAGTGTACGTCTAACTCGCCTGAACGGCACGATTGAGGCCACCACCAGCGGGGGTAGCGTTCAAGGCGATGCCATTAGCGGAGAACTCTATACGAAAAGCTCAGGAGGTTCCATCCGTTTGTATAATTTATCAGCGGCAGTAGAAGCCGAAACGAGTGCTGGTAGTTTGGATGTGGAATTTGCCAAACTCAGTAAGTATGTCAAACTGAGGTGCTCAGCGGGCAGTATTAAGGTCCGCTTACCCGAAAATCAGGGCGTAGATCTGGCCGTACGTGGTAGCCGGATTCACTTTCCGCTCGCGAAGTTCCGGGGAGAAGCCGATGATACGCATGTAGATGGCAAACTCAATGGCGGTGGTGTACCCCTCACGATTCACGGGAGTAACTCTGTATCCATTCAATAACTGAATTTCCTTTCTTGCATGTCCGAAAGCGAACACTTAATTGTTCGTTTTCGGACATAATTATTTTATAAATATCTAATAATCAAAACATTAATTCTTTTTTTATCGCTTTGGCACAGCTTTAGAAAATAGAACCTTCAAACAGCATCTCCATGATTTCACTGCAAGACATCGAACGGTATTACCAGAACGGGTTCACCAAAACATACATTCTCCGGCACGTTACAACCGAAATTAAAGAAGGAGAATTTGTTAGTATCATGGGTCCATCCGGAGCGGGCAAGTCTACCCTACTGAACATTATTGGCCTACTCGATCAGCCTACTTCAGGTGAGTATACATTCCTCGATCAGCCGGTACAGCGACTCAGTGAGAAGAAACGTTCGGAGTTGTACAAAGCCTATATCGGTTTCGTCTTCCAGGCCTATCACCTCATCGATGAACTGACCGTATACGAAAACTTGGAAACGCCGCTATTATACAAAAACGTACCGAGTTCAGAGCGGAAAAGCCGCATCGCCGATATTCTGGATCGGTTTAACATGGTTGCTAAAAAAGATTTGTTTCCCAATCAGCTTTCCGGCGGGCAACAGCAACTGGTAGGCATTGCCCGGGCATTAGTGGGTCAACCTAAAATTATTTTGGCGGATGAACCTACGGGTAACCTCCAATCGGCCCAGGCTGAAGAAATCATGCAGATTTTCAAGCAACTTAACCAGGAAGGTATCACCATTATTCAGGTAACGCACTCGGAAAAGAATGCAGCTTACGGCAACCGGATTTTACACCTGAATGATGGAAAAATTGTCGAAGACCTTCGCGTAGAATCCATCGCTTAGCGTCTCTCGTTCGACCTTCAACTTCCCCCTTGTTTTCCTTTAGGTATACATTTCCATGAAAAAATTACTCCTTTTCACCGGGCTCTTATTTAGTGGCTACCTGCAAGCCCAAACGCCCATGACGCTGAAACAGGCCGTAGATGTAGCCATCCGTAATAACTTAACGGTACGGCAAAATGAACTGCTGGTCGAAACGAGTGAGAATAACCTCTTACAGTCAAAACTGGCACTTCTGCCCTCAGCTCAGGCCAACGCTTCGCAGTCGATCAACTACGGTCGTAGTATTGACCCTTACACGAACGGATTCGTTAATGAAAAGCTGAATGCTTCTAATTTCAGTTTTTCGGCGGGCGTTACGCTGTTTAATGGGTTATACAATCAGAATTTCATCAAGCAGAACAATCTTCTGATGAAAGCTGCCGAACAGGATGTACAACAAGCGAAAGATCAAGTGACCCTGAATACGATTCTAGCGTATTTGCAGGTCCTCAGTAGCGAGGATCAGGTCAATCTGGCGGAACAGCAGCTGGAGGCTTCTAAAATGCAACTGGAACGGACCGTAGCTCTGGTTAAAGCTGGCAACCTGGCTCCCTACGACGAATATACGCTCGGTTCACAGGTGGCCAATGACCAATTGAGTCTGGTTACCATGCAGGGCCAGTTGAAACTGAATCGACTCACCTTCTGGCAAACCCTGAACAACCCGCAGATTCCTCTGGACTTTAGACTTGAACGGCTGACGCCGGAAGGGGAAATGGGTTACGCCAATACGGCTACGCAAGTGTACGAGTCAGCAGAACAGAACCTAGCTATGATTAAAGCCGCTCAGATTCGCGTAAAGAGTTTTGATCATACCATCAAAATGCTTCGGGGTTTGCAGTATCCCCAACTTTCTTTGAATTCATTCGTTAGCACCCGATACTCTTCTACGGCAAACGTAACTTACGGTGATCAGTTAGGTAACAACTTTAACCGGAATTTTTCGCTGGATTTATCCATTCCAATCTTCCGAAGCTGGGTGTATAAAAACCGGGTTCAAAACGCAATTGTCGACAAAAAACGCTACGAAGTGCAGGCTCAAAACGTACAGATTCAAGTTAAACAAGGCATTGAGCAGGCATACGCTAATCTAGAGGTCGCCAAGATGCGGTACGATGCTCTGGAAAATCAGGTAAAAAACTTCGATGAGACATTGAAATCAGCCGAAAGCCGCTTTCAAGCAGGTACGTTGAACGTAGTCGAATACAATATTGCCAAAACTAATCTGGACCGAGCTCGCTTGAATCAGATTCAGGCTCGTTACGATTACCTGTTTCGAGTCAAAATTCTCGACTTCTATCAAGGTAAGAATTTGTTTGTAGACTAAGTCCGATCTACAGTTCCCAAACCGTAGGATTTTGATGGCGACGCAGATGCTTTCCGAAATTCATCCAGAAGGCCATAATCAGGTATAGTACCAGCGGAGACCCCATCGTTAGGCAGGACGTGTAAATGAAGTACAAACGAATGCTGCTGGCAGAGATTCCAAGCCGTTCGCCTACCGACGAACACACGCCAAAAGCTTGACTTTCAACAAGATATCGTAAACGGTTCATGATTGGGCGATCTTTGGTTAATCGAAAATACGGACACTTCCCGAAAACATAAAAATTCATACCAATGTTTAAAAAAAAATTTTTTCGTTAAAACTGTATTAACCCTAATAAATAATCTTTTATTTCGGGAAAATCTTCCGTTTCAATATTTAATTTGTTATGCAAACAGGTACAGTAAAGTTTTACAACGAAAGCAAGGGGTTTGGCTTCATCGTTGACGATGCCACGGGACAGGACATCTTCGTTCACGTCACGGGTTTGAATGGGTTGCAAATCCGTCAGGATGATCGCGTGTCGTATGAAACGATCAGCGGTAAAAAAGGCGTGAACGCAGTAAACGTAAAGAAATTGGCTTAGTCTTTCTTAAGTCACTTGTCTTAACTCCGGTCCCGGACTCTATTAGAGTTCGGGATTTTTTCTGTATCAGGGCCAGAGGTAACACCATATAATAGCAATTCTTTCTACTCTTCTTAAAGCAAATGAAAAAGGAGACACTTTCCAAAAGAAAAGCCCCTCCCCTTTCAACTGAAAACTAAACGTCTAGACCCAGCTTTTCACCTCGTCCAGCGTCGGCATTTTCGCTTCGATTTTTAGCTTCTTACGAAGTCCGCCTAGATCGTTGAATACTTTATTCGGGTTCGCTCCTTTCAGGGCTTCTACGGTCAGGAAACCCATCTTCTGGATAGCCGGTACCCATTCCGCTGGAATCCCCGCAGCTACGTAATCAGCTTCGGTAGCAACTTCCATTTTTTTCTCCGGACGCATTTGCGGGAAGAACAGAACTTCCTGAATGCTGGCATTATTAGTCATCATCATCGTCAAGCGATCAATGCCGAAACCGATGCCGGCGGTAGGTGGCATACCGTACTCCAATGAACGGATGAAATCTTCATCGAGGGCCATGGCTTCTTCATCGCCGCGTTCTGCCAGACGAAGCTGTTCTTCAAAACGCTCCCGCTGATCAATTGGATCGTTCAACTCCGAATAGGCGTTGGCGATCTCTTTACCGTTGACGTATATCTCAAATCGCTCTACTACGCCGGGTTTACTCCGGTGCTTTTTGGTCAGGGGTGACATCTCCAGCGGATGGTCCATGATGAACGTGGGCTGCACCAGATTGCTTTCCACTGCTTCTCCGAAGATTTCGTCAATAAGTTTACCCTTACCCATCGTGGCATCTACTTCCACGCCGAGTTTCTGAGCTTCGGCCCGCAGTTCTTCTTCCGATAGAGCATCTACGTCAAGGCCAGTGTATTTCTGAATGGCCGCAGAAATACTCAGTCGGGCATACGGTCCCTGGAACTCGACCAAATTCTCGCCAATCTGTACCTGCGTTTTTCCATTCGTAGCGATAGCCACCTTTTCCAGAATTTCTTCCGTCATGTTCATCATCCACTCGTAGTCCTTGTAGGCTACGTAGAATTCTAAGGCAGTATACTCCGGATTATGAGTCCGGTCCATTCCTTCATTCCGGAACATCTTCCCGAATTCATACACGCCTTCGAATCCACCTACAATCAATCGTTTCAGGTACAATTCGTTCGCAATCCGCAGATACAGGGGCATATCCAGCGTATTGTGATGCGTCTTAAAGGGACGAGCCGCAGCTCCACCGTGGATGGATTGCAGGATCGGGGTTTCTACTTCCAGCCAGCCGCGATCATCGAAGATCCGCCGCATGGTTGAAATAATTTTGGCTCGCTTTACGAAAATGTCTTTTACCTGCGGGTTCACAATCAAGTCGACGTACCGTTGGCGATAGCGTAACTCAGGATCCGTGAAGCCATCGTACACGTTTCCTTCCTCATCCCGCTTCACGATGGGCAGCGGACGAAGCGATTTAGTCAGAATAGTGAACTCCTGTACGTGAATAGAAATCTCGCCGGTCTGCGTCGTAAATACGTACCCTTTGATACCGATGATGTCACCGATGTCAAGCAGCTTTTTAAATACCGTATTATAGAGGGTCTTGTCTTCGCCCGGACACAGATCGTCGCGACGGAAATATAATTGAACACGACCCGTAGAATCCTGTAATTCAGCAAAACTGGCCGAGCCCATAATCCGGAAGCTCATCAGGCGGCCGGCTATGGAAACGGTTTTATAGTCGGTTTTATTCCGTTCGTAATTTTGGAGAATGTCAGCGGCAGTAACGTTGATTTCGTAGCCTTCAGCCGGATACGGATCGATGCCCAACCGGTATAGTTCTTCCCGCTTTTGACGACGGAGTAATTCTTGTTCAGAAAGTTGCATGATTTAATATCACCCTTCTCAGGGAATGTTGATAATACATCCACCCAGTGGATTGACTGCAAAAATAACCATTGCGGACTGCTCCGTTAGCATAAATACCTGCTCAATTTTAAGGTTTTATTCTTTCGCTACCTTTTAACTATCCTTAGATTTGTAGAAATCAACACCCCGTGTACCCATTCGTTGAGTCTGGGGACCTTTTTACTAGGAAGAGATATGCAGCGACTGACCCAAACGCAACGCCAAACTCTGAAGTTTTCGCCCCTGCAGATTCAGATGCTGAATTTGCTGGGTCTGAATACGCTGGAATTGGAGCAGCGAATAAAAGATGAGCTGGAAGAGAATCCGGTATTGGAAGAAGGCACCGAAACGCCCGAACAAACAGAAGAGAATTCCGACGGTTTGGATGAATACCAACCCGAAGGCAGCGATTTACCAACCGATGATTTTCGGGATTGGGACGAATTTGCCGATGATGACATTCCTGAATACAAAACCCGGTCGGACAATTTTGCCGCCGACGAGGATTTCTATACCTCTCCCATCGTTCAGTTAAACACCTGGCGTGAAGAACTCAAGGAACAGGTAGGTACACTTGAGCTAACCGAGCGGCAGCGATTGATTGCAGACTTCATTGTGGATTCCCTTGATGACGATGGTTTTCTCAAGTACGATGCCTACAATATTGCCGATGATATTAGTTTCACGAACAACATTTGGGTAGAAGAATCAGAAATTGAAGAGATTCTTCCGTTAATACGCTCGCTTGACCCTCCGGGTGTAGCGGCCCGCGACCTGCAAGATTGCCTGCTTTTACAATTGGAACGTAAACCGCATACGCCCGAAAATACACTTAGTATCGAAGTCGTACGTCGGCACATGCACGAATTGGCTGGACGGAATTACGAGAAAATTATGCGGGTCATGAACCTGGACAACGATCAGTTGAAGGAAGTTCTCGCCGTGATTGCTCACCTCAATCCGAAGCCCGTCGTTGGGGGCCAAAGCAGTAGTCTGGTCGTTAACGAGAATATTCTGCCGGAGTATTTTATTTCGAATGATAACGGTCTATTTGAAGTAAGCCTCAATGGCCGCGATTTGCCCAGCATCCGGCTGAGCAAGGCGGTTGTTGAAATGGCCGAATCGCGTAACAAAAGTGACCGGGCGGCTGCTCAATTCGTCAAGAGCAAGCTGGCTTCGGCTCGCTGGTTTATCGATGCTCTGAAGCAACGGGAGCAAACCATGCTCAATACCATGCGAGCTATTATTGAGTTTCAGAAGGACTACTTCATAACGGGCGATGTACGGCAACTTAGACCTATGATTCTTAAGGATATTGCCGACCGCATTGGAATGGACATTTCAACGATCTCTCGGGTTACTTCGGGTAAATACGCCCAAACTCCCTTCGGTATTATTCACCTGAAAGACTTGTTTACCGAAGGCGTGAAAAACGACGAAGGCGAAGAAGTTTCGAATCGTGAGATTCAACAGGCTATTGTCGAAATCATTGAAAAAGAAGACAAACAATCGCCGTATACTGACCAACAGATTCAAGAATTACTGACAGAAAAAGGATATCCCGTTGCTCGACGTACGGTGGCGAAATACCGCGAACAACTAAACATTCCTATCGCCAAAATTCGTCGGGAACTGTAATATCGTTAAGCTACTACAGACCCAGCACTAAAAAGGCGGATCGTGATGACGATCCGCCTTTTTAGTGCTGGGCTCTTAGAATACAATTATTCGAACCTTCCAGCTTTTTTGTATTGGTTCAGTGTTTAAACAAAAAAGGCTCCACTTCAAGCGGAGCCTTTTTTGTTACTCAGGAAAGATTAGTTTCTTCTTCTAGGCTTTCCTTTTTTAGCCTTACGGCCTTCTTGTTCGATGATACGTTGTTTCTCTTCTTCCGTAATCTGACGAATACTGGTTTTAGAGATGATGTATTTGCCTTTCGAACGAGTGATGGTTACTTGGTAATCACCTAAGTGACGAACCACTTCACCGTTTGCTTTCACTTCATCGATTTCGTAGATAGCCTTGAAGTATCTTGGACGCTTCATGCTAGATACCAGAGCATCGAATTGAGCAGGAACTGCGATTTCGATATCGTCTTTCAGTTCTTCGAAAGCGTTCAGCTTAGCTTGTTCCAGTTCTTGCGTATACGTTCCGTACAGCGTGCGTTTGCGGTAGGTTCCACTTGGCTGACGCGTTCCGTCGCAGTAGCAGTAGCATTGTACTGAATCACGACCCACTACCGTAGAGTAGTAAGCAGAAACTTCAACTAAACGGTGACGGAAGCGAGTTTTCTCTTCGATAACTTTCGGAGCTGCTTTTTCGAAACCGAAGCTAGCTGTAGCTACTTCTGAAATACAACGTCCACACTTGTTGTTACGCTCAGAGTGAACCGTTACGTAATAGAATTCCGTTTGAGAGATCGAGTCACCAGGGAATTTCAGATCCTGAGGCCATTCGAAGCTACGTTCGGTCGTGCTCTTCAGTGAGTATACGATTTCATCCGACTCTGGAGATTTCTTGTGAACATTCACCGTATACGTTTCACCAGCTTCTGAGCTTCCGCTCGTCCAGGTAACTTTTGGATACGTACCTGCCCGGAAGAAAGTATTAGCCAAAGAATCCTTCACTGTCAAGCCCGTAATCGTTTGATCGCCCAGCGTTACACCCGTAATCGTCGGAGCTACGCAAGTGGGGCATTCAGCCGGAGCCACTTGTACCAGCGTCGTACGGTTGAAAGACTTACGAAGAGCTAATTGCAGAGCCCAGCCACCGTGCTTACGTTTGAATTCCCAAATGTGAGCAGCGTTGTCTTGCGTGAAGTAGTTTACCTGCGTGTAAAAACCGCTGATTTGTGCTCCACCGTACCAGTTGTTACCGAAGGGGAAGAAGGCACCAATGTGTCCTTTAACGCCTGGATGCAACAGTTTGTCCGTCGGAGAAACCATGGAGATCAATTGGTTGTTCTGGGTATTAATCGCTCCGATCATTGCTGATTGGGTACGGAAAATACCTGCTTTCACCGCAGCTTCCAAGAAGCTACTTTGTGGTTTCTTCGTCAGGTCGTACGAAATAACGGGACCCACTAAGAGGAACATGTCTTCAGAAGCACGTTTTCTTAGATCTACGTTTTCACGAGCTACACCCTGAGCATCGGCTTGAGCATACAGATAGTTTTTGTACGCTCCACGAACGAAGAACGTTTGCCAGCCCCCTTCAACGCCCAAACCAAATTTGAAACGATTTTCAGGTCTGAAGAAATAATCCGCTCCTACAGAAACGTTCAGGCCAAAGCCGTTGAACAGGGAGCGATCGCGGTGATCGTTAAAGGTGCCGTTCCAAGTACCGCAATAAGCAATACCTGGACCAAATGGGATGGCAAGACGCCAAGGTGATTTTCCAAGGACCGGAATGTAAGTGATGGTATCACAAGCGGTCAGAGAGTCACCAACGGTAATGTAGGTTGATGAGGTTTGTGCGTTCAAAGCCTGCTTCCGCCACTGGCGTAACGTTAGACGTTTGCTAGAGGTTGACGGATCGGTGGTCTGAGCTGTTGCTTTGAATTGGGTTGAACAAAGTAAAATTGCTAAAATTCCCCACCCCATGCACAACGAGCGGTAGATACTCTTCATAGTTTGTGTGTTTTTGTTTGATAAGTCGCTAAGCTAAACAACAGCAATGAAGTACTTTCTCTAAATGTACGGAGAAATTTGACTTTCAGTTCCACAAAGTAAACTAAGTACTAGTGACATTGTTTACTTACTGGAGAATAATTTATCGAAAGGATACTTCACTGTAATGAATATAATAACTGTGCCAAGTGGCCAAAAACCGTATAATAATTTCTATATTATAGTATCTCCTTAACTTAACTTATTGATTTCAAAACCAGTACCTAAGCAATGATTTGCTCAAGTACTGGTTTATCATCAATTTATAATTAATCTTTTGTACCGATTTCTGCTACAAAAAATTCACGGTTCATACGGGCAATATTTTCCATGCTGATGCCTTTCGGGCATTCGGCAGCACAGGCCCCCGTGTTGGTACAGGCACCAAAACCTTCTTCGTCCATCTGAGCTACCATCTTCTTAGCCCGTGCGGTCCGCTCGGCTTCACCCTGAGGTAACAGAGCTAACTGAGAGATTTTAGCAGAAGTAAATAACATGGCCGAAGCATTTTTACAAGCCGCTACGCAGGCCCCACATCCAATACAGGCCGCTGCCATAAAGGAAGCATCTGCGTTTTCTTTCGGAATGGGGATAGAGTTCGCATCCTGAGCATTACCCGTATTGACCGAAATATACCCACCCGCCGAAATAATACGGTCGAAGGAAGTACGGTCCGTTACCAAGTCTTTGATAACCGGAAATGCTTGAGCCCGCCAAGGTTCTACCACAATGGTATCGCCATCTTTGAAGCTACGCATGTGCAACTGACAGGTAGTTACCCCTTGTAAGGGACCATGGGGACGACCGTTAATGTACATAGAACAAGCTCCGCAGATTCCTTCACGGCAATCGTGATCAAAGGCTACGGGTTCTTTTCCTTCGTGTACCAGTTGCTCGTTAAGTACATCGAACATTTCCAGGAACGACATATCCTCGGAAATGCCGGAAAGCTGGTAGGATTCCATCCGGCCTTCCGTTCTACTATTTTTTTGACGCCACACCTGGAGCGTCAGGTTCATATTACCTTCCATTGTTTCGTTAACTCTCTAATTGTTAACCTATTACTTATAAGAACGCTGGGCAATTTTGATGTTTTCGTAGTTGAGTTCTTCTTTGTGAAGCTCCCACTGCGATTCACCCTGGTATTCCCATGCGGATACATACATGTAATTCTCATCGTCCCGTTTGGCTTCGCCTTCTTCCGTTTGGTATTCTTCGCGGAAGTGACCGCCACAGGATTCATTCCGATCCAGAGCGTCCATACACATCAACTCGCCCAGCTCAATAAAGTCAGCAACGCGGTTGGCCTTGTCCAGTTCTGGGTTGAACTCATCGATGTCACCCATGACTTTCACATTCGACCAGAACTCTTTTTTCAGAGCCCGAATCTCCTGAATGGCTTCTTTAAGACCTTGTTCATTACGGGCCATTCCACACTTATCCCACATAATCTTACCCAGTTCTTTGTGGTAAGCTTCGGGAGATTTCGTGCCTTTAATCGAAATCAGTTTAGTAATCCGGTCGTTTACTTCTTTCTCGGCTTGTACAAAGGCGGGGTGATCCGTTGAAATCGCTTTCGTCCGAATTTCACTCGCCAAGTAGGCACCAATGGTGTAAGGAATTACAAAGTAACCATCGGCCAGACCCTGCATCAGAGCTGACGCTCCCAGACGGTTTGCTCCGTGATCGGAGAAGTTGGCCTCGCCCAAAGCATACAGACCCGGTACCGTCGTCATCAGGTTGTAATCCACCCAAAGACCTCCCATGGTATAGTGAACGGCTGGGTAAATACGCATCGGCACCTGATACGGATCTTCACCCGTAATCTGCTTATACATATCGAAAAGGTTACCGTATTTTTCTTTTACGACAGCCTTTCCTAATTGAAGAATCTGATCCGCCGAGGCATTATGAATACCTCTTTTGTTTACTTCACCTTTACCGTATCGCTCATAAGCGGCATAGTAATCCAGGTAAACGGCCATTTTCGAAGTACCTACTCCATAACCTGCATCACAACGCTCTTTAGCAGCCCGGCTGGCAATATCCCGGGGTACGAGGTTACCAAACGCAGGGTAACGACGTTCGAGGTAGTAATCACGTTCGTCTTCAGGAATCTGATCAGCTGAACGGTTATCATCTTTCTTTTTAGGCACCCAAATCCGACCGTCATTCCGTAAGGATTCGGACATCAACGTCAGTTTCGACTGGTGATCGCCCGATACCGGAATACACGTCGGGTGAATTTGCGTAAAGCAGGGGTTTCCGAAGAATGCTCCTTTTTTGTGAGCTTTCCACGCAGCCGTTACGTTTGAACCCATGGCGTTCGTTGACAGATAGAATACATTTCCGTACCCGCCTGAGCAAATCAGAACCGCATGACCAAAGTGACGCTCAAGTTCACCCGTAATCAGGTTACGAGCAATGATACCCCGGCATTTGCCGTCGATCATAACCACATCCAGCATTTCGTGACGGGTATACATCGTAATGTTACCCGCTCCTACCTGACGCTGTAAGCCTGAATAAGCTCCCAGCAGTAATTGCTGACCCGTTTGACCTGCCGCGTAGAACGTACGTTGAACTTGCGTACCACCGAATGACCGGTTGGAAAGCAGTCCGCCGTATTCACGGGCAAAAGGTACACCAGCGGCTACGCACTGATCAATGATATTCCCGGATACTTCGGCCAAACGGTATACGTTAGCTTCCCGAGCCCGGTAATCACCACCTTTGATCGTATCATAAAACAGACGGTACACGGAGTCACCGTCGTTTTGATAGTTTTTAGCAGCGTTAATTCCACCCTGAGCCGCAATGGAGTGAGCCCGGCGAGCAGAATCCTGAAAACAAAATGCTTTTACTTTATAACCTAACTCAGCCAACGTAGCCGCCGCCGAAGCTCCGGCTAGTCCCGTACCAATGACGATAATTTCCAGACTCCGTTTATTGGCAGGGTTAACGAGCGGCACGGTCGAGCGGTACTTTGTCCACTTCGTCTCCAGCGGCCCGTCAGGTATTTTGGCATCCAATTTGGGTGATGTTGCCATGGAATGATTTCAGTTTATAAACTCCGGTATAGTTCCGGACTGATGACTAACGAGAATACACACGCCTTCATTAAGGTTGAAGGCAAAGGTTACGCTCCTAAACTCTTAATGTAAAAATAAATAGGCATGGCCGCAAAAGCCAGCGGGATACCAATACCAAATACCCACACGCCGAGAAAACGAATCAGCGGATTATACTTGGGGTGATTCCAACCCAGCGTTTGGAAAGCACTCCAGAATCCGTGAACCAAGTGATAGGCCAGAGCCGCCATTCCCAATACGTAGAATAATACCAGTAAGGGATTAGAAAAAGCTACGGTCGTTTCCTTGTACAAGTCCTTCACAATCGTAACCCGAGTTTGTGAATCTTCGCGTACGTACTCTTCCAGGCGGCCTTTGATCGGCTGCCCCGTATACGGCGTAGAAGAGATGTCGCCCGTTACCAGACTTTCTTCGTACTGGCGATACGGTACATCCCCGTAATGATACACATACCAGAAATCGTGCATGTGTACGACAATGTACAACAACAGCATGGTACCCAGCAGAGCCATGTTACGGCTAGCCCAGGTACTTTGGTTATGAACCACTACATACCGCTGTGCTCCACGGGCTTTACGGTTGTCTTTTGCCAGCCACAATCCCTGAACGGCATGCCAGAGAATGAATGCATACAAGCCGTAAGAAACGACCCGAATGGGCTTGAACGTAGACATGAAGGCAGCGTACTTATTAAAGCCATAGCCTTCATCGTGATTGAACAATTGCAGGTTACCGCTCACGTGTACCACCAGGAAAGTACATAAGAACAATCCGGTTAAGGACATAATGAGCTTGCGGCCCAGCGAACTCGAAAAAGTTTGTGTGACCCAGGACATCGTTTTTTGACTCGAAGAACAGTTAAAAATGCAGGGAACCAACCCCTAATTAGGCGTCAAAACTACGGCACAAACGGTGGGTTGCCAAAGTCGATTTCTGATTTTTTGCTAATTAAAAATACCTTTTGCTTTCGAAAAGCGTTCAGCATTTGAAATTAGTGCCCACTTCTAGGCTAGTCCAGCTCTGTTTCAGTACCTTATTGTCAGAACATTTTCCCCCAGGAAAAAAACTTCTTTAGCAGTGAAAAAGTTTGTTGTAAAAACAATTGTTTTCAGAATTGAAAGAACATTCAAATCTGTACCTTGAACCTGTGTTATACCCGTACCTTTACAAGCCTGAGCTTTGGGCATCTGTACCCATTACCGCTGTTTTTTGAATACTACCGAACTGATTGTCTGATTATACCAGCGTAGCATGAGAACCCTTTACCGTTTATTTGGATTACTGGTTTTTACCATTTGTGGCTTAACCTCCACGGCCTGGGCTACCCACGTGCGGGCCGGAGAGATTACTTCCCGCCGGATATCCAGTACCAGCTTAACCTACGAGTTAACGCTTACGATTTACTGCGACTATCAATTTGGTAAAGCCGCGACGGATGGCACAGCAGCGGGCGGTGTAAAATTTTGTTACGGGGACGGAACTCCCATTCAAACCACGCCCCTCTTCACGCAAGGTTTGCCCAATGGAGGTTTAGTAGATGTGGGGAACAGCACGGTACGACTTATCTTTCGTACCACCCATACCTTCAGTGCTCCGGGTACGTATACCGTTTCCGTTGGGATTGATAACCGAAATAAGGGCACCCTCAATATTACCAATGGTAATTCGGATAGCTATCCTTTTTTCGTTGAATCTACACTGGCGATCAACTCTTTTTTGGGTTTGAATAGCACCCCGGTTATGCTGAATCCCCCCGTTGACTTTGAAGCCTGTGCCGGTCAACGTTACATTCACAACCCCAGTGCATTTGATGCAGACGGCGACAGCCTGGCGTACCGCTTGACGCAAAACAAATCAACGCTGGTGGGCGAGTCCTGTAATGGGTTTGTAATTCCGAGTATTGTATATCCCAACGACATCCCGAATTGTAACGACCGTAACGAAGCCAATACGGGTGCTGCGGGTTATACAATCAATGCGACTACTGGGGATTTAATCTGGGATGCTCCTTCCTGCCCCGGCCAGTATAACGCCGCATTTATCATTGAAGAATGGCGGAATGGCGTGAAAATTGGTGAGATCACACGGGATATGCAGATTATCGTTCGGGACTGCCAGAATAAACGGCCTACGTTAGAAGTTCCCGATGAAATTTGCGTAGAAGCAGGATCAACGGCTACGTTCAATGTACGGGCTACGGACCCCGATGGCAACCGTTTAACGATCACTTCTACGGGAGGGGTTTACCAGCAAACACCGCTGGGCGTAAACCTGATTCAGCCGCCCTTTGCTACGTTCACTACACCGACTCAACCGCAGGCATCGCCGGCTACGGGTACCTTTAGCTGGCAAACCAACTGTACGCAGGTACGGCAACTGCCCTATGAAGTACTCTTCAAGGTGCGAGATCATCCCGGATCAGTTCAACCTTATTTGGTGGATAGCAAAACAGTGAAGGTACGCGTGGTCGCTCCCGCTCCCAAAAACCTACGGTCTGAACCCAGCGGTACGGGTTACGTACTCAACTGGGATGCGTACCCCTGTCAGATTACCGGAGCCCAAATTGTGATCTACCGCCGTCAGGGTTGTACCAATCTGACTCCTGACATCTGTAAACCAGGCCCACCGCCGGGTTACGTGGAAGTAGGCCGGGTTCCGGCTACGCAAACGACCTATACAGATAATTCTACTGGTCTACGGCCTAATACGGAGTACAGCTACCGGATTGTCGCTTCGTTCCCTGGTCCCAATAACCTGACGCAGTTTACCAGTACGTTCTCGAATCAGGCCTGTCAGCGATTACCTAATCAGGCTCTGTACATAACCAACGTAACCGTTGACGAAACGTCGACTACGCAGGGTCAGATTACCGTAAAATGGACGCGGCCCGAAGGTACGGGTGCCCGTCAGTATCGCATCCTCCGGGCTACGGGTTTGAATGGTACGGCTTATACGCAAGTAGGCACGATCAATACCAACTTATCCGCTCCCCGTACTAACGATACCATTTACGTGGATCGTGGACTGAATACCGAAGCGAACGCCTACCGCTACCGTGTAGATGTGTTCAACGGTACCACGCGGCAGGATTCTTCGCAGGCAGCCAGTAGCGTTCGTCTGAGCGGAAATGGCCAGTCCCGTGCGGTACAGCTCTCCTGGCAAGCCAATGTCCCCTGGAGCAATGATAACCAGACCCACCGCATTTACCGTCAGGTACGGCCAGGCGTGTACAATTTGATTCAGCAGGTAGCCGTACAGGGCCCCGGAACCTATACGTACACGGATAATGGACGAGACAACGTAACCTCCGATGGGGATGTGAGTACGACACTTTCCGCGGACTCTACGTATTGTTATCGTGTTGAAACGGTGGGTACGTACAATGATCCAACCATTCACGGGGGCTTGTTGTACAACTTCTCGCAACGTTTATGTCTGACGCCTACCGATACGACTCGCCCCTGCCCGCCCGTCCTTACGCTGGACCAGCTCGACTGTGCCACGTACGTGCAAGGCATCTGTGAGGAAGGCCCGTATAGCAATAAATTAAGCTGGACGGACGCAACGACGGGCCCTAACGGTGCCGCCTGTGATCCGAACATTGTTCAATACAACATTTACTACAAACGCTACGGAGATACGGGTGACTTTGAGAAAATCGGTGAAACTAAATCGCCCCCAAGCCGCAACTTCACGCACGACAATCTTAGTAGTTACGCTGGGTGTTATTACGTAACTTCGGTGAATCGCTTTGGTACGGAGTCGGTTCCGAGTAACACCGTTTGCCAAGACAACTGTACGGATTACTCCCTACCGAACGTCATCACGCCCAACAGTGATGGCAAGAACGATACCTTCGAGCCGATTCGTTGTCCTCGTTTTGTGAAAAACGTACGGTTCCGGGTGTACAACCGCTGGGGCGTAAAAGTCTACGAGAGCAATGACAATGTGCTCATTGAGTGGGACGGACGAACCGACTCAGGAAAAGAACTGGCGGCAGGCACCTACTACTACGAAGCTCAGGTTACCTACGAACGCCTGAACCGGGCTGACGAAAATCGTCCGGCTATTTTGAAGAGCTGGGTACAGATTATTCGCTAGCTTATTTTCATTCAGATACAGAAAAAGGAACTGCTTGGCGGTTCCTTTTTTTATATCTGAACGTTTCAGTCCTTACCCGTGTCTTCATCAAGTAACATCAGGGCTTTTACGCATGGCAGTCATTCTCTTTGATGGCGTTTGTAATTTCTGTAACGCCACCATCAATTACATCATGGATCACGACGGCGGAAGGCACCAGTTTGCTTCCCTGCAATCTGCGTATGGACAATCTATACTTGACCAACTGAATCGGCCTTCCCTTGATTTTGATAGTGTACTGCTTTGGGAAGACGGTCGCATCTACGAGAAATCAGAAGCCGCCCTCCGCATCGCCCACCACGTCAAGGGCTGGCAATGGCTCTGGACCTTACGTTTTTTACCCCTTTCAATCCGCGACCGTGTGTATGGTCTGATTGCTCGGAACCGCTATCGGTGGTTTGGTAAACGCGAGAGTTGCCGACTACCAAGCCCCAAAGAGCGGCTTCGTTTTGTGGGATAAGCCGGGGAAGTTCTATTTTTGCGGTTCTATCAAACTTGTCAGTATGAAAGCTTATGTTTTCCCGGGTCAGGGATCGCAATTTTCGGGTATGGGAAAAGACCTGTACGAACGTTCCGAAGAAGCCCGCATTCTTTTTGAAAAGGCTAACGATATTTTAGGGTTTCGCATTACGGACATCATGTTCAATGGTTCCGATGAAGAACTCAAGCAAACGAAAGTTACGCAACCTGCTATTTTCCTGCATTCCGTGATTCTGGCATCTATCACGCCCGATCTAAATCCGGATATGGTCGCAGGTCATTCCCTGGGTGAATTCTCGGCTCTGGTTACGGCGGGTGTTTTATCGTTTGAAGATGGCGTACGACTGGTTTCCAAACGGGCTCTGGCGATGCAGCGAGCCTGCGAAATCAATCCTTCAACGATGGCGGCCGTTCTAAGCTCGCTGCCGGATGAGCAGGTAGCTCAGTTGTGTGAGCAGGTACGTCAGGAAACGGGTGAGATCGTCGTGGCAGCTAACTACAACTGCCCGGGTCAGCTGGTCATTTCCGGTTCGCACGAAGGCGTACGTATAGCGGGCGAACGCCTCAAGGAAGCAGGAGCCAAACGCGTATTGCCCCTGCCCGTGGGAGGAGCATTCCACTCCCCTTTGATGGAACCCGCTCGGGAAGAACTGGCTGCTGCCATCGAAGTGACCCCTTTCCATACGGCCAAGTTCCCCGTGTACCAAAACGTGAACGCCCAGCCCGCTACGCAGATTGACGCCATCAAAACGAATCTGATTGCTCAATTAACTGCTCCCGTACGCTGGACGCAGTCGGTGCAGGCCATGCGGGCCGATGGAGCCACCTTATTTGTTGAATGCGGTCCAGGTAAAGTTTTACAAGGACTGGTGAAGAAGATTGACGCCGCTGCAGAGACCGCAGGTGTGTAATTTTTTTTTAATGAAAAGCGATTCGTATTCAGGCATTTAAAAAAAATAGCCCCTTAAATTTGAATTTATTTTCAGAAACGACTTGACAAGGCTTTCAAAAACCCCCTATATTTGCACCACGGAACACGGAAATGACCGATGGTGTAATGGTAACACAGGAGATTTTGGTTCTCTTATTCAGGGTTCGAATCCTTGTCGGTCAACTTCAAAAGCCCCTCAGATTAATTTCTGAGGGGCTTTTTCCTTTTGGTACGATTCTTCACTCGTCGGATATGTTATCTCATCTTTCGCATTAACGGGCGTACTCGTGCGGAGATGCTTTGTAAAGCGTACGAATCGTCCGAACGTTTCCTTCAAAACCGGTTTTGTCGTCCTGGTTGGAACCCGTAAAATTTTCCCGGATACCTAAAAACATGCTCGCCATTACGAGGAGCATTACGATAACTATGGGTAGGATCATCATGGCTTTTATCGTTTAAAATGAGTGGGCTTTGTAGGCCCCTATTTATACTAAGCTTCATTTTAAAAAAATGATGTGCCATAAGACGTATATTCGTTCCAGAAAAATGCGAACGAAGCCATAGTCTACCCAAAATCCTTACTAATTTAACTCAGACCACTGCTTTTGGGCTTTGGAGGATAATTTCTTTCCAAAGCCTTTAACCAAACCATTCCTGGCGAATTTTGCCCATATACGGTGAGCTTCGTACGCCCGTCACCAGTTCCAGCAACTCAACGCCCACGTTTGGATACAGATTTAGTCCAGCGATGCTTGGCAAGGGTTGCCATACGACTTCCAGAGCAGTTGTCTCGGCCGGATTGATTCGGGGAATTCCTCCCACTAACGTACCCAGAAATACGCAGTGCAAAACGCCCTGTTTGAGCTGAGGGAGTAGCACCTCCCCCATCACCAGCAAGCCCTGTACCTCAATCTCGATGCCTAGTTCCTCCCGAAGTTCCCGCATGAGCGTTTCGGGCAGGGTTTCGCCGGGATCCGGATTGCCGCCGGGTAACTGAAAAACAGTTTGATCACCGTATTCATAGCGAGTCAGTAAAACATGGTCATTTTCAACCAAAACGACTGCGGGACGTACTTTCATGAGAATCTACTTCAGTTTATTAGGTATTTAATAAAAACAAAATAAAAAGGTCCGCTGGAGTTTTCAAGATAAATTCCGTGGCTACTGCGGAAAAGCCCCGGTGTAAACTCCCGCAAATCCTGTATTTTCTGTAAACTTGTATCCCAATTGACGCAGAAATTTTCGTTAGGTACGTAGCTCCTGCACGGCTTCGCACTCTATTACCCAACTATGGCCATTTATCTGAATACCCGTTCCCGAAAAGACCTGATCATTCACCTGATGCTGGTCGTCGGTATCATTCTTTCCTTGTTTCTTAGTTTTTTCTTCGTTTATCTGCCCTGGTCGACTAACCACGGACAAAGTATTACGGTCCCTGATTTACGAAAAGCGAACTTGGAAGATGTAAAAGCGACGCTGAGTGAACGAAAACTCGACTACATTGTCTCGGACTGCACCTTTGTGCCTGGCGTACCGCCTTTTACGGTGCTATCTCAGTACCCTTTTCCTAATTCACTGGTGAAGGAAGGTCGGAATATTTATCTCACTGTCACCATGGCGACGGCCCCCATGATTCGGATGCCGGATCTGGTATCCACGAACATGGGCCTTCGCAGTGCTCTATCGCTCTTACGCAGCGTGGGCTTGCAGGAAGGCAACATTCGCTACATTCCCGATATCGCCGAAAATGCCGTACTGGAACAATGGTACCAGGGCAAGAAGATTGAACCGGGCACCCAAGTTCCTAAAGGCTCCAAAATCGAACTGGTGGTGGGTAACGGGATTGGCAATACCGAACTCGACGTACCTAACCTGATTGGCGTTTCGCTGGAAGAAGCCGAAATCATCATCAAGGGCTCGGACCTTCGCATGGGTACCATCCTCTACAAGCAGGTCCCCGGAGCGGCCCCCGGTACGGTAGTCGAACAGCGACCCGCTCCCGGCATTGGTACCAAAATCAACGTGGGTGAAATTATTGATTTGTGGATCGCCGGAAAACCCGATACCGACACGGGTGAAGGCCCCACTGAACCCGAACGTAATTAATAGCGAAGCGGAACCATAAAACAGGTTCCGCTTCGTTTGCTTTTTTTGAATATCCTACCCAATCAATCAACGATCAATGGCTCATTGGTCCGGTATCTGTATGCGATTACTTTTTACCCTTCTTCTGTGTTCCTTAGGTTTTGGAGTACAGGCTCAATTTCGAGAGTTTCCAATTACGACAGCCCCGATACCAACGCAGTCTTCCGGAGCCCGTACCGCTGCCGTATCGCTGCCTTTTTTCGATGACTTTTCCATTACTCGAACGGGCGTACCCGATCCTTCCCTGTGGATGCCCAGCGGTGGTACGGTGGTCAACAATACCCTCACCAACCATCATCCTTCGCTGAATATCGTTTCGTTTGATGGCCTTCGCCGCGATGGTACGCCGTATGATTTCAGCAATCAGTACGCCCAGGGCGAAACGGATTCACTCACCTCGCAGACCATTAACCTCTCGGGTCTTTCGCCCCGCGACTCGGTATACCTGAGTTTTTTCTGGCTTCCCAGAGGCTTAGGCGATCAACCCGATTCGAATGATTCCTTACGGGTACAGTTTCTCACCAATGGCAACCTTTGGCAAACGGTATGGGTTCAACGAGGCGGACAGGCGATGACCGAGTACGCTCAGGCCCGCATTGCCGTACGAGCTGCTTTGTACCTGCACGCGGGTTTTCAGTTTCGTTTTCAAGCTTTCGGGCGTAGATCGGGACAGTTCGATGCCTGGCATATAGATTACGTGTATTTGAACAAGGGCCGTTCAATTCGCGATCAATACATTAAGGATGTTTCCATCCGCCGGTCCATCAGTTCGTATCTGAAGCACTACCGAGCGATGCCACTAGCTCATTACTTAGTCAATCCGGCGGCTGAAACAGCGGATACAATTAGCACGGACATTACCAATCTCTTCAACAACAACAACTTTACGACCTTACGTTTCCGAATTCAGGAACTCACGACGGGACAGCCGATTCAGAATTTTACGCAGAATATTTCTGAAAATATTCCTCAGCTCCGTTCGCAGGAAAAACGCGTGGTACCTTCACCCCTGCCCGCCTTTGCGGGTAAACGAGCCCTCGTTCGGACCACGTTTGATATTCTAACCACGGACGACCAGAACCCGAGTATTCCGGGGGTGGATCTGCGGCGGAATGATACGCTCTCTTCCATTACCGAATTGGCAGATTACTTTGCCTACGATGACGGATCGGCGGAATATGCTGCCGGGATCAACCAGCAGTATGGTCTGGTAGCCGTTCGATTTGTTACCCGAAAAGCTGACGTCGTTTCGGCCATTCGTATACAAATGGTACGGTATCGAACGGAACTTCAGAATCAGACGGTAGCCCTGTATATTTTAGCCAACCAGAACAACCGACCAGGACTGACACTCACGCGACAGTCGTTCGTCATCAAGTATCCGGAAAACCCGCGGGGATTTGCGGAATTTAAACTACAGAATCCGGTAGCCGTAGGCGATACCTTTTGGGTGGCGTACCAGCAACTTTCGGAAGATCAGCTGGCCATTGGACTGGATAAAAACAGTACGCACTTTTCCAATCAGATTTATTACAATCTCGGTAACGAATGGGCTCAGAACACTAATCTACAGGGAGCTTTGATGATTCGTCCGGTTATGGGTGGACAAGCGAGCGAGGTAGTTACGGGCGTAGAGGAAATCAGGGAAAATGATCTAAGAATTCATCCTAATCCGAGTTTTGGGCGTATTCGCTGGAATCTTGACAGCTTCCGTTCCCTGGAAGTACTGGACCTTTCGGGACGCACACTCTGGTCAAAATCCGACCTACCGGAACCCGCGGCCGATTTATCGGGCCTCAGCCGGGGACTGTACCTGCTGCGTCTGTCGAATGGGAAGCAAACCCTGGTGAAAAAACTGGTCGTTGAAAAGTAAGTTGTGCGAACATTTTACTTGCTTTGCCCTAACTAATGGGGACACTAACGGCTACTCGCTGAACGTTCAGCAGAAAAGGGCTGCTTAGCAACCCCTAATGATTTGCTTTTTTAACCGTTTACCAAACGCTACGACACATGGATATTTCTGTGCAGGAACTGAAGGAACGCCTCGACAAAGGTGAAAAAATAAACCTGATTGATGTTCGCAATCCCGACGAGTACGAAGAGCAAAACCTGGGTGGTACGCTGATTCCGCTGGGCGATCTGCCTGACCGGATCGACGAACTGGAACCGATGAAAAATGAAGAAGTCATTATTCACTGCCGTTCTGGTGCCCGCTCCGCCCGAGCTCAGCAGTTTTTGGAAAGTCAGGGCTTTACGAACGTTCGCAATGTACTGGGAGGCATTCTGGCGTACAACGAAATCGAATCGAAGTAAGCATACACGAAACGCTCAGGGCCTGTATAGACCCTGAGCGTTTTTATTTTTACAGCTATGGAAGCTATTTCTGCCTTTGAATTAAAACGTCGTCTGGATGCGGGCGAAGACCTTCGAATTCTGGACATCCGAACGCCCTACGAATGGGAAAGCTTTTCCATCGGCGGTCTGCATATTCCACTCGATGAGTTACTGCTGCGGGTACACGATATTCCCGATAGCTGGAAGAACGAAGAAATCGTCGTCATCTGTGGCTCGGGAATGCAAAGTGCCGTAGCGACCCGCGTACTCGCCAAGCAGGGTTTCAACCGTATCCACAACCTGGAAGGAGGTCTGCAGGCGTACCTGAGTCTTTAGGCTAGTTTTCGTGAACGGCTACGGCAATTTTGGAGTCCGCCGTTCCGTAGTACAAAAACCACTTGTTTTTAAAGGGAACCAGCCCTTCCAGGAAGACGACGTTGTTGACCTGCCCCGTGAGTTCGTAGTTTTTTTCAGGAACGAAAAAGGGCTCACTGGTTCGGGCTAGTATCTTCGTCGGATCCTGTTTATCGAGCAGCACTTGTCCGGCTGAGTAGATCAGTGCGTCTTTTTTATTGGGAATAGGCCGGGCTGAATTATAAATCAATAAAATTCCCTTTTCCGTCAGTAACGCATAGGGACCAGGTTCAACGAGCTGTCCGTCAAATTTACCGGGGCGTGGCCGCACAATCGGTTTCAGCGAGCCTTCGGCTTCTTCCAGCGGCGTCCAGTGAATCAGGTCATCGGATTGGGCCAAAAACAGATTCGTATCGCCAAAATACATCCAGTACTTTCCATTGATCTTTTCGGCTACAATCTGATCACCCTTTTGCTTCGCCACAATGGCTCCGGATTTAGACCAGGTGTTCAGATGTTTGCCTTCGCCGAGTACGGGGCCGTGTTTCGTCCATTTCCGTAAGTCCGGGGAAGTGGCCAGCATCATCCGGGCCGTTTTCCCATCGTAGGCCGTATAGGTCATGACGTAATCGCCCTGCGGACTTTCTACAATACGCGGATCTTCGGAACCACCCTCCCACTCGTACTTTTTCTGGGCGTCGTTGTCGGGAAAGAAAATGGGCTTGTCCTCTTTTTCAAAATGCAGGCCATCGGTACTAATCGCCAGCCCCAGCCGCGAAACGCCCGCGTATTTGCCCAGTTTATCTTCAGCACGATATACCAGATAGACTTTCCCATCCCGTACCACCGCCGCCGGATTGAATACGTCTTTTTCTTCCCACTTCACGTCTTTTTTCCAGATCGGATCCCGGAAAGTTAATGCGGGCGACGGTACCAGAACAGGGTTCAGACTATCTACTTTTTCGAAAGGAAGCATGGCCCAGTCGGTACCAGTTGAGTCGGGCGAGGTGGTCGTTTGCTGGGCCGTCTGGCGGTCCGTAGAATTTCGGCAGGCGGTCAGGCTTAGCCCCAGGGCTGCCGAAAGCAGAAGTAATGATTTCATAGGTTTGCGAGGTCCTTATGCTAGATGGGACTTCACAAATAAACGAAAAATCAGTTAACTACCGAGCTTAGCCAGCGATCAAAGGCGGGTTCCGGGCCCAGTTCGAACGCTTGAATCTGACCGTAGGAAACCTGAATTTTAAAGATATTTTGCAAGGGTATACCCAGCAGAGCCGCCCATACGCATCGCACAACTCCCGCGTGCGTAACAACCGCCACTCGCTGATGAGGTACGTTTCGCAGTTCATTCAGAAACGCATTTACCCGCGTATACAGTTGCCGTAAACTCTCTCCACCCGGCGGGGCTACGTCAACGAAATCATCCATCCAGGGATCGAGTTCCGTTCGGGGAATGTCGTTCCAGGCTTTTCGTTCCCAGGTTCCAAAATGTACTTCTTTCAGTCGATTATCCGTTCGTACCTGCCGAGCGAGTAGCTGCCCGGCCAATTGCGTACAACGCTGTAAGGGACTACTGAATACCACATCAAAGATTTCCGGACACTGATCTACGATTCGCTGCGACTCAGTGGCAAACGTTTCGGCCAGATCGATCTCACTGTGCCCATAACAAAGGCCCTGGGCCTCTTTGACGGCGGTATGACGAATTATAAACACTTCCATCCCGCGTACAGACTAAGGTAGAAAATCACTTCACTCACCTGCTGAATGGCACCCAGGCAATCCCCCGTATACCCGCCGATCCATCGCTTGAAATACTGGGCTAGTACAACTTTACTTCCAAAGGCCACCACGGCCGCCAGCCCCAGCCAGTAACTGGGCAAGGTCAGCAGAGACACCAGACCAAAGAAGAACCCTACTAACCAGGCTGGCGTCTTTAATCGGGCGGAAGCCATCGGTTTCACTTTACTGGTGTCGATATCCCGAACGTAGGCGTGCGTATCAATCATGGTGGAGGCGATAAAGCGACTTACGATTTGTCCACTCAGAATACCACTCCAGAAGAGATGAGGGGAAACTCCCGCTATTTCCAGTAAAATCAGAAACTTCAAACTCAGTAGCAGACCCAAGCCGACTACTCCATACGTTCCGACCCGACTGTCTTTCATGATCGTCAGGATTTGCTCCTTCGTCCAGCCACCGCCAAAGCCATCGCATACGTCCGCGAAACCGTCTTCGTGGAAGGCTCCCGTCGTTAGAATTCCAGCAATCATACTCAGCAAAATACTGATCGTTTTGGGGAAAATCAATTCACTACTGAAATAGACCGCCAGCATCATTCCCCCCACGATGGCTCCAATCAGTGGGAAGTATTTGCGGGAGGCGTTGAGTTGTTCAGCCCCGTAGCCCACCCAGCCTGGAATGGGAATACGGGTGTAAAAACCCACCGCGGTTAGGAATAATCGTAATTCAGTCATCGAGCGAAGAAACACCGGCTTCGGCGAAAGTAGACATTTGATTGAGAAAGGCTACGGCATTTTTCAGCAGTGGATACGCCAGAGCACAACCAGTACCTTCGCCCAACCGTAGATTCATCCGTAACAAAGGTTCCGCTTGCAGAAAATCCAGTAATAAGCCATGCCCCTGTTCGGCGGAATGGTGGCAGAAGATTACGTTCTCCAACACCTCCGGTTGCATTCGGCTGGCTACGAGCAAAGCAGCCGTCGAGATAAAACCATCCACCAGCAACACCATGTGTAACGAACGGGCCGTTAGCATTGCTCCCACCATCTGGGCGATTTCGAAGCCCCCGTAGGTTTGCAGGATTTTATAGGGATCGGTAAGTAAACCGTGCCGAGTCAGAGCTTGCTGTAATACGCTTTGTTTACGGGATAGCTGATCCGTTGTGAGCCCAGTACCTTTGCCCACACACTGATCCAGCGGGATGCCCGTACAAACGCTCATGAGCATACTGGCCGAGGAAGTATTGCCAATGCCCATTTCCCCAAACCCTACGACATTGCAGCCCGTTTGCTGTAAACCCTGTACCAGTTCCGCTCCTTTGGCCAGACAGAATTCCAGTTGCTCAACCGTCAGGGCGGAGTCGTGTAAGAAACTGGCTGTTCCGTAGCCCGCTTTAGCAGCGATTAAAGAAGAATGCTCCGGAAAATCAGCGTTCACGCCCGCATCCACGACGCGTAAATCCAGACCGTTCTCCCGGCAAAAAACGTTAATGGCCGCTCCACCCCCTAAAAAATTAAGGACCATCTGATAGGTCACCTCCGCCGGGTAGGCACTCACGCCTTCCGCCGCAATCCCGTGGTCAGCGGCAAATACCAGTAGGGTCGGATGTTTCAGCTGAGGACTTTCCGTTTGCTGGATCAGGCCGATCCGTAAGGCCAGCGTTTCGAGCTGACCTAAGGCTCCCAGCGGTTTGGTTTTTAAATCAATCTTTCGACGAATCGTTTCTTCTAAAGTCATAGGGGGTATTCTGTTTTAAGGTTTGAATGGTTTGATACGTGTTTGACGTCTGCTTGAACTAGACCAATTCGCCAAAGCCTCCACCCAAACGCATGCTGTTAAGCTGTACTAAAAACCCCAACGGGTTCAAGTTGATTAGCCCGGGATGCAACCCCGGGCCAGGCCCTTCAGCTTCCTTAATTCTCATATTAAAACTGGAATCGCACGCCAGCCGTGAAGTTTCGGCCTCGGGTATTGTATCCGTAGCTATCAAAATACTGCTCATTCAACAGATTACGGACATCGCCGTAGACGCGAAGGAAAGTATTAATCTGGTATTCGGCGTAAACGTCCAGAGTGGTATAGGGTTTCAGCTCGACGAGCTCCGTTTGAAAAGTTTCGCCGTTGTAGAATCGATCCGAACGTTTACCCAGGGAGCGTACCGTAGCGGAAGCAAATACTTTTGGTGTAATCTGGTAGCCGAGCGTGGCATTGACCAGCATCTTTGGGCGACGGAATAGATTATTAAATGTCGTATCGCGTCCATTCAATGGCTGGGTGACCTGCCCGGTCACGTAAGTCGCATTCGCCGTCAGCGACCAGCCGTTTGACAGGTAAGAGCCTTCAAGTTCGAACCCATGATCTTTTTGCTGGTTGTAATTCACGTACCGACCATACGGAGGCTGGTTGAGCGACTGGAAATCGATCACTTGTTTAATCAGGCGGTCAAAATACAGCACCCGCACATTGGACTTTTTGTCTTTGCTAAACCATTGTACCCCCAGCTCCAGCGAACGACTGGTTTCCGGTTTCAGGCTTTTGTTACCATAGGGCGAGTATAACTGATACAGCGTAGGCGTCCGGAAGCCACTGGAGAGGTTCACAAAGGCTTTGTATCGATCCTTGAACAGATACGAAGGGTTGACTGAATACGTAACATTGCTTCCGTATAAAGAATGATGATTATACCGGCCTCCCAATTCCAGAGCCAGGTTGGTTCGACTACGTAACAAAGCCGTTATGTAGGCACTAATCAATTGCGTATGAGCCGTATCTTTTTGAATGGGTGGGCCGTATGGATTAGCCTGATAGGTATTTTGTGAACGAAGATCGGCTCCCGTGATGAGATCAAACCAGGGTCGTATATTCCAGGAATGGTAGAGTTCGGCGAAATGAGTATTCCCCTCAAAACTCGACTGATCCAGCTCGGATTTCCGGTCAAAGGTCGTAAACGCATAATTGGCCGTCAGCTTTCCGAGTTTGTGCGTATACTCAAAACCCGTACCGGCCATTTTCATGGTATTGGTATAGTCATAGTTCGTACTATCGGTAAAAGCTCCGGCATCTAGCTCGTTTCGATACCAGGAATACATACCACGTACTTTCCAGAGCAACTTCGACCCCAGTTGAATCCCACCGTTGAACAGGGCATTGTCCTGCCAGAACCCATCTTTGTCGAAGTTTTGATTGCCTTTCGCATCGTGTGCCGCCGAAAACCCATCGGAGCGTAACCGCGTGTACTGGGCGTTGAAATATCCGGCTTTGGAAGAACTGTTCAGGCCCACCGTACTCCGAAACGTACCATAACTTCCCGCCTGTACCGTCGCCGAAGCTCCTAACGGACGGTCGCCTTCTTTTCGGGTGAAAATATTGATGACCCCCGCCACGGCATCGGAACCGTACAGGGTAGACTGGGCTCCTTTGAGAATTTCGATCCGTTCGATTTCGCCCACGGAGAGTAAGTTTAGATCGAAGGTGTTATTGATGCCGGAGGGGTCGTAAATGGGTACGCCGTCGAGCAGAATCAAGGTATTGCCCTGACCAGCTCCGCGTGCGTATACATCCTGGTTGGTACCGAGAGGTCCCTGGGTCCCAACCACCATAAAGCCGGCCTGACGCGAAAGCAATTCACCGACGGACTGCGTAGCATATTTTTGGAGGACTGAATCCGGTAACACGGTGACGACTTTTCCGGTCTGGGAAAGTTTCTGATCGGTACGGTTGGCCGTCACAGTGACGGGTTCCAGTTGGGTTTCCTGAGCCCAAACGGCCGTTGTAGCCAACAAAAAGAGAAGGGTACTTTTGGTAAAAACGCTCATCGTTTTCTGAATAAAAGAGATGATGAGCAATCCGGTTACGCGAGGCGAAAGGCATAAACGATACGGACGGGCGTCTGAGCCACCCACCAATAGTCTACCTTTCCTAAACGACTTTTCACCCGAAAGCTCGAAATGGATTTCGTTTCAGGCAGGTCTTCTGGCTCGTTTCACCCCAGACGCCTTCCCATACCGAAACGGGTACAGTGGCGAATTGTCTGGAAATTGGATTGTTTTGGGTTTTGTGTTCAGCGTTTTGAGTTACTATTCATTAGAACCCCAAACGCTAAACTCAACACTCGAAACGATCCCGAAACTTACAGCTACGGGGATAGCCCCGGATTTGCACCGGTGTTCCCTTTTAATCCGGTACCGGGATGTACCGAAACCTAAAACGTCCGCAAAAGTAGGGAAAATAAAAATGCTGACCCGGTATTTCTCCGAATCAGCATTGGGGAATGGGTTTGAGGTGCGATGGGGTTTGAGTAAAGTTTCAAGTGTGAAAAGGTTTGATAGTGGTTTCAGATGAGAGAGGAGCTTGTAAGTACATTCAGATGAACCTATGCTATGAATGTTACTAACCTATTTTGCTCAACCTTGCATTCTACTTAAACTTCAAACTTTACTCTAACTTCAAATCCTATCAAACCACCTTTAAACCTCAAATCTTATTCATAACTCAAGCCATACTGCTTCAGTACCTCTTCGGGTACACCTTCCCAATTGTTGGGGGTGTTTCCTACGTAGCCGAGGTCGTCAAAGCCCATGCGGGTAGTGTAGAAACCGGTAAGCGTCATGTCCCGCATTTTGTTGAAAAAGGCCACTCCCTGTGAGTACTGTGGCTTTGCCTGCTCAGGGTAGGCAATGTCATCGACAATTTCGATTTGCTGGGGCTTCGTCAGTTCTACGAACTTCTTGTTAAAGCGTTTGCGGCTTTCGCTGTCGAGCCAGGCCAGCCCACCCCGCAGGGGCGTCTGGTGTACGGGCTGATCTTTCGCCATAAACTCGATGAACGCGGGTACGCCCGCCTGCGAGGCACTCCCCGACTTCTGATCGGCGGGAAGAATGATGTCGCAGAGGACCGTAATCGTTTTCAGTTCGTGCGGCGTAAAGAACTTTTCCGCCTGAAGTTTAGCATCCCGAATGGCTTCGGATTTCTGCCGTCCGCCGGGAATCTGTAGCGGTTTCTCGGGCGGTGCCGCCACCAGGTCCGTCGAAGGAACCGTAGCCATGCCCAACGACCCGAGTGCAATGGATTTAAGTGTATCGCGACGTTTCATGTGTTTCAGTTTTCAGTTGCCTGTTTTCGGTTTTCAGTGATTAATACTTCTATTCCGTCCAGTCCTGATAATCCAACGCTAGTTCCTGTAATTGATGTTTGTCAGTAGAGCCTTTGTATTTACTTCCCCTGATTTCCGTTTTTGACAGATAGGTAATAAATCCAGCGATCATTTTACCAAGCTCATCGGCATCTGCGTACACTTTTTCAAAGATTTCTGTCGAAATGTACTGACGATCTAATGCTCGGTATAACTGAGATTTGACTTCCGTTAACGAACCTTTGGAGATTCCCAGAAACTGGATAAACTCACCTTTGCTTGCTCGTCCAAAACCCTCAGCAATATTGTCCATGACCAAATCTGCCGAACGCCTGATCTGTCTTCGATGGTCAAAGTCCATGCCAAAGGGACCCGTCCCCATTAATTCAAAAATCAATACGGAAAATACCCTAGCTTTTTGCCAGATTTTTAAATCCTCAAATCGCTGAACGGTAGCCATAATTGAAAACTGTAAACAGAAAACTCTTTATAAATTCTTCTGTTTCACCTGATCAATGATGTAGTCACTCGTTCGCATGGACATCGCCAGGATCGTCCAGGTTACGTTTTTGTCGCCCTGGGTGACGAACGGAGCGGCGTCTACGACGAACAGGTTCTTCACGTCGTGGCCCTGCATAAAAGAGTTCAGAGCGGATTTCTTGGGATCACTGCCCATCCGAACCGTACCGATTTCGTGAATAATTTTGCCGGGAGCTTCCAGACCGTAGTTCTGTTCTTTTCCCGGTTTATTTCCTAACGCAATACCTCCCATTTCATGGATCATTTCTTCAAACGTATCCTGCATGTGCTTGGCCTGCTTCACTTCGTTTTCCGACCATTTGTAGTGGAAACGCAGCGTGGGAATCCCGTATTTATCAACGTTATTCGGATCGATTTCGCAGTAGTTACTTTCCAAGGGAATCGGTTCACCGCGACCGGCCATACCCACGTACGCTCCGTAGAAACGGCGGGCATCTTCTTTCAAACGCGAGCCGTAACCACCCGAAGGCAATGACTTTCCATCGGTATAGGCGTACTTGCCGTTCATGCCGTGAATCCCCATACCGTAGCCGTACATGGGCATACCCATACCACCACCGTACTCGATGTGGTAGCCGCGAGGGAAGTCCAGCTTTTTATTATCCAGCCACCAGGGGGTGTATACGTGCATACCGCCTACGCCGTCTTCGTTGTACCGTTTCCGGTTCATCAGGGCCGGAATGAAGGCCGAACGGCTGGCTCCCGTCGAGTCATTCAGGTATTTACCGATGACCCCGCTAGAGTTAGCGAGTCCATTCGGGAAACGGGCCGATTTGGAGTTCAGCAACAGACGGGCTGATTCACAGGAACTAGCCGCCAGTACTACAATCTTTCCGCGTACCGTCCGCTCCTGTAAGGTAGCGGTATCCACGTACGAAACACCCGTACACAATCCGGTTTTCTGATCGGTTAGTACTTCGCGAACCATCGCTCCGTTGATCAGTCGCGTATTCCCCGTTTTGACCGCCGGTTTGCAAAGGCAGGACGAAGAAGAAAAGTCAGCGTATACCTGACAAGCCCGGCCGCACTGCGAGCAGTAGAAACACTGACCGCGTTCGTCGTTAATTTTTTTTGTCAGAATCGATAGACGCGACGGAATAACTGGGATCCCCAGATTTTTACCCGCCTTCTTGAGCATCAATTCGTGCAAACGCGGTTTGGGAGCCGGTAAGAAATGACCGTCGGGTTCGTTACGAAGCCCTTCTTTCGAACCGAAAATACCGATGAGTTTATCGACTTTATCGTAATACGGAGCGACATCGTCATACGTAATCGGCCAGTCATCCCCGATGCCCGTGAGCGTTCCACGACGAAAATCGTCGGGACCGAAACGCAGGGAAATACGGCCCCAGTGATTGGTACGGCCGCCGAGCATCCGGCTACGGAACCAGTGAAATTCGGTACCTGGTGCCGCTGAATACGGTTCGCCTTCCAATTGCCAGCCTCCCCAGGCGGCGTCGAAATCGCCGAAGGGACGTGTGGTACTGGCTCCACGGCGAGGGGATTCCCAGGGGAATTTCAATTGCGTAATGTACTTGGGATCAGCAGGATCGTAGTAACCTCCTGCTTCCAGTAAACAGACTTTGGCTCCGGCTTTCGATAACTGATAAGCCGCCATGCCGCCACCCGCACCCGAGCCAACGATGATAACATCGAATACTTCGGGCGTTTCCTGGATGTGGAAATTGCTCATAAGCAGTGCGTGAAGAAATAGGTATAGACTCGTTGTTGGTACTGAAACTTAAAGGTAAAGATTTGTACGCTTACTTCTAGAGAAGTTAGGCTTTGAAGCAAGTAGAATTTTTCCAAGAAGGTATAGAATTCTTCACCGGAATAAAAAAGCTTACTTCAAAGCCTCAGCTTTCTTTGGACGTATTGCCTTAGAAACGCTGCAATTACTTAAAAATTTTACGAATTAGTTCTGATCGACGGGTTCTAAACGACTCGTGATGGAATTCCATAGATCAATCCGCTGACGAATCGATTCCTCCGCCGTGGCAATGGCTTCCTGCCATTTGGTCTCGTCGTTACCACAGAGTTCTTGCACCATGGCTTCCGCCAGATGACCATGATGCCCCCCGTCTACTTCAATGTGTCGTTCGAGGTAGTACCGGAAGGTGTCGAGCTGACCCGGAAAGCGTTCGTTGAGATTACGTACTAATTCGATGAACAGATCCGGAATCAGGTCTTCGCGTCCGTAGGTAAATGCGGCGGCGATTTCGTGGGGACGATTGCGATCAATAACGGAAAACGTAAAAGCTACGAATTGCCGGGCTCCTTCGGGAATGCTGGCATTTTCCAAAGCTTCAGTTACGGATTTACCCTGCCGCAGGTCGGCTACGAAGGCTTCAATAACCGTGGTATCGGCCTGTAATTCCTGCATGGCCCGCAGGTATAATTCATAGTGGCTCATGCGTACGCCGTGCTGGTCGACGTCACTTTCCTCACCCGTAACGATTTCATTAATCAGATACGCCGTGTTCCCTGAAGCCGTTGGTAACCAGGGCACTTGCACGCAGGTTAATTGCCGTTGCAGGGCTTTGAGCAGCGACATAAAGTCCCAGACGGCAAAGGCGTGACTTTGGGTAAAGACCCGTAGAGCCTCAATGGAGTGAATACGGTGATAGACGGAGTGTTCAATTAACTGCTGACGTAAGGGGTCCAGTCGTTCGTTGAGCAGACTTTGGTACATTGCTTTGGGGATTGATTTGCGGTGATGTAGTAAGGTTCGCTACATAAAGAAAGAGGCCGATGGCAAGCCACCGACCTCTTTTGCTTGATTATATGGAATAACCTTTCAATTACTTCAACAGTTCTTTACGCGTCAAAATCGTCTCGAACATTTTGATGTCGTGCTCCGAATTGAAGACATTGAAAGGAAGGTAGAGATACTGATATTTTCCTAAAATGAACAGATACGCATCTTTCTCCTTCTGTACCGACTGAATCATATTCCAGGGCAACTGACCTCCTTCTTTCTTCTCGCGGTTTTTCCAGACAAAGATCTGACGGTTATCGAATTCATAAACGAATTTTTCAAACATCTGCTTATTCTGTTCCACCTGCGTAGTAGCCGTGAACTGCATAGCCCGGAACAAACCGAAACCTACTGCACCTAAGACG
This sequence comes from Siphonobacter curvatus, assembly GCF_002943425.1. Classification (NCBI taxonomy): domain Bacteria; kingdom Pseudomonadati; phylum Bacteroidota; class Cytophagia; order Cytophagales; family Cytophagaceae; genus Siphonobacter; species Siphonobacter curvatus. Next base: position 3,091,223 of record NZ_PTRA01000001.1, read on the forward strand.
GCTACCAGATAAATCCACCAGTTGGCATACGCATTAGTGACGTTCAGAACTACGTTGATGATAATTACAGCCACGGGGATCAGAAACCAGAACCATTCCTGCTTAACCCAGTCACGCAGGGCCAGGTTAATGTACTTTTTGGGTTCAAGGCCATATTTTTTCGTGCGAACGCCCTGGGGCATTCCCATCTGACCGCTGTTAATGTAGGGCTGTTGGTAGCGATTTACCGGAACTTTTGCCATTTCTTCAGTAGTGAAAAACTAAATAACGAAAATCGGGAAACTTGACGGGCTTGCTGACCGATTCTCATCGAAAGTACAAAAATACGAAAAGGCGGGTGTACTAAATGATGTCGGCTCCGAGAATATCTTATTGACGGTCAATTTTATGATTTTTCCGGCGTACTATGGTTTCTGTACGAAGCGGACCCCGTAAATTCGGCCATGATTTCGACTGAAAAAACTTTGCTCCTGAATCCGGAACAACTCAAGCAGAAGTTACGCCGGATTGCTTTTGAGGTCTACGAAACCAATTTTGAAGAGCGGGAAATCGTTCTGGCGGGCATCGTAGGTCAGGGTGTCGTGATGGCAACCCTGCTGAAAGAACAACTGGAAGCCATTTCGCCGCTAAAGGTACAGCAGATTGCTATTCAGCTTCAAAAAACCGACCCCGCCTCCCATGCCATTCAGCTAGACATTGACTCGGCCACGCTGGCGGGCAAATGCGTGATTGTCTGCGATGATGTCCTTTATACGGGCCGTACACTCGCCTACAGCCTGATGCCTTTTTTTCAGACGAAGCTCAAACGCTTACAGGTATCGGTGATGGTCGATCGAAACTACCGCCGCTACCCCGTATCCGCTGATTTCGTCGGCTACGCTCTGATGACCACGCTGAATGATCACATTGAGGTGGTACTGGAAGGTCCCGAGGCGGGCGTGTACCTGCGGTAAGCTCCAACTGTTTTGACTTTTCGGGTACGTTGAAGGTACCTGTGTAACTACTTTTTGCTTTTGAAACGTTTAGCACTTTTTGCTTCGGGTTCGGGTACGAATGTCGAGAATATCGTCCGCTACTTCGACGGTCACGCCGAGATTTCGGTCGAACTGATTCTTTGTAATAACCCTTCGGCGGGCGTCATCGAACGAGCGAATCGCCTGGGCATTCCCATTCGTTTGTTCGATCGGCAGCAATTTCGCTCCGGTGAAGTACGGAGCTGGCTCGAAGAAGCCCGCATCGACTGGGTCATTCTGGCTGGATTTCTCTGGCTGGTACCCAAAGAACTGGTCGAAGCTTTCCCCAATCGAATTCTTAATATCCATCCGGCCTTACTGCCTTCGTATGGCGGCAAGGGTATGTACGGCGACCGCGTACACGAAGCGGTCGTTGCCGCGAATGAAACGCAATCGGGTATTACGATTCACCTCGTCAACGAACATTACGACGAGGGAAATACTGTTTTCCAGGCTTCTTTTCCCGTAGAGCCGGGTGATACTGCTGCTGAGGTAGCCCGAAAATGCCACGAGCTGGAATACAAACATTACCCTCCGGTCATTGAAGAGGCCGTTCTGAAGGGAATTCCTTCCTAAACCCTTTCTATTACCAAAGAAAACCTCCGCTGCTGAGCAACGGAGGTTTTCTTTGGTCTTTCCGGTCCTACTAGTACGAAGAACGCTCGCGGTTTTGAGCCTGATACGTCAGTGAGAACGTATTGTAGCCGAGCAGTACATTTCGGGTAGCGGTGCGAATGGCTTTTCGATCGAAGAAGCCTTCGGGTGATACGCGGGCTGCGTAGCCTTGCCACACCGTTTTGTTCATGAATGTATCCTGAAACTGAATGAGCAAGGTACCCTTCCGTAAAAACGTTTTATCTACTACATAATCCACGTCTGGATAGCGATAGCTTTTTACGTAAGTGTTCAGTTTGATTTTATCGGGGTGCAGGGAATAAAAGACCAGTACGTCCGGTTGTTCGGTGGTATACTGAAAACCTCTCAATTGCATTTGCCGGTTGATTTCGGCCGTAATAATGTCGTGTTGAAGGGTTGTATCCTGAGCAGTGATGGGATCGAAAGCGATACAATAGGTATTGTACAAATGCGTGTAATTGGGGGCGTATCCCGAGTGGATAACCAGACTTTTCGGATTACAGGCTGAGCATAGCACGCCCATAACAGCAAAAACAAATAAAAACTGTTTCATAAAAGTTAATGGCCGTGAAGCCGTATTTAAATGGAAATTTGGTTTTCTGAAGAATTGGGCATGTAAGCGGCAGAAAATTCTAAAAAACAATGCCAGATTTTGACTTACTAGACCCGAAGTACTGCTTTCGTAACCAGCGAGTTAAGCTAGTATAAGCATAGGTTGCTTGAAAGTATTAAGCTCCGCATAATTTAACAAATATCAAAATATTTGAAGCCTCTTTTTTGATGAACAAAACATCCTTTTGCCGGAAACACTTCTAGGGATCGTTTTGCCCAACCTGTAGGCTTTTAAGAACTTTTAACTTCCCCACTTCCCCGTTTGGTTTTACCTTAACAATTTAAAATCAACCGCTATGAAAACTTTACGCTTATCGCTATTTCTACTCGTCTTAGGGCTCGCTTCTTGTACGCCCAAAGTTCAGGTGGTTACCCTACACAGCCCGACCGTTACCTTGCAAGACAAGGCTTTCGTTTACGAAACCGATTCGCTCCGCATTCAATTTAACTTCCAGGGAGAGAATGGTGTAGTTCGAATGAACATTTACAATAAACTGGACGTCCCGCTATATATCGACTGGAAGCGTTCAGCGTTTATCAAAGGGGCGGAAAAATTTAATTATTGGGTCGATGAAGCTTACTTACAGGGAGAATATTCTAGATATGGTTTTGCAACTCCGTCCCGAGAGCCTACCAACCGTTTGCGTCCCGACTGGTATCGCTACGACCAGCACGTTTTTCGTTCCGGTTCAATTCAGGGAATTATTTATAAGGACGAACCAGTGGCCTTCATTCTTCCTAAGATGTCGATGGACTACGCTCGCTTTATGGTAGCACCGGGCAAGGCCTGGCTGCTTCCTCCTTCCAAAGGAACCGTAGAGCAAGTGGATGTATTGGTTTCAGAATCTAATTATAAAAAGAAGAAAGACCTGATTCGTTATGAGTTTTCCGAAGCAAATAGCCCACTGAAATTCCGTAATTATCTGACGCTGTCCACGGACACCCAATTCCGTACTGAATTTCAAATTGATACTCCGTTCTACGCTTCCAAAGTCGAAAATGTAGATGGACGCTACTTATTCGGTTCAACGTATACGGCTTCCGATCTTAACACGCCTACGGCGATTAGTCATTTACCTGGTTCGTACCAGGAGCAGAATAAGTTTCTGCTCCTGATCCCGGTTAACTAGCGAGGCTTTTGCTGCGTACGCACCAATTGAGCGGCCGCTCCGTTTTTGGCAAAAATCAGTCCGGTTCCTTGCGGCATTTTTAGCTCGGCCGAACGTCGTACCTGACCTTCGACGATCAAACCCGTTTGAGCGGAAGGTACGACGTTAAATTTTTGTTGTCCCGTGCCTTTTAGCACGACTCCCCGGTTGGCGTCGTAACGACCCAGTTCGGGCAGGCACTCAAAGAAATTACCCGTCAGGATCAAATCCAACTTTCCATCCTGATCGTAATCTACACTGCTGATTCCGTAAATGGGTGAAAATTGAACGTCCTGGGGTAAGGCTTCAAAGCGGAAATTCCCCTTTCCGTCGTTCCAGAATACGCCCGTCCGGTCTTCCACCGCCGAACGCTTGAGCATACCTTCGCGGGAACTTTCATCAAACAGGTCTTCGACCGTTTTTTCGGCGTAATCCGTAAACTTCAGGAATTTCTTTTTGATGGAAGGTACTGCTTTCTGTAAATCCTGCTTGAGTACCATCGGATAGCTTTTGCCGGTTTCGGTCCAACAATTGATGATTTGTTCCATGGTACCGTTGCGGTCAAAATCGTTGACGTACAGCTCCGCCGGGTGTTCTGCCGAAGCATGATAGCGGTTATTGCTCCCCAGATTACCCGCCACCAGATCTAGATCACCATCCCCGTCGAGATCCCGCACGTACAGGCGATTCCACCAACCCGTCAGTTCCGAAAGTTGAGGCGATCTTGCCAGACGTTGGCCTTTCTCATTCAGGAAAATCGTAACGGGTCCCCAGTCTTCACTGATAATGAGATCGGGCCAGGAATCGCGGTTGACGTCCGCCCAGACCGCGTCGGTTACCATTCCCATTTTTGAGAATTCGGGGATATATCGTTTAGTCATTACCTTGAACTCACCTCGACCATTATTGACGAGCAACTGACTCTGTGGCGATAGGCCGTACTGTCCGGATACCATGCGACTACCCACAAATAAATCCTGGTCGCCATCGTGATCGAAGTCAGCCGCCGTGACACTTGAGCCATTCAGATACAGCAAGGGCAGGCGACGGTCACGAGTAAACGTCCCCTTTCCATCGTTTAGGTACAAACGATCTTCGAGTTCAGCGGAGCCGTCGATAAATTCATTCCCGCCGCTCACCACGTACAAGTCCTGGTCGCCATCCTGATCCGCGTCGAAGAAGGTGGCCGCTACATCCTCGTACAGGCGTTCGGTATCCAGCATGATCAGCTCCTGACCTTTGAACGTACCATTGGCCTGCTGTACAAATAATTTTTTAGCCGAACCGGAAGCTCCGCCGAGGTACACATCATCCAGACCATCGCCGTTGACATCGCCCACGGCCAGCGGCGGCCCCTGCGTGGAGTACATCTGCTTGAGCAGCGGATCACGGTTATAGTCCACAAACGCATTTTCTACGTGGGTATAGTCCAAGCGAGCGGGAGCCGTTGCATCGGTGAAGTAAGATGCTGGGGTTGCCCCCATTCGAGGTACCCCGGCTTTCGATTGACGATAATCCAGAACGAGTTCCGTATCCGCTTTTACACTCGGGATGGCCTGTTGCTGACCATCCGGCCAGACAATCGTTACGGAATCAATCTTGGTTTCAGTTCCCAGTCCAAAAACCAGCGTCAAATCCACGGAAGACTGAAAACCCCGGTTCGGCATTTGTTGTAGTAA